>CBDVDA010000075.1:0-15747 GCA_965372635.1 uncultured bacterium | reverse complement strand
ATCCCAGGATACCTCGTTGAGTGTTTATTCTTACATCCGAAAAATGATAACGAAGACGCCGCAGAAAAAAAGCATTATATTTCTTATAAACGATCAAAAACCGACTCAAAGACAAGGTCTTTTTCTGACTACTCTTCGGGAGGCGGGCCCGACGCCTATTCTCTTCCTGCGCCAGGAGATCCCGAAAGGAGCGGACGCTGTTGTCAGGTCCGAGTCACAGGGGATGACTGTTTTTACCGTTAAGATTGTCAGCGGCAAGGGGGGCGGAAAAAGATACTGCAAGAAGCTGAAACCGACCCTCGACAAGATGAAGGGAAGCATCGGTATTATTTACGCCGCCCACCTGGAACATCTCCTTTTTTTGAAAAGCAACAAGTTCGGGAATGCAAAGATCATCTACGACGTTACTGAAAAAAGCGCGCCCGAGAAAGACCTGAAAGTCGATTTTCTTTCCAAAGCAGCAGGGGACCTTGTGAGAGTGTTCGAACAAAAGACGGCGAAATCGGTTGGACTTCACGGCGCCCTATTCGACGGAGCCATGCAGGGCAACAGGGAAAAGTATGCCGGGTTTTGTCCCCGTTCCGAAGCAATCCTGACCGCTCCGGCGGCAGCCAATACGTCTGGCGAGGAGGACAAGGCAAAGGCGAGGGAGAACCTGAAAGGTAAGCGGGTCGTTGCCGTGCTGGGAGATTTCTCCGATTGGAATGAAATGTCCAGCGCCCTGGAGGTAGCGGAAAATGTCTCCTCCTGCAATGATGACGTCTTTTTCCTTTTTATAGGCAAGACGGGTCTCGACCGCGCCGCACTGAAAGAGACAATCAGAGAACGAGAACTGACCGGCCGGGCCGTTTTTCTCGAAGGACTCCCGTACGGCAAAATGCTCGCCTACATGGAGAACGCAGACATAGGCCTCGTACTCTCCGGCGTCGGGGCAGGATTCGATGCGCAGAGCAGGCGTCTTTTTTCCTGCATGCATGCAGGCCTGCCTGTTGTCGCGCCGTCCAGTTGCGAGAGCGCGGTTGTGGTAAGGGAGGCCAACTGCGGCTTGCTGGTGGATGCCAAATCCTCCGTAGATATTGCGACGGGAGTTTCCTACATGCTCGCCAATCCGGATAAGGCGAAGGCGAGTGGAGAAAAAGGACGTGAGGCGTTTATTAGCCGCTACTGTTGGGAGATGGAGCAGAAAAAACTGATTGCGCTTTTTGAGTAGATCGAGAGAACTGCAATACTTTTAGGTACAAAGAAGCCCCATCAGCTATTGAAAGTGCCGACGGGGCTTCTTTAGTTAGAAGGTTATTTTTTACTTGCCAACAGTTACCCATGGAATAAGGATATCAGTTCTATATTTGAACGTCTCACCTGTTTTTCTGTTAGCACCTGAAACAACGTAATTCGTGGTAGAAGGTATAGAATCATATAAGTATTCTACAACCCAAGTATCTGCGCTTCCCATTGTTGGATCATAATCGTAAATGGTTACAAACGGATGATAGTCTGTGTATGTCTTAAATGAGGTCTCATTCGTTACTACGGTGATTCGATCTGTGCTTCCCTCGTCAAGAGTTGAAGGCTTGTTTTCAACCTGATAAACCTGGGTAGAATCATAATAAAGCACCAAAGCTCCCTCCGTATTCCCATTGACAGAAAGAACGGTAGTCAGTTCACCCGGATTGGCAAGATGAATAACCTCTTTATCCATCTGGACCGCCGTAAGGGCAGGGGCGCCAGCAGGGATGATGGTGAAATAAGGGATTTCGATTTTGGAAACTTCTTTAGTCCCTACACCAGAATCATTATAGATTGCATAGTAAACTGAAGGAGACTTCACGTCAGCTTTGTATGCAGACGATCTACAGGACATTGCATCTATCAATGAAGGCAGGAGGCCCTGTTCATTAAGACATCCTTTATCGTAAAGATTGACAACCGGATAATAATCGCCGTACTCGTAGTCTGCCACTTTAAATGTTATGGTTATCCTGTCGGAACTTTCAGCTTTATAACTTGTAGGTAATTCAATAAATGATCCAAGCTTTGTCGATGATGTCAGGGGGGTTATTTTGGCAGCAGCCGTGTTTCTGCTAACAGGCAAAGTTATTTCAAAAGTTGCTGCTTCAACAAATTTTGTTCCGCCAGCAACAATGGGACTTGCCTTAAGCTTCGGTACAGAGGGGACGAATTCGACGAGGGTATTTGTCACCTCTGTATCGAATACAGAGGTAACTTCGGTCGCATTATGCTCAGACTCTATGAAGGCTTCAAGTGCATCTGTCAGTTCAGGTCCACTTGTATCCAGGTAGCCATCGGCAAGGTCGTCCGTCAGGTTGCTGATTGCCTCATCGACGGTTAGCCCCGTATCGGCTGACATCTGGGATACAGCGGCAAGCATGAGACCGTAATCAATCTCCTCCTGTGAGGCGCTCGGCAAAACTTTACCCGAGGCGTCTATCGGCTTCGTTGCATTAATATCGATTCCTCCGAGAAGGTCTGAAACGGCATCGTTGGCCGCATCTATATTTTCCGGCGAAAGGCTGCCGAGGTTTTCTGCATACTGCGTCGCCATCTCGGTAAAGGGCGTGACCGCCACGGACAATCTCCCCTGCACGGAAGAGAATATTGCTCTTAGCATGGTGTTGTTGACTGTATTGCCTGTAGCTTCATCCACATAGGTTCCACCTACTACCTCTACTAGAACAGAACCCCGATATGATCCGAGGCCCATATTAAAAGAACCATCGTTATTGGTTGTCGCCGTTCCGAGTTCGTCGCCCTTTGTGCCGTCCGCATTAATTTCATAAGCGGTGGCAGATCCACCTATAACCGGACCTTTCGATGCAACGCCTGCCATGTCAGTTGAAATATAGTTGTTGTCGGAACATGCTGAAAAGGAAAAAAACAGAAGTAAAAGGGGAACAATCTTGATAAAACAGCTTTTTGAAAACATAAATCCACCTCCTGAAATTAAAGTTTACTTATGTGTCATCATAGCTGAAAATAATTGTCGATAACTTTATCATAAAAAAAATCGTTTTGTCACGACATATATTGTTTTTTTAAGAAATCAGAGGAGTTTTTCTATCTTCACCCTGTTTTCCGGGGTGTTCCAATCGACGGGATCATACTGGATATCGGCAATGACGCCTTTTCTGTCGATGAGGAAGGTGATGGGGATTTTAATGATCTTGTAGCCTTCCGTCGCCTCTCTCTGATCGTCCAGCCAGGAGGGGTAGGTAATGCCTCTCTCTTTTACGAACTCGATGATCTTGTGCGAGGGGACGTAATCCAGGTTGTCCCCGTTTATGGCGAAGGAGGTGAACTCCCTCCCCTTGTATCTCTGGTGGACTTTCTCCAGTTCAAGCAGGTAGTTCGCGCAGATCCCGCATTTCTTCCGCCAGAAGGTCATAAGAATGACCTGCCCTTTATATTTTGAGAACCTGAGGAATTTGTTCTCCATGGTCCTCCCCTGGAAATCTGCCGCCTTCATTCCCGGAGAGAGATAAGGCCTGAATTCGGGAGGGAGTTCCGTCTCTTCGGAGCGGTTTCCGCAGCCTGCGAAAAAGGTAAAAAGGAGCAGCAGAGAGAAAACACTCAGCGCAGATACAAATCTAATCACTCTTTTCAACCTCGTAGCCGAGACGGTTCCATTCCGTCATGCCGCCCACCATGTTGTAGATCTTTTTGAATCCCTTTGAAGCGAGGAGCCTGCTCACCCGGCTGCTCCGCCCCCCCACGGCGCAGTAGACGATGACGTCCTTCTCTTTCTGCTTTTCGATCTCACCGAGCCGAGAATCAATCTCGCCGATGGGGATGAGCTTCGCCCCCTTGATATGGCCTGCCGGACCGTTATATTCCTCCTTCGTTCTCACATCGAGGAGAAAAGGTTTTCCTTTCTTTTTGTCAATCATCGCCTTTGCTTCTTTCGGGTTGATCGTCTTGTAGGTCCCTGCGAAGGCGGTCGATCCGGCAAGCAGGAGGGAGGTCATCAACAGGGCGAGCGTTTTTATTTTCATGGCACTTTTTCCTTTCCGGGTGGCGTTTGTTTTAGTCAGGCGATTCTACTACAGGGGGGTAAGAAAGCTCAACGGAATTCGCCTTTCACCCTTTCGAGGGATGAATGCAAAATCGCGGCGCTCTGATGGACTCTTTGTGGCAGAGGGGACAACGGCCCGGTTTTTTCAGCCGCTCCCGTTTCTGGAAGACGAAGCCGCAACTCCTGCACTCGGCGGGGATGACTACCAACTCCTTCGGCTTCGAACGCCGGATATGCTCCAGGTGGTCGTAGACGTCCTTTTCCGAGATATGGACGCCCGCCGAGATATCACGCGCATTAAGCGTTTCCCCTACGAGGAGATCGATGATCCCCTGCCGGATGGTGGTGTGACGTTCTGGGGAGATGAAAGGTTTTTTTGGACGGGGTTTCATTGATTAGCTAATATCATAGTTGTCTCTTTGGTATTTCGGTGCATCCCTGCACCGAAATGAATGAGTAGATCACTATTGTTTCGGTGTGAGGACACACCGAAATATCAACCTCAAGCCTCCTCAAAGTCGTTGCCGGGTCGGCTGCCGCATTGGCAGCGTTTCAAGATGAACCCTGTCAGGATCAGGAGCCAGAGAAAGAGGCAGCCGATACTGATCCAGAGTGTCGTTCGCCGGAGTGGCGGCGGGAGAAGCTTTAAAATGACGCTGTTCGTTCCCGCCGGGAGATCGAGGGCGACGCCTCCTTTTTGGTTCTTTTTGACCGTCACCGCGTCGCCGTTGACGGTGCCGCGCCACTCGGGGAAAAACCAGCGCGCCACGTTGACCTGTGCGGGGGCTTCGCTCCTTGTTTCAAAGACGATCTCCGTGCCGCTTTCTTTTAGCACCTTTATATCGACTCCGGCGCCGCCCCGAACGACAGGTTCCCTGCCCTGCCCTGCCCTCGCCGATGTTCCTTTCGGCAGATACTCGTCGAGCACCGTGGCAGTCATTTCTTTCGTTTTTATGGACCGCCCCTTGAGAAGACCCGGCAGCTGTATCCGCACATCGTCCTTGAGCATCTTCGTCGAATTGAGGTGCGGGTATGCGTTCATAACGGCCAGTGCTAGCAAGGCGACCTCGGCAGCGGCGACAACTTTCGTTGATTTGTCCCTCATGAACCATGCAAAGGTGAGTCCGGCAAGCAGGGAAGAGAGAAGCGCAAGTGGCCCCATCATCCGCCAGGAGAATTGGAAGAGCGGTAGGAAGGGTGCATTCTCCCAAATTGGCATGCTCGGCCTTGTCTGTAAGAAAATAAAGAAAAGGGACGCGATGAATGAAAAGAGCGCCAGCCTTTTGAAACGAACATCAGTCGAACTGCGTGCAAACCAGAGAAGGGCAATGGCGGCGATGAGGGCCGCCGGGACGAGCAGGCCGGACGAGAAAAAGCGATCGTAGCCGAAAAATGTAGAAAACGGCTGGAACTGGTTGTGGAAGTCGAACTTGCCTGTCGTTATTTGTCCGAGTTTAACCAGCGACTTGTAAGAGAGGGCGGGGAGCCAGAAGAAGATGGAAAGGCCGAGCCCGAGGCCGAGGCTTCCTGCAATCCTGCCGAAGAGTTTTACGTCTTTAGTCGGGAGATAGAGAACGACTGCGAGGAAAGAAAGGAGCGTCGCCACCACGAGTGCCGTCAGGTTGTGGGCCATGATGGTGAGGGCAAACCCGGCGGAGAGAATGAGGCTGCCGAGCCTTGGCTTTTGACCGATGATGAGCAGGCCGTAAAGAGGGAGGGGCGCAAGGCAAAGCGCCGCGTATTCGGCGTTTGCATTCCTCAGGAATTTGTCGCAGATGAGATAGGGGTTAAGTACAAAGAAACAGGCCGCAACACGGGCCGCCGCGATCCTGGCGGATGGCACTTTCTCAAGGGCACCTTTTACAAAATAGAACATAGAGATGACGGCAACGAGGGTGAAGAGGAGCGTTGCAAGCGAGCCGCCCTGTGTGATGGAACCGGTGAGAGATGAGGTGATGGAGGAGGCGAGCAGGTAGAACGGCGCATAAAAGAGAAAGATGGGCGAGCCATACCCGCCGTAGAGATTCTCCCCCCAATAGGGAGGGGACTGGTCATTCGCAAGAGCTGTTGAATATTCAGAAATTCTTACAAGTTCGAAAAGCCAGTCGTGCCCTTCGGGATAGTTGAGGGCAATGATCGGCAGGCTTGAGATGACAAAGGCAATGATGGGTAGAATGTAAAGAACGGGCGTCATGTTTGTTGTGTTAGTTTTCAGTCGATCCCTCATGCCTTGCCAGGACGAACAGCCAAAGACCGAAAGGGAAAGAGAAAGGGCCGGAGATGATCGTTTCCAGTTGCAAAACCTTCGTCAGGATGCTATTCAGCCAGCCGGGAACCACACCGAGGCGAACGGTTGTTTTCCGTCGGCCCAACATGGCGGCGATCTTCTCCTCTCCTCGTGCCAACAGGATAAAAGGGAAAAGTAAAAACATAAAGTAACTCATCTTAATAATCTGGTAACCATTTTTTGAGAGTACTTCTTCAAGCATTGCCCTTGAATAGCGTCTTTGATGATGCAGTAACCTGTCATGCTCGCTGAAGAGGAAGGGACACGCGGGAACGCTGATGAGCAGGGAATGGTGGTTGGATGATTTGCCGAGCTTAGTGAGAAATCCTGAATCGTCTTCCATATGCTCCAAAACATCAAAGAGAGTAAAGAGGTCTACCTCTCCCATATCTTTTAAATTGAAGACATCTTCCTCATAGACATGTTCGGCGATCCCTCTGTCGCGTGCTCTTTTCGCCAAGCGAGATGATCTGTCGATGCCGACGACTGTCCCGAATTCCGACAGGACGTCGAAGTTGATGCCCGAGCCGCAGCCGATATCCATAATTTTTCTTGCAGGTTTGCCCTCCGCTTTGAGGAAGCTGCGGATAATTGATTTCCGTCCCGTGTTCCACCAGAGGGGGTCTTCCAGCGCTTTGGCTGTTTCATCATCGACATGTTCCAGTGCATGATCCCTGATGTTTGATTTCATGAAGTTGCTTTTTCCGGAGAAACGGCGATGCGGCCCGCCTTTTTCAGATCGCAGAAGAGGAGCGTCGCTCCCGTAACGCAGACGGGGATGGTGGCGAGGTTGATGATCGGAATCATGAGCAGAAGCCCCGCGCCTGCACCGAAGGCGATGAAGGTGAGGCCGTTTTTGAAGCTCGTTTTACGTTTTAGCCCGAAGGTCAGTTTGTGCCGTTCCATGGAGTAATCAAAGAACTCCCAGGCGATAAAGAAGAGAGCAAAAGGGGGCAGCAGGATGGCGTAGGCGGCGGTCCCGATGGGGGGCACGAGGTTGAGCAGGGCGAGAATGCCGAAGCCTCCTGCGTAGAGGAAGAGCCGCCCCAGTTCCGCCTTGACGGCGCGAAGCGAGTCCTTCATGACTGCCATTAACCGGAAGGGTTCGTCTCTGCCTGTTCCCGTATGGATGAATTCCACCTTTTCAGACAGAAAATCGTTGAAGGGAGAAAGAAGGATACTCCCCACGATGGTGAAGGTGTAGACCACGATCAGGATGACCAGGAGCCCCACCACGATGGCGGTGAAATAAAAGAGGACGGTCCAGTACCAGGCGTCGCCCGCAGGGAGGAAATAGTTGATCCACCCTTTCAATCGGCTGGCGGTGAACCAGACGAAGAGGCCGTAGAGCAGCGTGTTGACGGTGAGCGGGATGGCGATGCAGCTAAAAAGGCGTGGGTGCCTAAAGAGGAATGTGAGGCCCCGAAAGGGGTAGAAGAAGCCGTGGATGGTGAATGCGGTCATGAAACTATTTTTCTTTTTATTGGTTTAGAAAATCCCCCTCAATCCCCCTTTGTTAAAGGGGGACTTGTTTATTCCCCTCTTTGACAAAGAGGGGGCAGGGGAGATTTCATAATATTTATCTCTTCTTACCAATGAACTCATTAGTAAATGTACTGTAGGGGTGGCTCTCGTGGCCACCCTTAAAAGGGCAACCACAAGGGATTGCCCCTACTTTAGTACCTGAAATGCTTGATCTGCTCCCCCTTGTCGCCGATCTCCATCATCGATTCGATGCCGATATGGAGGTGGAGGTCGGACCATTCCCGTGTCACCTGTTCGTCCGATTCTTCCGTTTTGACCCCTTCGGGCGAGAGCGGCACGTCGGAAACGAGGAGGAGCGCCCCCCGTGCGATCTCGTTATAATGACCGACAACGAAGAAGGTGGCTGTTTCCATGTCAATAGCGATACAGGTCATCTGTTTCAGCCGTTTACGGAAACGCTCATCGTGCTCCCAGACGCGGCGGTTGGTGGTGTAGACTACGCCGGTGCGGTAGTCTTGCTCGTGGGTGAGCACCATCTCGGAGACGAATTTATGTATTTTGAAGGAAGGAAGCGCCGGGACTGTTGGGGGGAAGTAGTCGTCGCTCGTCCCCTCGCCTCGGATGGCGGCGTTTGGCAGGATGAAGTGGCCGATTTCCGTCGATTGTTTCAATCCTCCACACTTGCCGAGGAAGAGCACCCCCTTCGGTTTCCGCGCCGAGAGGAGGTCCATAATGGTGGCCATGTTGGACGAGCCGATGCCAAAGTTTATCATGGTGAGTCCGCCCGAATTTGTGGCCGCCTGCATGGGCCGCCCCTCGCCGTAGAGGTCGCAGTTGAACTCCTCCACGAATTTGGACATGTAGTTGTCGAAATTGGTGAGGAGTACGTAGTCGCCGAACTGGTCGAGGCCCATCCCGGTGTAGCGGGGGAGCCAGTTTTTGGCGATGTCGGTTTTTTTGAGCATGGGTGGCCTCATTTAATAAGGGGAACCGATAAATTACTTCATTTGTTCCTGATATTATCAAAATCCCCCTCAAACCCCCTTTTCTAAAGGGGGAGGTTAACTTTTCCCCTCTTTGACAAAGAGGGGTTAGGGGAGATTTGCTCATTTAAATGATGCAATTATTGAACAGCGGAGGCTTTTTGTCAAGGATGGGGAGAGATGTTTAGCGGTAGTGGAGAGGTGTTCGCTCAGGGTTTCAAGAGAGAGTTGAAATTTCCTCTACCCTGTTTCTTCCCCCTTCTTTCGCTTTATAGAGCGCTTTATCGGCAGTACTAAGCAGCTCCCCTGGGTCCGTCCCCTTTTCAGGAACAACTGTGCAGACGCCAACACTTATTGTTAGAACGTCTGCGACTTCTGAGAATTCATGGGGTATCTGCAATTCCTTAATTGATTTTCGACAGTTCCTTGCCATAGAGACCGCTTCTTCTGTATCTGGGAGTACAATAGCAAACTCCTCACCACCATATCGAGCAACCAGGTCTCCTGGGCGATGGCCGAGACTTTTGAGCGTTGTTGCGACCTTTTTCAAACATTCGTCACCCTCGGGGTGACCGTAGTTGTCGTTATATAATTTAAAGTAATCAATATCTATGAGAATGAAGGACATGGATGACTTGTTTCGTATTGCCCGCAGCCATTCATGGTCAAGATAATCATCCAAATGTCTTCTGTTAGCGACTCCTGTCAGACCATCAGTGATTGAAAGCATTTCCAGCTTTTTGTTCGCCTCATTTAACTCATTTGTCCGTTCTACGACTATTTTTTCAATAGTGGCCGCGCGCCTTGAGATTATGTGAATATATAAAACAATAAATATAGTAAAGATGATGCCGGAAATAAAAGTTGCTTGTGGCAGCATATCCCGTCTGATGGTAATGTAGCTTGATGTGGGGGAAGCAACGAGGCTCCATTTTCGCCCCCAAATATCAGGCAGTTCTTTTCTGTAGTCAATGTTCTCAAGGGCTGCAAAACCAGTCCTCGATTTATGAAGATGAATAATGTCATGACCGGAGGACAAGGTCTCGTCTACAAGTTTCATCTCAATGCCCAGCGTCTCATCGCTTAAGGCGGAACCGGAAAAAATGTCACCGATCCGAAAGACACCAAGAATGAATCCCTTCAGGTTTTTCCGGCGCTTTTCTACTGTTGATGGAATCCCTTTATATATCGGCAGAAATGCCAGAAAACCTCTTTTATTCTCCTGAACAAGAGTAATGCTGGCGGTTGCCAGAGGTGTAGCGGTATCTCTCGATTTTTCGATCGCTTCAAGCCGGGTGGAATTAGACGCAAGGTCAAAGCCAAAGGCTGGTTCATTTCCTATTAATGGTTCAATATAATAGACGGGGAAATACTCCTGCCTTTCTTTTGCCGTCACCATATGCCCTTGTTCTTTCCGTTCGGTGAATTCAAAGTCCGGGAAATTTTGCTGCTGTTTTGACTCATATCTGCCCCGTTCTGCATGAATGACACGCGGTATCCATTCAAGCGCCTGGATATCATCATGACGATTCAAAATCTTTTTGGCCTCCAGACTGAATTTTTCCAGTTCCGGGACAGTCTCTCCGCTGAATAATATGGATAATGAGTGCAAGGTCTCAAGATGGATTGTTACCTCACGGTACAATGAAGCCGCACGTTCATCTACATCTTTTTGAAACTCGCTGATTATCGCCTTCTCTTCAACATCATAAAGAAACCAGCCGCTCAGGCTTGAGAGGCTGATGCCGATGATTACAACCAGGGTTTGTATAAGTATGGAATTGCTCTTGATTTTCATAGGCAGAGTCCCTCTTGGGATTTCTTAAGTCACTTTGATCATTTGATGGTTTTGTGATGGAAAAGGTGCAGATGCGGGGTGGGGATTGGCTGTTCTGCTGGGACTTTTTGTCAAGGATGGGGAGAGGTGGGGGATGTTTGGTTCCTATCGTTTGTGGTGGGCGGTGACTATCTTACATGGCTGCTTTTTTTGCCTTGTTTCCCAAGTATTTTACAAGCCAGTCGAAACGTAAATCTACATCTTTTTTAGCTTTGTTTATTTTGTTTGTATATTTATCGTAATCTCTTTCAAACGTTTTTTTAGAAGTAATCAGTAACTTCAATAATGGCGGTAAATTTCTCACAAATGATTTCAGCAACATGATGTCTTTTTTTGATAATTTCCAGATATGTGTTGTCAGCTCTTGATTTTTTTTAATTCCTTCTGAGGTAAAAGCAACAGCCCATTGACCATGGGCAATTCTATTTCTAAGTTCAATGAATGGTCTTAGGTCCTCTGCAACAATATTTTTGATAGTCTCATATCTATGGAAAGTTGTGTCGCCTAGGTCAACCTGCGTTAATTCTCTATTCTGATTTCCAAAGTATTGTTCTTTAAAAAAGTAGTCGATTAAAGTGATCCATTTGTCGAGTTCTGTTTTCTTTGATAAATCAATTTTTTCTAAAAATGACTTTGTGAGTTCTTCATTTTCTGTAAGCAAAATATTAAATTCAATTTCAGATAAAGACATCCATAACACTAAAACAAGTTTTGAAAAAACATTATCAAGAGGAACCTCGCTTAATTTAGTCTCTTTTCTTAAAGAACGGTTGTGAAAGCGGTTGAGGTGACTAATTGTCATTTCTAGTTGCCGCTTATTCTTTTTCCAATACTTGTACATAGTTAACAATAGTCCGTATGTTGGGGTGAATTAATTGAACCCCAACACTTAGGCTCCGTGGTGCCAAAAATGTTGGGTGTGCGGATGCGAACCTCAACCTACAAAACCCCTGGATTCCGCATCAAGTGCGGAATGACAGATTGAAAGTTAGCAGAAATGTAGAAAAAGTCAAGTGGGGAGTCAATAGGTGAAAATCAAAGAGGCGACCGCCCCAAACTACTCTTTAAGAATGGTTTCCACCAACTCGTTGGCGATGGTTTCGAGCGGCTTTTTTGCAAGCTCATGTACGTCGGTTACCAGCGCCGGTGTAATCATGGCGAGGAATTCGCCTGCCACGTCGGGATTGTATTGGGAGCCGATGTTTTTCTTGATCTCGTTGAAGGCGACCTCGAAGGGGAGCGCTTTGCGGTAGGGGCGGTCCGTCGTCATGGCGTCGAAGCCGTCGAAAATTGAGAGAACGGACGCGCCGTAGGGTATCTTGTTCCCCTTCAGCTTGTTGGGATAGCCCTTGCCGTCAGCCCGCTCGTGGTGCGACAGGATGATCTCGATGGAATCGGCCAGGAATTCGTAGCGTTTCAGCATTTTGTACCCCTTTTGCGGATGCTGAGAGATGGCACTGCTCTCGTCGTCGTTCAGCTTGGAGTTCTTTAAAAGCACGTCGTCCCGGATGCCGATTTTTCCGATGTCGTGGAGCAGGGCCGCCATGTAGAGCGCCCGGCTGAATTTCCGGCTGCTCGTATAACCGGTGGCATACATGAAATAGAGGGCGTAATAAAAGACCCGCGCCGAGTGGCCCGCCGTGTAGTTGTCCCGCTGGGAGAGGAGGGTAATGGAGTTGACGAGCAGGTCGAGGGTGTTGGTGTAGATGAGCTTGGTCACGTTCGTTTTTACCACGGTGGAGACGAGGCCGATGGTGGGGGCGTTCTGGATTTTCGTCTTTAACTGGTAGATGTAGTTTTTCTCCTCGTAGGTCTCCTTAAAAACCCTGTCGATGTTCGATTCCTTGATGAGCGGTTTGATCTTTCCTCTGAAGGGTCTCAGGGTCCCCACCTTATAGATGCTCACCTTGTCCCTCACCACCTCCCTCGGAATATAGTCCGACTCGTTCGTACCCGCCTCGTTAATGTCGTAGACGGCGCCGTTTTCGTCGATCGTATAGAAGGCGTCCAGGGAATCGTCGAAGCAGATATTGTATTTCACTTTTCTCTTACGCCCAAGGATGGCCCGGCTAAGCGCGTCCTGGACGCGCTCGAAGCCGTCGCTGGTGAAGATGTAGCTGTCGAAGCCGTCGCTGGAGAGGAGGGCGTCGATCTGGTAACGGCTGGTGATGGGGTCGGTAATGAGAATGAAGATACCTTCAAAACCGGAGTCCCGTGTTTCTTTCGACAGCCTGATGATCTTGTTGAAGTCGTAACTGCCATCGAAACGGAAGAAGAGGATGTCCGGCTCGAACAGGTGGAGATGCTCCTCCAGCGACTCGTCAATATGGACGATCTTCTCTTCGGCAGAAAGAATCTTGCGGATGGCGTCGGTGACGGGGCAATCGGCAACCGAATCCTGTACGCTGAAAAGAATAGAGCCTATGTCGTCAAGGCCTTCGATCTTCTTAAATATGCTTACTTTTCTGGCCATTTGTTGGTATTCTAGAGCGTCGATTGTTTAAAAAGAAACGGTGCAGGGGCCACCCCTTTCGGATGGAAAATTATCGTCTTATTAACCCCTGTGAGTCAAGGATAAAAATCGGGACAAAAGGAAGTTTTATTAACTGATGACAACTCGCCCTAGAAAAATAATGATGCGCCTCGAATACGACGGCAGCCGATATCACGGCTGGCAGAGACAGAAAAATGCCCATACCGTTCAGCAGGAAGTGGAAGAGGCGCTAGAGACGATTTTGCGTGAAAAGGTGAGAGTGAACTTCGCATCCCGCACCGATGCGGGCGTTCACGCCTTCATGCAGGTCATCGATTTAAAAACGGAGGATGTGATTGCCTGTGAAAAACTCTTTCTCGGAGTGAATGCGCTACTCCCGGACGATATCGTAGTGACAACGGTGGAAGAGGTCGAACCCGGTTTCGACGCCCGGCGGAGCGCCAAAAGCAAGGTCTACCGGTACGTGATCCTAAACCGGAAGGAGCCGACGGCCATTTACCGGGAACGGGCCTGGCATGTGAGAGGGAAACTCAATGTTGGCCTCATGACGGAAGGGGCTGAACTGCTCCTCGGCGAGCACGACTTTACCTCATTCCGAGGGGCGGGGTGCACTTCAAAACATTCAGTGAGAAAGATGCTGAAAGCATCCCTCACCCCCGTTGGCCCGGCGTCTGAATATCTATATTTCGAGATCGAGGGGCAGGCCTTCCTGAAACATATGGTGAGAAACATCGTCGGCACGCTCGTCAACCTCGGCCTCGGCAAGATCACCCTCGACGAATTCAAGGCAATCGTGGCGGCGAAGGACCGGCGAAAGGCCGGTGTGACAGCCCCGCCGCAGGGGCTTTACCTGCTGGAGGTTAAATATTGAGATAGGTTGCCGCCCTTTACTGACAGCCATCTTTTCTGCCGAGCTTTCACTTCTATTAATTTTTCAAATCTTCATTTGATCTTTTCCTTTCATCTTTCGGGTTCTCAAAAAGTAGTTAATCTTAATCACACAAGTTGAATTTATCCTCTCGGCTTCTTTTCTCCCAATTTTTTTCAAGTTTCAACAAAAATGTCGGAAATCTTACTGAATTTGTTCGGTTCTCTTACTAGACAAAGATGTCACCATATGAAATAATTTATTCTTTTTACTATCAGATACTATCTGGATGCTCTAAAGCCTGAAAAAATAGCTCTATGATAAATAGATTAGGAAAGGAGGTATTTTCTTAATAAGTTCGAATCGTTTACTAAAACTATTTATATGGTAAAAAAGGAGATAACATGAAAAGAATTATTTGCTGTTTGTTGTTTGCGTTGATTTTTTCTGCCAGTGCTGTCAGTTCTGCTGTTGCGTTGACCATTTTCGAAGAGGACTTTGAAAGTGGTGATATTAGTAACTGGATAACGTATCAAAGTGGCTTTAAAGTTGTGGATTTCCAGGGCAACAAAGTGTTGTCCTCGGGAGGGGGTTCCCATACTGCATTTATCGAGGGGGATGACTGGACGGACTATACGGTTGAGGGCGATCTCTACCTATATAATGGCAGTTATTGGGCCTATGCCTTTGGCCTGGCTTTCCGTGCTACTCACAATGGAAGTCTTGGGAGTGTAAACTCGTACAATTTTCAATTAAGGCCCTATGCTTTTCAAATAGAGCAGTGGGATACGGGTCGCTGGACCTATCTGGCGAGCAAATCGAGCAGCTTTTCGAAGCCCAATACATGGTATCACTTCAAAGTTGTGTGTGAAGGAGCAAATATAAAAGCGTATATCGATGATGTCCTGATTTTCGATGTTACAGATACGTCAAATATACACCTTAACGGCGGTGTCGGAATGCGTCTTTGGAACGCGGGAGCTTATCTGGACAATGTGAAGGTTACTGTCCCCGGTATTGACATCTGTGAGGAATTGGCAGCTATCACAGATCAAATTAACGGACTTCCTGATTCTGCTTTCAAGAATAATAATGGGAAGCTTAAAAAGGCTTTCGAAAACAAGCTTGCTGAAGTTTGTACATCGGTTCAATATGCGCAAGACGCAACTGATGAGGATATAAAGGCCCAGTTCATCAAGGATGCTCTCAAGAAGCTGAACAAAGATATCCTTGCAAAAATGGATGGCAGCGCGGGTGGTTCTTCAAAGAATGACTGGATAGTGGATGAAGAGACGCAAAGCCAGCTTTATCAAAGGATCATGCTCGTTGTCGGCGCCATAGAGGAGTTGTAATTGTTGGACTGAATTTGAACCATTTCTTTCCCCTTTTGCGGGGGGGGGGCTTCAGCGCCAGTGATCTTTGTTCACTGGCGCTTTTTTAAATATCACCTTAAACTTTTGAGGTGAGCAAACATGTTGTTTTGCATTTGACAACTTTGGAGGCTAAATATTTATTCAACTGATTTTTTTTAAGATCGTGCATTGCAAGAGATTCAAATGCCTGAGGTCAGGGACGACTGATTTGAGGCCCCCTGTCCTTGACAAAAATGGCATTATAGCCTATATTGTCATCATGTAACAGTAGCACAAGTTTGTTCTAGTCGGCTCTTTATGTGGTCTTCTCATAAGAGGAGTCCGTCCAAAATTCAGGAAAAAATTTCTTAAATAAGGGAAGTGCGGTGGCAAGGATTTCGATTGTTAATG
>CBDVDA010000074.1:0-15832 GCA_965372635.1 uncultured bacterium | reverse complement strand
TACTGTGACATACAAGATGTTGTGTCTTGCGGAGTAAAGTGATGAATCATATAAATCAAATTGGTTATTTGCTAATTCTTCTGTAATTATCCCAGAGCTGTTTAATCGACCTAGAGATGGCGTCAAACCCCAGTCGTAACGACGATGTCCTCTAAAAACGAGCTGGTTTTTAGGTATATTAAAAAAATCGTCTTCTAGAATTTCAGTAAACTGTTTCCAACCCTCCACTTTAACAACAGGAAGACGACCGCTCATTTCGTCAGCAACAACCTCGAAACTCCCCCAATCAGGAATTTGGTCGAAATATTTTTTTAATTCTTCATCCATTTAAGAATTAACCTTATGCAGCCTCAATTTCTATTGTGCCGGAGAGAAGTTTCGGGAGCAGTGAATCTCGCACTTCTGCAAGCACTCGATTTTCACCATTAGTATTTCTTGGTTCTATGTTCTTATAGTAATTTGAGAAAACATTTAATATTCCCTGTTCAGGGATTACAATTTGCAAACTATTTAATAAACCTGATGCATCTAAATTAGGTACGGATGTACCTATTATGTAGTCACCTATCGTTCCTGCTTTATACTTCTCATAAATAATATGATCTATGTATATCGCATGTGCTGAGGAACTACAGTTAAATCGCTTAACAAAATTGGAGTATATGACTTCAACGCCATAATGTTCTTTTGAAAGATTAGGCGAACACCACAATGGCCTACCACATGGTCCAGCACCTGATGCAGCAATAAGTAAGTCAGTATCAGACATGCTGCGCTTATCCAGTGCGCTTTGTTTTAGGTATCGAACTGGCGCATCCTTCCCAAAGCCACTATCACGCACATCTGCCATATCACAACCACGCAAACAAATTGCTGGTACTAAATCATCAGCCTGAGCATCACTTCCCCATTGACCACCTATAGCTTGTGTACAAATATCTCCTAATACGCCAACTTTCCACCCTTTCGGAATCTTACCCAACTCAGATTCTTCAAGCTCATCGGGAAAAAGTGCGGCGGTGGCAGTGAGTTGTTTTAGTCTGTCATTGTCTAGCTGATCCAACTGTTCATTGGTCAAGCCGCTGATGGCGCGCATAGTGGCACGTTCGGTGTCTTGGCCGTTTATTTTGGCTTCTATCTTGGCTTTGACGGGCTCGAAGTCGATAAACCAGGATTTGAAGATGGCCTGGGCGATATGTTCGAGGGTTTGGTTGATTTGGCGGTTGAGTTCGATTTTGTCATCAAGTGTTCCAAGTATATTCGCAATATAATTTTGCTTATCAAGTGACGGCAACTCAATAGGGAATTTTTTTAACGATGTATAATTAAAAACTGGTTGAACTGACTTTGAGTTCATTGCATGTATTAAATTTACTGTTCTATTCCATGTAAAGTAGTAATAAACATAAAGTTGGTTGGCTTTTTCTGGATCAACCTTTAGGCGCATGGCATTGGTTGAAAGCAAATATTTGTCGTAACTTTCGCACGGATTTAAAACACCGACCTTACCGATAGTACCTACTTTTGGAAAGATCAGATCACCCGGAAAGCAATGACTTCTCGGTATAGATTTCCACTTTTTAAAAGAGACATGCCGCTTATCACTCCAATCAAAAGTTCGACCCTGGACATTTTTGCCTTGAACGACGAGTGCACCGGCTTCTGTGTAATCAACATTCTTCAAGTTTGAACCAAATGGAGCGTCTCCCATTTCTAATGCGATATCCTCAATCTTGTACTTGATCAGTTCAGAGCCCATACCCCAACCCCGCTAGGTTCTTCTTAATATCACCCTCCAGCTTATCGCTCTGTTCAAACTGATCCTTAAGTTGCGCTGTTAGCCGCACCATCTTATCCGCGAAGGGCTCGCCGTCGTCTTCCTCCTCTGCGGCACCAACGTAACGGCCGGGGGTGAGGATGTAGTCGTGTTGTTTTATTTCGTCTAATGTTACTGAACTACAGTATCCAGCTTCATCCTCGTAGCCTTCACCTGCTTTCCAGTTCTGGAAGGTATCTGCAATCTTACGTATATCCTCATCTTTAAAATCTCGTAGGACGCGGTCTTTCATGTAGCCGAGGTTGCGGGCGTCGATGAAGAGGACTTCACCACTTCTGTCTCTGAGCCCACTCTCACCCCGACCCTCTCCCTGAGGGCGAGGGAGTTTTCCCTTCTTATTCTTGGTGAGAAACCAGATGCAGGCAGGGATTTGGGTGTTGGTGAAGAGTTGACCGGGAAGCGCGACCATGCATTCGACGCGGTCTTCTTCTAATAGGCGTTTGCGGATTTCGCCTTCGCCTCCCATGTTGGAGCTCATAGAGCCGTTGGCGAGCAGAAGGCCCATGCTGCCGTTGGGTGCCAGGTGGTAGAGCATGTGTTGCAGCCAGGCGAAGTTGGCGTTGTTCGCAGGCGGGATGCCGTATTGCCAGCGGGGGTCGTCGTCTTTGACGCCGCTGTTCCACTCCTTCATATTGAAGGGCGGGTTGGCCATTACATAATCAGCCCTCAGGTCGGGGTGTTTGTCGTTGCTGTAGGTGTTGGCAGGTTCACCGCCGAAGTTGAAGTCGATGCCGCGTATGGCCATATTCATGGCGGCCAGTCGCCATGTGGTGGGGTTGGACTCCTGCCCGTAGACGGAGATATTGCCCAGCTTGCCGCCGCGCTCTTCGATGAATTTTTCCGATTGCACGAAGAAACCGCCCGAACCCATTGCGGGGTCATAGACGCGGCCCTCATAAGGTTGCAGCATTTCGACGATGAGGCCGACGATGGACTTGGGGGTGAAATACTGACCTCCCTTTTTACCTTCGGCAAGGGCGAACTGACCGAGGAAATATTCGTAGACGTGGCCGAGGATGTCTTTGGCATGGAGGCTGGCGTGCTGGAAGGGGATTTCAGCTATTCTATCGATAAGTTGGCCGAGTATGGCCGGTTCTATCTGACGGCGTGCATAATTTTTGTCGAGAACATTTTTAAGTTTGGAGTTTTCTTTTTCAATCCGCTCTAATGCATCGTCGATGAGTTTGGCGATGGACCGGAATTCGTATACTGTTTTTTTGCCATTTACTATTTCGATTTTGGTGCCGGGCGCAACTTTGGCGAAGTTCTGTAGGTTCTCCCAACGGGCCAGCGCCGGAACCCAGAAGACATTTTTCTCAGTGTAATAGTCGCGGTGTTCCAGCTCTTCCTCAATTATCTCGTCGCCGTCTTCACCCAGGTAGTAGTCGTTGTCGGGATCGGCAAAGACCACTTTCAACTCTTCCCTGCGTTCTTCAAAAGCGTCGGAGACGTATTTCAAAAAGATGAGTCCCAGCACCACATGCTTGTATTCGGCAGCATCGATGTTGGAGCGCAGCTTATCGGCGGCGTTCCAGAGTTTTTTGTCGAGTTCGTTTAAGAATTGCTGTTCCGTCTGGTTCATTGTTATCCTTTAAATCATTTGTTTGCTTGAAATATTAGGAATACACCCCTTAACATCTAACAGCCCTTTTTATACCACACCCCCACTAGAAATTCATCATGAATATCCTCTAAAGGGGTGAACCTCCCCTCCCCTTCAAAATCATTTCCCCGATAGAGATAATATAAATATTGACAAGAGCGGGCTAAAGACAAGAATAGAACGCGGATGACGCGGATGAAATGGATAAAGGCAGATCAGGGGTAACAGACACAGAGTTACTTAGAGCCTCTCTCTCCAGTATCCTGGTTTTCTGTGAAGGCAGGCAACTGCAACAACGTGTACGGACTTTCACGGACTAAAAGCTGACTAAGGGCGGACTAAAAGCTTTATTGCCGCACCATTATAGCTGAAGACTCTTTAACGGCGTGAACTTCGCGGGCAGATCAAAGACAAAAACCCTAATCCAGAGATTCACCCCGTTAGAGAGATACAATTCTAACGGGGTAAGCAGATTTCACAGATTTATTTCGAGTCTTTTGCGGGTAAAATCAAAATCATTCGGAACAGTTCAAAACTTTCTCTTTTGCTCCCACTGCCAAGCGGTCTCCATGATGCGCCGAAGGTCGCTCATTTCCGGCGTCCAGCCGAGCTCCTTTCGTGCAAGATCGGCCGAGGCGATAAGTTCTGGCGGGTCGCCCGGTCGCCTCGCAGACAGCCTCTCTTCGATTACGCATCCAGTCACTGCTCTCGCAGTCTTCATGACTTCCCTAACGGAGTACCCTTTCCCGCTCCCGAGGTTGTAGAAGGGTCTTCTTCCGTCGTCATCCAGTTTTTCCAGAGCCAAAACATGGGCGGAGGCGAGATCGGTTACATGAACAAAATCCCTGACACAGGTCCCGTCCGGTGTATCATAATCATCACCGAAGATTTCAACATGTTCTTCCTTGCTTTTAGCCGCATTCAGGACGAGCGGGATGAGATGGGTCTCCGGGTTGTGGCTCTCACCGAGACGCCTTTCAGAGTCGGCGCCTGCCGCATTAAAATAGCGGAGGGAAATCGATTTCAGGCCGTAGGCGTCCTCATAACGGCGAAGAATCTTTTCAAAGAAAAGCTTGCTTTCGCCATAGGGGCTGACGGGGAGTTCCCGGTGACCTTCATCAATCGGCACCGCTCCGGGATCGCCATAAACAGCGCAGGTGGAGGAAAAAATAATTTTATCCACGTGAGCCTCTTTCATCACCTTGAGCAGGTTCAAGCCGCCAATGAGATTATTCTCGAAATATTTCGCCGGCGACCTCATCGATTCCCCCACATAGGCATGGGCGGCAAAATGCATGACGGCCTGAAAATCATAAGTCTCGAAGACCTTTCTTAAAAGCGCGATGTCGGAAAGGTCTCCCTTAACGAAGGCCCAGTCGAGAGCCGACGCTTCATGGCCGGAGACTAAGTTGTCATAGGCCACGGGGTTTAATCCGGCCTCTCTCAGTGCAAGACAGGCATGGCTTCCGATGTACCCGGCCCCTCCGGTAACGAGGATATTCATATCGCCATCTCCCGGGACAGAAAAGAAAATGTAAAGAGGAATGATAATTCAGTTTCCAAGGGTGCCCCTTAAATCTTCCACTTTTGCCATGACCTTGCTCTCGTCAAAAGGGCCGAGCAGCGTTAAATTAAGACTGCTCTCGCAAAAGAGTTCCCGCGCCAGTGCGTTCACATCCTCACTGGAAACGGATTCAATCTCTTTTATCACCTCACCTGACGGGATATATCGCCCGAAGGCGAGTTCATCACCGGCAATCTTCTGCATTCGGCTGTCACTCGTCTCAAGGGAGAAAAGCACGTGGCTTTTCAGTTGCTCTTTGGCAGACGTTAGCTCTTCCTCTGGAATCAAGTCATCCTTCAACCTTTTCAGTTCACACACGGTTTGCTCCAACACCTCTGTAACAGATTCTTCTCCCGTAGCGGCGTAAACACCGAAGAGACCCGTGTCACGGTAAGTGGAAAGATAGGAATAGATGGAGTAGGCAAGGCCCATCTCCTCCCTTATTTTCTGAAAAAGCCTGGAACTCATACCGCCTCCGAGGAGAGTATTTAGAATATACGCGGCATGCCTCTTCGGACTGGTTGTGGAAATACCGGTCGTCCCGAGACATATCTGTACCTGTTCAAGGTCCTTGGGGTAGAGGTCGATGTTGGATGCAAATGAAACCTCGTGGTTAGAATCGGTCTCATTAGGTTGCGGAAGCGAGGCGAATGCCTCTTCGAAGCTGCCGACAATCCGGTCATGTGAAACATCTCCCGATACGGCAACGACCATATTCCCGGGCGAATAGGTGCGGGTGAAGAAATTCAATAGCTGTTCACGGGAGAAAGAGGAGACCCTTTCGGCGTCACCCGTAATGGGCCTGCTCAAGGGATGGCCCTGCCAGAAGGTTTTGTAAAAAAGGTCGTGAATCTCATCTTCCGGCGTATCTGTCGTCATCCTGATTTCCTGAAGGATGACCTGCCTCTCTTTCTCCATATCGTCGCCATTGAAGAGAGAATTGAGCAGGATGTCGCACAGGATATCGACGGCCATGTCGAGATGGTCGTTCAGCACCTTGGCATAGTAGCAGGTCGTCTCTCTCGTGGTGAAGGCGTTCAGGCTTCCGCCGAAGGCGTCGATCTGGCGGGCGATGTCGAGGCAGCTCCGGCTTTTCGTTCCTTTAAAGAGCATATGCTCGATGAAGTGAGACAGACCGTTTTCATTAACGTCCTCGTCTCGTGAGCCGCTTTTCACCCAGATGCCGATTGAAGCGGAGTAGAGACTGCTGTCGGCCTCGGAGATAATGGTAAGGCCGTCATCGAGAACGGTCTTTTTGAATTTAGCGTTGGCAACCATATGATTTTAGTAATGCTCCCCGCCTATCCCGCAAAAGTGTGAAGAGGCACTGCTTTTCTAATACAATCTCCTCCCCCTTGAGGGGGGAGGACTAAGGTGGGGGTGATATCAATTTATCCCCCCTCACCTCTATGAGCCGTTGGCTCCGAGCCATAGGCCTCGCCCTCTCCCACCAGGGGAGAGGGGATAATGGAACAGATTTTTTAACCAAAAATAAAAAGGTCCACTTAAAAAAGTGGACCTTCTCAGGTTTTAATCGTTTATTAAAAGATCAAGCGTTAAGGCTCTTCCCGAGGGCTTCCTTGCGGGAAAGCTTTATCTTTCCCTGACGGTCGATGTCGAGAACTTTCACCAAAACCTCATCACCTTCGTTCAGAACATCAGTGACGGACCTTACCCGCTCCTCTGCGAGCTCCGAGATGTGGACCAGTCCGTCCTGCCCCGGCAATATCTCCACAAAGGCGCCGAAGTCCATAATCTTCCTCACAGTCCCCATATAGAGTCGGCCCACCTCACAGTCCTGCGTGGAGTTCTCCACCATGGTGATTGCCTGCTTAGCGGCTGCTTCATCATTTGTGGCGATCTCTACCTTCCCCGTATCGTCCACATTGATGCTCGCCCCGGTAACCTCGATAATCGACTTGATATTTTTTCCGCCGGGTCCGATGAGGTCCTTAATCTTCTCTTTGTTAATGTAAAGAGTGATGATCTTGGGAGCATATTTGGAAAGCTCCGTCCTGTGTGTGGTAAGCGCCTTTTCCATCTCTTTCAGGATATGAAGCCGTCCCTCTTTCGCCTGGTCGAGGGCATCTTCCATGATCTGCCTGTTCACACCGGTTATTTTGATGTCCATCTGGAGCGCCGTGATTCCCTCTGTTGTTCCTGCCACCTTGAAATCCATATCGCCGAGATGATCTTCGTCACCGAGGATATCGGAAAGGATGGCAACGTCGTCGCCCTCCTTGATGAGTCCCATTGCAATACCCGCTACAGGCGCCTTTAAGGGAACGCCTGCATCCATGAGGGAAAGGGAACCGCCGCAAATAGACGCCATCGATGACGACCCGTTTGATTCGAGAATGTCCGACACGACTCTCACCGTGTAGGGAAACTCTTCAAGACTGGGCATTACGTTATAGAGCGCCCGTTCGGCAAGTACGCCGTGCCCGATTTCTCTTCTTCCGGGGCTCTTGAGGAAGCTCGCCTCGCCGACACAGAAGGGCGGAAAGTTATAGTGGAGCATGAATGTCTTCTTGTATTCCCCCATGAGGGCGTCGATCCTTTGCTGATCGAACTTTGTTCCAAGGGTAGAAACGACGAGGGCCTGCGTCTCACCTCTCGTAAAGACAGACGAGCCGTGCGTCCTCGGCAAAGTTCCTACCTCGCTAGAGATAGCCCTCACGTCTCTTGAACTCCGCCCGTCGATCCTGATCTTGTCACTCAGGATAACCCCTCTCATCGTCTTTTTCTTGATGTTGCCGACAACGGTGGATATTTCCTTCTTAAGATCGGCATTACCCTCTTCGCCAAACTCATCGAGGGTGATTTCTTTTATATGGTCAAGACGGTCATACCTCTCTGCCTTTACAGGAATACGGAGCGCTTCCGTTATCTTCTCCTCGGCAAAGGCGCCGACCTTCTTGTCAAGTTCTTCATTCACGGCGGGAGGCGAAAAGGTCATCTTCTCAACGCCACACGTCTTTTTCAGTTCTTCCTGCATATCGAGCAGCGGGCCGAGCGCTTCATGACCGAAGAAAACAGCCTCCAGCATATCCTTCTCGGAGACGACCTTTGCGCCCCCTTCGACCATCATCACAGCCTCCCTGCTCCCTGCCACGATGAGTTCGATATCGCTCTTTTCCAACTGCTCCCTGTCGGGATTTATAACAAATTTCCCATCCACCCGTCCTACCTTCACACCTGCGATAGGCCCCTGGAAAGGGATATTAGACATCTCTATAGCTGCCGAGGCCCCAAGCATAGCGAGCATGTCGGGATCGACGTCGGGTTCTACGGAAATAACAGTCGCTATGATCTGCGTCTCATTTGAAAAACCTTTTGGGAAGAGAGGACGGAGCGGCCTGTCGATCAATCTCGATGTAAGCGTCTCCTTTTCGCACGGTCGTCCTTCCCGCTTGAAGAATCCACCTGGAATCTTACCGGCTGCGAAGGTCTTTTCCTGATAGTTTACGGTAAGCGGAAAGAAATCGATACCTTCTTTCGGTTCCTTATTGGCAACAGCAGTTACGAGTACAACCGTATCATTGCATCTTACAAGAGCAGAGCCACTCGCCTGTTTAGCAAGTTGCCCGGTTTCGATGGACAGCTTCCTGCCCCAGTAATCAATCTCCAACTTTGTCGCCATAATAATCTCTTCTCTCCATTCCCTAATTTAATTTCATTATCATCTCCGGCCCCAATTGACCGGGCTCATCCTTCTCGCTTCACAGGTCATAAGAAACGAGGAATTTATTAAGTTTGTTACTTCCTGATGCCGAGACTATCTACAAGTGTCCGGTATCTCGCTATGTCAACCTTCTTCAGATAGTTGAGAAGACGCCTGCGTTGTCCAACCAGCTTCAACAAACCTCTTCTCGAGTGATGGTCTTTAACGTGAACCTTGAAATGATCGGTAAGATATTTGATCCGTTCGCTAAGAATAGCAATCTGAACCTCCGATGATCCCGTATCTGAATCATGGGTTTTGTACTGACTGATGATCGATTGCTTCGTTTCCGTATTAATTGCCAATTACCACACCTCCTTTCTTAATTTTTAAGCACTATTTTTATCATGCCCACACCCTTTTTGTAAAGGTTATTTTATCGGGCATTAAAGACTCTCAAGCTCTTTCCTATGATACTGTCCGACGGAAGATCGTCCCACTCTCTGCTGCTTAGAGATGCATCTACAATTGAAAGCAGGAGACCTTTCTGGCTCATTACTTTGACCGGACCAGAGCGGTTAATGTCGCCTGCCGGGTTGAAGCCTCTCACCCATCCCGCTTTCAACTGAATTCCGTTGCCGATCTTTTCAACAGCCTCCTCATCGACGACAATCTCAGACATATTGGGAAGCGACTCGCTTAGAGGAAGAAGAGCAGAAACCGTCTTCTCATAACTTGCCAAATCATCTAAAGAAAGCGCCTTATCAATGCCAAAGGGGCCGGACCTCATCCTTCTCAGTTCGACCAGATGCCCGCACGTATTAAGCGCTTCTGCAATGTCCTCGGCAAGGGTTCTCACATAGGTCCCTTTCGAACAGGTTACCTCGAAAGTGACATCCTGTCCACTCAGTTCAAGGAGATTCAACTCACGGATAAAAACCTCGCGACTTTCTCTCTCTATTTCGACCCCTTTTCGCGCCAGCCGATAGAGGGGAACGCCGTCCTTTTTCAACGCCGAATACATGGGCGGCACCTGGGATACGACGCCTGTAAAACTTTTAAGAACGCTTCTAATCGCCTCTTCCGTCAGAGGAGGGCACACTTTTTCATCGACCGCTTTTCCCGTCAAATCACCCGTGTCGGTCTTTGTGCCCAATCTCATGGTGGCGCGATAGACCTTTTCAGAAGACATGAGATGATCGGAAAGTTTCGTCCCTTCCCCTACCATGACAACCAATACGCCCGTGGCGAACGGGTCGAGTGTACCTGCATGCCCCACCTTTTTCATGGAGAGACTCTTTCGTACCCTGCTAATAACATCGTGGGAGGTCATTTCGGCTTCTTTATCGACGACGAGAATCCCGGAAAGCGCGCTCCCGTTCAAGGCAAATCCTCCCCAACAATGGCATCGACGACAGAGTGAGCCTCTTTCCTCACCTCTTCCAGCGTTCCCTTCATGACGCATCCCGCAGCGTTACGGTGCCCCCCTCCGCCGTAACGTTCAGCCATGGCGGCTACGTTTACCGTCCCCTTGGAGCGACAACTCAATTTATAGACATTATTCCCTGTCTCACGAATCTGCATGGCCACTTCCACGCCTTCGATAGAGCGCGGATAATTGACAAAGCCGTCGGTGGCGTCATGACCGGTATTGGTCTCCTCCATCATTTTGAGAGAGACCGTAACAGAGGCCACCTTCCCCTCGCCGGAAATATGAAGGGTTTCGAGTACCTTGCTGAGGAGTTTGATCCGACCGAGAGGCTGGTTCTCATAAATCCTGTGGGCCACCTCCCAGGGGGAAACACCGAGGCCAACCAGTTCACCGGCAACGCGAAAGGCCTCTTTCGTGCTGTTGGAATAGCGAAAGGAGCCGGTATCGAATATAATCGTCGTATAAATATTTTCGGCAATCTCTATCGTCAATTCAACAGGAAGAGCTTCAATGAGGAGATAGACGAGATATCCCGTGGAGCAAGCATCTTTGTCGATAATGCTGATATCGGCAAAGGTCTTGTTCGTCAGGTGATGATCGATATTGATCCAGCACTTCGTCTTTACGCGCTCACCGAAGGTCTTCTCCACCCGCTCAAGCTCGGAGCAATCGAGGACGAAAACAGCATCGAAAGAGTCGTCGGGATTGAGTTCGGAAGTTATCCTGTCAGCGCCTTTAAGAAATAGAAACTGGTATGGCACACTGTCCCGGTTGTAGGTAACGACCTCCTTCCCCATCGCTTTCAGGGCGAGAGCAAGTGCGAGGGAAGCCCCGATGGCGTCGCCGTCGGGGTTCAGGTGAGAGGCAATAAGAAACCGGTTGCCTTCTTTAATTCTGGCTGCAATCGCTTCGATTTTACTCGTCATGGTCCGGAATAATCTCCGATAATATCCTGTCGATCTTTTCTCCGCCTTCGAGGGATTTATCTTCCCTGAAATGCAGGTCGGGCATATATTTCATTTTCAATTTCTTGCTGAGCGTCTTTTTGATGTAGCCCTTCGAACTTTGAAAGCCCTTTTTCGCTTCGGCCCAGCGGTTTTCATCACCGATGAGACTGTAATAAATATCGGCATGACGAAGGTCATCGGAAACCCTAGCGCCCGTTATGGTGACCATTTCAAGACGGGGATCAGTAACTTCTCTAAGAAGAATATTCGACACGGCTTGATGAATATTATCGCTCACCCGCTCCGAGCGTTTGAACTCTTTCACAGCTTTATCACCTCTATCTCGAAGTCAGAAATCTCGGCCAGGCAGGTATTTTCAATGAAGGCGAGGACCTTGTCGGCCACCGAATTGACAAAGGCCCCCTCGTTGCCGGCAGTAACGAAACAGAGGACGGCCTCACGGCAATTATTGAGCGATCCCACCTCTGCGCCGGAAACGTTGAACCTGTTCTTCGTCCGTTCTACGATTTTTTTTACGATCTGACGCTTTCCCTTGAGAGAGGAGACCTCAGGCATCCTGAGGGCGATCTTGCAGATACCGAGATAGGCCCCGTCGTCAAGTCCCCCCTTCACAGGCTAAACCTTACCGGTCTTAGAGCTTTGCAGCCTCGGATTCATGGGTATAGGCCTCAATCACGTCGCCCACCTTGATATCGTTGAAATTTTCCACCCCCATACCGCACTCGTAACCGGAGGCAACCTCCTTAACGTCGTCCTTGAACCGCTTAAGCGACGCCAACTGCCCTTCGAAAATAACCACATTATCCCTAAGGACCCGCACATCCGCACCGCGGAGAATTTTACCGTCGATGACGTAACAGCCCGCAACTGTACCGATCTTCGATACTGCATAAGTCTCCCGTATCTCCGCCCTGCCAAGATAAACCTCTTTAATAACGGGGCTCAGCATCCCTTCCATGGACGCCCTCACGTCTTCGACTACATCATAGATGATGGAATAGGTCCTGACATCGATTTTTTCCGCCTCGGCGAGTCTGCTCGCCTTGATTTCCGGCCTCACGTGGAAGCCGACGACAATAGCGTTGGATGCAGAGGCAAGAAGGACGTCACTCTCCGTAATCCCCCCTACGCCGCTGTGGATGACTTTAAGTTTCACCTTGTCGGTGCTCAATTTGTGGAGCGACTCGGTGATCGCCTCGATTGAGCCCTGCACATCGCCCTTAAGTACAATATTGAGATCATGAAACTCGCCCCCTTGAATCTGGTCAAAGAGTTGATCGAGGGTTACCTTGCTCGTTTTGGCCAGTTCGAGGTCTCTCGACTCTTCCTGACGCTGCATGCTGATCTGCTTTGCAAGCCTCTCTTCAGCAACGACAACGAAATCATTCCCCGCCTCGGGAACCCCGGCGAGACCGATCACTTCAACGGGGATAGAGGGACCTGCTTCTTTCACCTTCTGGCCCTTATCATTATGGAGTCCTCTCACCTTGCCCGAGTGGATGCCCGCAACGAAATTGTCCCCCACCTTCAACGTTCCGTTTTGAACGAGGACGGTAGCTACCGGCCCACGTCCCTTGTCCAGTTTGGCCTCTACAATGGTCCCTTTTGCCAACATATCGGGCGCAGCCTTCAACTCCATCACTTCCGCCTGGAGGAGAATCATCTCAAGCAGTTCCTTCAGGCCCGTCCTTTCCTTGGCCGATACATTGGCGAAGATTGTCGAGCCGCCCCAGTCCTCGGGGATCAATTCAAACTTGGAAAGTTCCTGCTTTACCTTGTCGGGATTGGCGTCAGGCTTATCGATCTTGTTTATCGCTACAATGATTGGGACATCGGCGGCCCGTGCATGGTCTATCGCCTCTTCCGTCTGCGGCTTCACACCGTCATCGGCCGCCACAACAAGGATAACGATATCCGTCACCTTGGCCCCTCTGGCCCGCATGGAGGTAAAGGCCGCATGGCCCGGCGTATCGAGAAAGACCACATCGCCATTATCGAGCCTCACGTCATAGGCCCCTATATGCTGGGTAATACCGCCCGATTCTCCCGCCGTCACGTCGGTACGGCGTATGGCGTCGAGGAGCGTTGTTTTCCCGTGATCTACGTGGCCCATAATCGTCACGACCGGGGGACGAACTTTGAGGTCCTCTTCCTTGATCTCCCCCTTATCGAGGAAGGTGTCCATTTCGAGAGGGACATTTTCTACTTCATATCCGAAGTCTGTCGCAATAAGCGTCGCCGTATCCAGATCGAGGGACTGGTTGACGGTAGCCATCATACCGAGAGCGATCAGTTTTTTTATCACTTCCGAGGATTTCACCCCCATCCGCTTTGCAAGTTCACCAACAAGGACAACTTCGGATATCTTTATTACCCGCTTAATTGCCTTCGGTACGGTGATCTCCGTCTGTTTCGCCCCGGCCATTTTCGGCTTCTTTCTTTTCCCGCGCGGTCCAAAATCGCGTCCACCGAATCCCCGCTTGGTGATAACCTCCCGCCTCTTTTCCGGCTTAAAGGTCTTTTTCTTCGAAGGCTTATCATCCTTTTCGATATCGACGGTGACCCTGAAATTCTTTTTCCCGCCTTTCCCCACCCCTTCTTTTGCAGGAGCGGGTTGCTTGGCCTTTTCTACTTCCGATCCTGGGGGTTGAGCAGACTCGCCCCCCCCTTTCGTTTCAACAGCAGTTGTATCCGCCTGCGCTCCCCCTGGAGTCTCTTCGACACCCTCGACAGCAGCCTCTGCTACGGCCTCGGCCTCTTTTGTCTCAACGACCTCCTCTTCGGTTGCCGGTTCTACAACCTTCGCCCGCCGCCTGATAACGGTGCTTCCTACCCGTTTTTCGACAAACGCCGTGTCGCCGTTTTTTTCCGTCTCGTCGCTCAAATCCCTTACCTCCTTAGTGTGAGCACTGCCCGCGTTTGGGGCCATACTCCTGCAACCGCACCAGCCTGTCCAGTTCTCTTATCAATGTTTCAGCCATACCGGCGTCTTTTAATCCGATGACTTTTTTGTTTCCAATCACGGCAACCATCCCTTTCGTTGCAGGCAATACCCGGGCGGCAACACCGCTTTTTTTTGCGCTGCCGCGCCACGTCTCCATTGCCCCCTCCGACAGGTCGGAACTCAAAATGAGGAGATCACGAACTGTACCTCGCTTCAAATCCCCCTCTACTGCCGTCGTCCCGAGAGAAACCATCCCGCTCCGTATCGCCATGGAGAGGAGCGAGGCTGCCTTCTCGCAGATTTTGTCATAGAGAAACCTGCCTATCTCCCCGGAAGTCGGCTCATCTATCTTTGCCTTAAAGGCCCGCCTAAAAGCGCCTTTTGGAACGGCTTTTTCAATACATTCACTGTCGGGACAGAGATAGCATCCCCGCCCGGGAAGCTTCGTATAATAATCAGGTACGACCGCCCCTTCGGGCGAAAGGACAAAACGGACGAGTTCCTTTTTTGGACGCACCGCCCGGCAACCGATGCAACTCCGAAGGGCCTCCCCTTTTTTCAATGTCAGCCGCCTGTCGCCTCTTTTGCCGCTGCAAGCAGCGCCTCCGCCTTCTTCTTCCCAATCCCCGGAAGGGCCACCAGTTCTTCCAGCGTCTTTGCCGCCAGATCGGACACCGTTGATATGCCGCCCTCTTTCAGCCCCTCTGCCGTTTTTCCACCTACACCCGGAAGGGACGTTATGTCATCACTGCCACTATCTTCTTCAGCAGGCCCCATCTCACCTCTCGCACGGGCCGCAGCCAACTCCTCTTCGAACTGTTCATCGAGAGAAAGTGTTTCCGCCTTCGATTCCGTATTAATATCAATTTTCCAGCCGATCAGGATAGAGGCGAGCCTTACATTCTGGCCTTTTCTGCCGATGGCGAGAGAAAGCTGGTCATCAGGCACGATGACTTCAATCATCTTCTCTTCCTCATCGACAATCACACGATTCACCTCTGCCGGTGCAAGGGACTTGCATACGTACTTGGCGACATCTTCATCCCAGGCAACGATGTCGATTTTCTCTCCCCTCAACTCCTGGACAACACTCTGGACGCGGGATCCCTTCATCCCCACACAAGCCCCCACGGGGTCAACCTGGCTGTCGTTCGAAGCGACTGCAATCTTTGCACGTAAACCGGGCTCCCGTGCGGCGCTTTTAATCTCCACGATCCCTTCGTAGATTTCGGGAACTTCAAGGGTGAAGAGTTTCACCATAAAATCGGGGTGAACACGGGAGAGAATTACCTGCGGCCCCTTCGTATCGCTCCTTACATCCATAACATAACAGCGGGCGCGGTCTCCCGGGCGGAAAGACTCCCTCGGAATCTGCTCCTTGTAAGGCATAATCCCTTCCGTCTTGCCAAGGTCGATGATGATGTTCCCCTTGTCGAAACGCCGCACATAACCGCTAATCAGTTCCCCCTTGCGGTCTTTGTATTCATTGTAGATCATGTCCCGCTCGGCATCCCTCACTTTCTGGATGATCACCTGCTTGGCCGTCTGGGCCGCAATGCGGCCGAATTCGCTGGAGGGAAGTTTTTTCCCGAGGCTGTCGCCGAGTTCCACCTCCGGGTCGAGTTCCTTCGCTTCTTCGAGGCCTATCTCGTTGTCTTCGTCTTCCACCGTTTCCACCACCGTCTGGAACTGGAAGAGTTCCACTTCGCCCACTTCGGGGTTGTACTGCGCCTCAATATCTTTCTTGATGCCGAATTTCTTCCTCGATGCGGTCAGCATGGCGACTTCAAGCGCCTCGATGATAAGCTGCTTGTCTATCC
>CBDVDA010000073.1:0-15849 GCA_965372635.1 uncultured bacterium | reverse complement strand
CCAGCGACGCGGCAATCTCTAAGTATTTGAATTTAAAAGGACTGAGATTGCTTCGCTTTGCTCGCAACGACTGAACCAGGGGGGGGTCAACAACCCCACAGCGACCTTTTAAAATGAAGCTTTGACTTTTGATTCCTTTTTTGAATTGAGTCTTTCCATTTAGAAGATTTTCAAAAAGCTAAAACCTGATCTCTCGTAGAGCCGCACCCCATACCGCAAGGCTAAACCCATCAGAGCATTACTCTCTCTGACGGGACAGGCGGGGCAAGAAGGGCGCAAAGAAAGGATGTCAAAACATTCTTTTGCCACGGACTCTCACGGACTAAAATCTGACTAAGGGCAAAGGCTTTATGGTCGCACCATTAATGGGGAAAATGGGGTGTTGTTAGATTGTAAAGTAGTAACGTGGGATTGTGTCTCTGATAGATTATAGCTGTCACATGGAAATGCCCTTAAGCATCAGTAATGGTAACGCAGTGTAGCGATGAGTAATTTGTCTTCCTCTATGCGGTAGACCAGCCTGTGCTCACTCGTAATCCGACGAGACCAGTAGCCGGACAGGTTGTGTTTCAGTGGCTCCGGTTTGCCGATTCCTTCATATTTATTGCGTTGAATATCTTTGATCAGGTCGTTGATCCGTCTCAGGGTTTTCTTGTCGGTTCTTTGCCGGTAAAGGTAGTCTTCCCAGGCATTTTCAGAGAAGATAAGCTTCATTTCGAAAGCTTCCGCTCTTTTCCACCACCGCTGTCAAGCTCTTCAATCGATTCCAGCAGCCGCTTTGCATTAGCAGGGTTTTGCAGAAGGTAGGCGGTCTCGTTTAGGGCCTCATAATCTTCGAGTGACATCATGACTACCGACTCATTGTTTTTACGGGTAATGATTAAGGTGTCATGGTCTTCACAAACCTTCTTCATCGTCTGCGCCAGGTCGGCGCGCGCTGCACTATAGGTTATTGCTCTCATTTTTAGTCCTCCTCGACAAGTCTATGTACAGGATATTGTACAAGGGGGTGCTGTGAGAGTCAAATGCTTTTTTATCCTGATCCAGTCGAAGAATTAATCCCTTACCCCCCTCCGCTCTCAGCGCCTCTGCGGGCTATCCAGGTTTTCCCGCACAGCAACCCTTTTAATTGTTAATGCTCAATAGCGGTTTTTCCCGAAGAGTGCCGGAGAGATTGTGTGGTGATAGATGAGGGAAAGGCCGTAAAAAGCCTGCATAATTCCGGGGACACAATACTTAATTCCTCTTAGAGATATGCCGAACAGAAGCGACAATGCTGTTCGGCGCCCACCTCCATACTCCATCAGAATAATTGAAGTTATTAAAGGATAATGTTAACATCGAATGCGCGTCGAGGAACATCGACCCAGTATGAAATCTTTGAACAGTGAAGGAACCAAAAAGCGTTATGGGTAAGATGGATAACAAGATACTCTTTGTCGACGACTTGCAATATTTTTTAAAGGTGGAGAAATCGTTCCTCACGCGCGATTCATGCTCTGTATTGAAGGCGAGCAACGGCCAGGAGGCGTTAGACATCATCCGAAGAGAGAGCCCGGACATTATTGTGATGGACCTTGAAATGCCGGTTATGAAAGGTGATGAATGCTGCCGCATTGTTAAATCCGGCCTGGAGTTTAAAAATGTCCCCGTCATTATGGTTGCCAACGCCTGGGATAAAAACGGCAAAGATCGCTGTTTAAAGGCAGGCTGCAATGACTTTTTCTTTAAGCCTGTCAATAAGAAAGAACTCTATTCATGCATCAACAACTATATTGATGTAGTCGCGCGGGACCATGACAGAACGCCCTGCCAGGGGGAAGTACTCTTTGAAACGGATAGCATGAAAAGTTCCGGGCTCGTTTGCAACGTAAGTGAAATAGGCATGCTTATGGAAAGTAATGATGCCCTTCCCCTCGGCGCAGAGATTCGTGCCGTCTTTAAACTGTCAAAATTGGGCGAGTCCATCTCTGCCTCGGGCAGGATCGTCAGGGTTGAAGAGGTTCCTCCCCCTTCTGAAAAAAAACGGCTGGGAGTAAAGTTTACCGCTATCTCCAAAGAAGGTAAAATGTTGATCAGCGGTTTTATCAGATTAAAGAATCTCTCCTGAGGGCAATTCAAAGCTAAAGAAGGGCAGGCACGAGACCTGCCCCTACATAATCAAGATATCCCTCGAAGGCCCCACCCCCGAAGAGTTCAAACTACACAAAAAGGGGACGCAACCCTTTATTGAATTCACCTTATCTCCCCATCCTGAGTTCAATGAATTCCTCAAGCGATTTGGCTTTCAGGTAGGGGTTTTCTGCTCTCTCCTTTTTCAGCGTCGAAAAAGGGGCGTCGCTGTAATCGTGACCGGGGTAGATAAGTGTCTCTTCCGGGAGGGAGAGGATTTGATCGAAGAGGCTGTGATAGAGCGCCTCGGGGTCGCTTCGCGGAAGATCGACCCGTCCGCAGCCGCCGACAAAGAGGGTGTCGCCCGTAAAAAGCTTGTCTTCCGAGTAGAGGCAAAGGCTTCCCGGCGAGTGCCCCGGCGTATGAATAAACCGGACGGAGAGGCCGCCGAGACTAAGCAGGTCGTTGTGCTTAACGATGATATCCGGCTTATAGCCGAGACGGGACATGGAACCGGCCTCATCCTCATGGACGAGGAGTTCAGCGCCCGTTTTTTCGATGAGGTAGTCGATCCCGTTGATATGGTCGGCGTGGAAGTGGGTTGCAACGATGTATTTTATGGCGATGCCATCGGTCGATGCCTGTTCGAGGAGCCGGTTCGCCTCTTCGCCTCCCCAGCCGAGATCGATCACCGTCCCGATTCGTTCCAGCGGGTTGGCGATGAGGTAGGTGAAATTATCAAGCACGCCCAGCTTCAATTGTTTCAGGTACATAAAGCGACCTTTCCTCCCTTTTTGTCCTTTGCCGCGAGCAGGTGAAGCACCTTTTCTCTAACCGCTTGAATATGCGCCTTTCTTTCCTGTGCCGTCTCCTTCGTCAGGGGGATCTGCCCGCCCGCCATGGCGGCGTGCCCCCCTGCCGTCCCCCTGGCTCCAATGGCCGTCTTGATAATCCTCCCGGCGTGAAGTTCCGTGTTCAGCGTCCTGATCGACATCATCAGCCTTTCGCTGTAAACGCCGAAGCAGAGCGAGGTCTCTATGCTGTCAATCCTCAGAAAAAGGTCGGCAAACTCCCCAATCACGCCCGGGTTTTCCACCTCTTTCAGATCGCAGAGAAGGGTATGGTCGTATATCTCGGCATTCCCGATTGCTTCGCTTAGAGCGGAAAAATATTCCCTCGGCAGCTGGGCGCTCTCTATCTTGTTCAGCAACGCCTTGTCGGCCAGGGGGAAAAGGTGGAGATAGGCCTTGATGTCCGATTCTTTCGTCTTGATGGCGAGGTTCAGCGCATCGGTCTTGATGCCGTAGACAAGCGCCGTTGCCAGCCGTGACGATATGGGGACGCCCGCGTCGATCAGGTATTCGGTGGCAATAGTGGCAGAAGCGCCCACGTCACTCCGTATGTCGGCAAAAGCGACCCCATCGAGGCGGCTGTCGATGGGGTGATGATCGATAACGATGTTCGCCCTTCTCTCTTCGGGGAGCGCATTGTTTGCTCCTCCCGGCTGGCAATCGATGAGGGCGATAAGATCGAAGTCGTCGAAATCTATCTTCGACGTGGGCTCGGTTTCGATGCCGAGATGCCTGCACATGGCCTTGTTCTCCTCCCGCCCCACAACCCCCTCGAAACTGATCGTCGAAGAGATGCCCTCCTTTGCTTGCAGGAGGTCTTCTATGGCGAGCGCCGCCGCCAGGGCATCGGGGTCGGCATAATTGTGGGGCATGATAAGGGCCTTCTTTTTCCCCTTAGCAACACATAACAGTTCATCTACCTTTGCCGAATCGGTCATAACGGTATATAATCATTAAAAAATATTTGGACAGGTTTTTGCGCAGATTTATTATGCTATTTCAAGACATTAAACTAAAGAAGGGTTTAACCATTATGGCTGGTCATTTTTATAAGAGTTTCATCCGTAATCATCATAACGTATCAGTGTTTATCCGTGTCTAACTCTTTGCCAGGGTAATTATAGTCCATGCCGTACCGATTTGAAAGCTGCAAGTTGATCCCCCCTTTTTCGGGGCTCGTCTTATGATGGACCGGAATGTAAAGCTGCAAGAGCGGCTCGATGCGCTCTCGAATACCTACCACGCCGAGTATCTCTATTCGGACCCTCTCAAGTACCTGCACCGTTACACGAGGCCTGATGACCGGGAGGTGGTCGGTCTTCTCGTTTCATCCCTCGCCTACGGCAGGGTGGTGCAGATATTTAAAAGTGTCGAGTATTGTCTCGACAGGATGGGGCCTGCTCCCGCCAATTACGTAAGAAACTTCGATCCCAAAAGGGATTCAGCCGACTTTGACAGCTTTGTCCACCGCTTCAACAGGGGCGTCGATATTTCGTGTCTTCTCTGGTTTATGAAACAAATACTGAACGAGCACGGCTCCCTCTTCGGCCTCTTCGAGGCTTTTTCTGAAGACGGCGATGGAGATATGGGAAATATGCTGAATACCTTTACCCGGCATGTTCTTTCCCTCGACTGCAAACCTTTTTACGGTTCTGCCGGACTGCCCGGTAAGGCGGGCGTCCGCTATTTTTTCCCCTCGCCTAAAGACGGCGGCCCCTGCAAACGACTCAACCTTTTTCTCAGGTGGATGGTTCGGAAGAACGACGGCCTCGATCTCGGCCTCTGGAATTTCATCCCCCCGTCAAAGCTCATCATTCCCCTCGACACCCATGTGGCCCGGCTCTCCCGCTATCTTGGCCTAACAGCGAGGAAAAGCCCGAGTTGGAAGATGGCACTAGAGGTGACGGAAAACCTGAAGCAGCTCGACCCCGACGATCCTCTGAAATACGATTTCGCCCTCGCCCGGCTCGGCATCCTCGATTTCTGCCCCCAGAAAAGAGATCCGGCCAAATGTCTGGAGTGCGGCATTAAAGATATCTGTACCTTATAAAAAGGAAGTTTAGCACCTGCCAACGGCTAGTTTCCCCTCTTAAGATAAGAGGGGATTAAGGGGAGTTATGGACTGCTTGTAAGTACCCGTTAGTATCAAGCTTCATCCTTTTTGATTTGCCTCCTTTTCTGGATATGGTATATTTTGAAAAGATTTTGACACAGATTTTCACGGATAAAATATGATTTTTACAGATAAAACTTATATAATCCAAATAATCTGTGTGAATCCGTTTCAAAATACGTTTCATTCATAAAGAAAGTACTATGATTATCGGCATCCCAAAAGAGATCAAAGACAAGGAATTCCGCGTCGCTATCGTCCCGGCGGGTGTGAAGACGCTTGTTGCAAACGGTCACCGCGTCCTTATCGAAAATGGGGCGGGACTCGGTAGTGACATCGGCGATCACGAATACGTCGCCGCCGGGGCCGAAATCGCGAAGGACGCCGCCGAACTTTACGAAGCCTCTGAACTGGTAATGAAGGTGAAGGAACCGCTTCCCGCCGAGTATCCCTATCTAAAAAAAGACCTCATCCTCTACACCTTCCTTCATCTCGCCCCGCTCCCGGAGCTTACGGAGATCCTCCTCGAAAAGGAGATCGTCGGAATCGCTTATGAAACGGTGAGCCTGGAGAGTGGCTACCTGCCGCTCCTCGCCCCCATGAGCGACGTGGCAGGGCGAATGTCTATCCAGGTGGGCGCCCACTTTCTTCAAAAGGAGGAAAGGGGACGCGGCATACTGCTCGGCGGCGTGCCGGGTGTCGAGCACGGGCACGTGACGATCATCGGCGGGGGGAACGTGGGGACCAACGCCGCACGGGTCGCCACAGCGCTCGGCGCTGCAGTGACCGTCCTCGATACGGACCTCCACCGTCTCGAACAGTTGGACGGCCTCTTCTCCGGCCACATCAACACCCTCATGTCAAACAGGCACAACATCGAGGAGGAGTTGAAGACGACCGATCTCGTCGTCGGAGCGGTGCTCATCCCCGGCGGGAGGGCGCCGAGCTTAGTCACGCGGGAGATGCTCTCTCTCATGAAGAAGGGTTCCGTCATCGTAGACGTCGCCATCGACCAGGGGGGGTGCGTGGAAACGTCGAGGCCGACGACCCATTCGGACCCCGTCTTCGAGGTGGAGGGGATTACTCACTACTGCGTGGCCAACATGCCGGGCGCCGTGCCGCGCACATCCACCTTCGCCCTCACCAACGCAACGTTCCCCTTCGCCCTCACCATTGCCGACAAGGGACTCGAAAAAGCGCTTCAAGAGGACGAGGCGCTGAAGCGAGGAGTGAACGTCTTTAAAGGAAAGCTCACAAACGGCGAAGTGGCCGAAGCTCAGGGAAAGGAATGGGAGGCACTTTGAAAAAGGAAGAACCTCATTACATTGGACACAAAAAACGGCTCCGCAAGAAATTTATGGAATCCGGCATCGAGGCTTTGAACGACTATGAAGTACTCGAACTGATCTTAAGCATGGGCATTGTCCGGAAAGACGTGAAGCCTTTGGCAAAACGCCTAATCGACCGCTTCGGCGATTATGCCGCCGTCCTCGACGCCGCACCTGCCGATCTCTCGGAAGAGATGGGAGAAAATGCCGTGGCGGCGCTAAAACTCGTCAAGGAATCGTCCATAAAATACTTGAAAGAGAAAAGCCGAGAGAAGTCCGTCCTCTCTTCACCGGAGGCGCTTCTCAGTTATTGCAGGGCCGCCATGAGGGGGCTTCGGGACGAGGAGTTTCGCGTCGTTTTTTTAAACACGAAAAACGAGGTTCTTTCCGACGAAGTAATCTGCAAAGGAACGGTGGACCAGACTGCCGTTTACCCAAGGAAGGTGATGGAGCGCGCCATCCACCACAATGCCTCATCCCTCATCTTCGTCCACAACCATCCAAGCGGCAACCCCTCCCCCTCGGCGGCGGACAGGGAGTTGACACGCCTGCTGAAAGAGGCTGCCAAACTGCTCCAGATCCGGGTCCACGACCATATGATCATCGGCGAGGAAGGGCACTACTCTTTTGCGGAAGAGGGGCTGATTTGAGCTTTGCACCAGCGTGGGCACAAAAGACGTGCCCACCCTACCAAATCAATTCGCCAATTTAATATTCAACTGAAACTCAACCACATTCTGAAGCCTGCTCGCCTTTGCGCCGCCCACATCGACGACATCAACGGTTTTTGACTTTTCGAGCGCCGTCTTTATCTTTTCCACACCGTCGAAGTTTGCCGTCTCCCCCTCCAGCTTGATCTCTTTTTCACCGATCCTCAACCTCGTGACGCGAAAGGAGACCCCTTCGGGAGACTTCTCGGTAATCTCTTTCAGGAAATCGACAACTCTCACCGACCTCACGTCGGCCATGAGACCCGCTTTCGCCTCCAGCGCCGACAACGCCGTTTTGAGTTGCTGTTTTTCATCGACTACCCTCTTCACCTCGGGCAGTGTTTCGCGGAAGGTCTTGGTGATCGCCGCGTTTAAGTCGCGGTAGTGCTTTTTTTTGGCGGCAAGGCCGGCGGCGAGATCGAGCGTATAGAGAACGAGGAGGATGGAAAGGCCGGTAATGGCGAGCCTCCGGTGCTTGTAGATGCCCTGAACGAGCGGGAGGTCGAGAAGAGCGCTTCTCCCGTGGGTGAAATTTATCGCCCCTCCTCTTGCGGCTGCAAGGGCGCAGCCGAGGGCTGCCCCACCGCTTCGAAAGAGCCTTGTAGCATCTATACCGTTTTCCATATCGAGGTTTCCCGGCAGAGCGGCTTTTTTTGTGCTTATCCCCGTTTCACTTTCCAGGTAATCGGTGATTCCCATGATCGCCTCCCCCTCTCCCGAAAGAACGATCCCGGATACGGCAGGGTTATTCCGTTCAAAAGCCCTCCTGGCCAGTTCGATCTCCCGGACAAGCCTGTCGAGGCTCTTTTTCACGATAGCTTTGGCTTTTTTCATCGCCTTTTCTTCCATCGTCTCCTTCCCCGAATAGAGGAGATCGGCCGCTTCATGTTCCGTCTGGCCGAGCGCCTCCGCCAGTTCGGATACGATCGCCCTCGTTCCTTCGTCGATTACCCGCGAAAGAAGGAGGCCATCACCTGTAATAAAAGAGAGGACGGCCTGTTCTTCTTCCAGGTGGAGATGGGCCAGGGCGGACTCTTCCTCCGGTGGACGCTCGGCGAGAAGTGAGAGGGCGTAATTCCCGGCCGTTACGACCGCTGGAGAAAGCCCGGCGGCTTCGAAAGGCGCGTTTACTTCATGGAGGGTTTCCTTTTTCACCACCAGGGAGATCACCTTCGAACTTTCCCCCTCGCCTTTCGGTGGCAGGGAGCGATAAATCGCCTCCTCCATCGGGAAGGGGAGCGTATCGGACAGGGAAAAGGGGAGGGCGCGGGCAATCTTTTTCGGATCTTTAAAAGGGAAAGAGTTTTCCCTCAAAAGCACCCTCTTTGCAGGGATCCCTATGGCGAGATTTTTCGTGTCTATTTCCTCTTTTTCGAGCAACTCTTTCAGTGCAATCGATGCTTCATCCCCGCCATAGGACTGCTCGATAAAACGGCTTACCTTCAGGCCGTTTCCCGAAGGCGTTACCTCGACGATCCGGATCTGCGATTCACCAACCTCTATGCCTGTATACTTTTTTGCCATTTAACCCTCGCTGTATTGAACCAGGCTTACCTGCCGTCCTTTGCGTTTTACCACGGCGTAGAGATCGGTGGAGATATCCCTGTAAACACCCCGGATGATCACGGAAAAGTAGCTGCTCTTTACCTTGATGTGCGGGGCGATGGAAAGATAGATATCGTTTGTCACCCCATCGATCTCCTTCAACTCCTCTTTCTTTTCGATGGCCGATTTTTCCCGGTACTCGATGATCCTCTCTGCCGTCTCATAATCCATATTCTCTGAGAGAGAGAGGAGCACCTCAAGAGGCGCGGTGTTGATATTCACATCATCGTCGCCGAAAACGGTCACGAGTTCGACGAGCCCGGTCTTCTCCTTGTCCCCAAGAAAGATATCATCAGAGACGCCTTTTATCAATCTTAATTCGTAGAGGCTGTCCATCCTGCCGTCCTTGGAATTGTAAGGGTTTTCCTGCGAATTATAGTAGCTGTCTTCGGCCCCCATAGCTGATTCTTGTTTGGAGTTATTGTCGAGCCAATCCCACACCGTCCAGAGTAGATCAGGGTCTACCTCCTGAAGCTCGAGGAGGGCCTCAAAGGACGAACCTTCTGCGGGGCCATTTACGAGGTTGTTAATATTGAGCTTTCCCTCTTCGTCTGCAATCCTGCCCGTAAATCCCCCCTCTTCAAAAAAGGAGACCGAGAGTCGGCTCAACTCTTCGAATTCGCCCCATTCCTCCAGCGGGCTGTCGTAGTCATTGGTGTCTTTTCTGAGCGCCAGCATGGCGCTTTCCAACCCGGCCCGTGCAATCTCCCTGCTCTTTACTTTGCCCACATAATAACCGGCACCCGTAAGTTGCACGTTCGTCTTGTAACTGAGGTTGACCACGAGAGGGGTCAACACCGCAAGAACGACGAGAACGGAGAGAAGTGCAAACCCGCTCTCTTTCACTGGGGGAAAAATTTTCATTTGAACAACCTCTTTCCGCTTCCCACGGGAAAATAGGCGGTAAAGGCCGCACTTTCCGAGCCGCCATCGGAAAGTGCGATCTCCATTTTTATCCCGAGGGGAGGACCGTCTAACGTGGTGGAGTCCCAGCTGTCGGCCCACTCCCCATCACTTTTCCTGAAGGAAAATTTCAACGATGTTACATCACGTAAGAGTTCGAAGGTCTCCCCTCCCTCGCCAATGTCGCCGTCGGGGGTGGCGTCGATCCTCTTCATGAGCCGGAAGGTCCCATCGTCGCTTTTCAGAAGAGAGTAGCCGATCTCCTCGATCCGCCTGTCCAGCGGATTCGTCGTGCCGCTGCTTACGAGGGCGGTAAAATTAACTTCGCCGTCATCGACCGTTTGATCGGCGATGAATCCGTAGAAAAGAGTCGATTCTCTCTCTTTGCCGCTACCGGCATTTGCCGGAAGGTAGGCGGAGCCCACATCCTTCATCATTACCTGGAAAAGGTTTCTCGCACTGAGAGCGATCTCTTCTATGGCGGTTACCTTCCTGTCGGATGAGGAGATGGCCGCGAAGGTGGAATAAACAATGCCGAAGACGAAAGTGAGCAGAGTAATGGCCACCATGATTTCGAGAAGGGTAAAACCTCTTTCCGAAGAGTGGGGGCGTTCGCCCCTCTTTTCCGTGTGCAAAAAAAACCGTTGCAGCATTATCCTTCGCCTCAAAGCATCCTGTAGGTTTCGAGGGTGAAGGGGCTTTCCTCTTCGCCCTCCCAGCCAACGGTGACGGTTACCTTTTTAAGCTCGCCCACGGGGGAGGGTTCGATCCGCTTTGTCCAGAAAAAGAGGATTTTATCCGCCTCTTCCTCTCCTTCCCACTCCCCTTCCGCCAGGTCGCCTGTGCTATCCACCTCGGCGAGCATCTTCTCGCCAATGAGCGCAGCCCTCACCATCCTGTCGGCATGGGCGCTTCTCACCATGTTGGCATTCTGTGCCTGAAGCAGGACGATGAAAGAGATGGAGATAACCGCCAGAGCGATCATCACTTCAAGGAGTGTAAAGCCGCCCTCTTTTCCCTTAGATAACATCGGCATATCCTTCATGGATGGTCACCGTCCGGGAAAGAGGTGATATTTCGAGGGTGAGCGCCTGCCCGTCACTGTCTTTCAGGTGGATGAAGGCAGTCTCTGCCCGCCCGCCGGGATAGAAGTTGATCCTCGCCTCCCCGTCGGACCGTTTTCCGCTTCCCCGCTTATCGATATCCACGATTTTGATCGCCTCTTCCATAATGAAGGGCCGCATCATCACCTCTTCAATCTCTTCCGTATCTGCTCTATCTGCCGAAACAACGCGAAAACGCCCCTCCTCGATGTTGCAGACCAAAAGGAGATGACGCTTACTAAAAACCGCCTCGTCTCTTAGATGCTCAATATAGTCCGCCAGCCGCCCCGCGTCGTTTTGAAGCTTTTCCGTAGAAAAAAATGATGTCAGCCTCGGGAGTGAGAAGAGGGCGAAGAGGCTGATGATGAAAAGCACCATCGAAAGTTCGACAAGCGTGAATCCCCTTTTATTGAATGTTCCAGCTTTCGATGTCAGCATCCGTCCCCTCGCCGCCGTCCTCGCCGTCCGCACCATATGATTCGAGATCGTATTCCCTGTTATAAACACCCGGCGAAAGATAGCGATAGATATCACCCCAGGGGTCTTGCGGCACCCTCCCCCCTTCAAGATATCCGCCGGTTCTGTATTTTCTCGGTATCTTTCCTGTGGACGGCTTTTCCATCAGCGCCTCCAGCCCCTGTTCCGTGGAAGGATAAAAACCGCTGTCCAGGTAGAAGAGTTTGAGTGCCCCCTCTATGTTTTTTATCTGCACCCGCGCCGCCGCCTGTTTCGCCTCGCCGGGGCGTTCCAGCACCCTCGGCGCTACGATGGCTGCCAATATCCCTAAGATGATGATGACAACGAGGATCTCCACGAGGGTGAAGCCTCTCTCGTTTTTAAGTGCTCTCTTTAAATAGTCGTTCATTTTTTCCTCCTTCCTTTTTTACCGCATCTCCACGGCCGATATGATGAGCGTCACGTTGAGTTTGTTGGGACTGCTGTAGCGCGGTTTGATGTCCACCTTTTTTATCCTCACCTTATGCCCCGACGTTTCGATGGCATGAAGGTAGCCCGTGAGCGGTTCGAGGGCCACATCCTCCAGTTCTAAAACAACGGTCGATTCCTTGTAACCGTCCTTCGCCCGGACGGAGGGTTTCATAAGCTTGATATAATCTTTCAGTCCCGCTTCGGACGCCGCCCGGTCGAGGAAAGAAAAGAGCGTAAAATCGCTCTCGCCCGCCTTCGACGAAGCCGTGCCTGCTTCATGATGCGCCTTCAACTCCTTATACCTGGCCGACATGCGGACCACCTCTTTGGCCGTCTCCATCTTTCTTTCGATTCTGGAACTGTATTGGCGGTCATTATCTTTCAGCGGTAGAAGAACAAGGAAGAGATAGAGGATGAAAAGGAGGGCAACACTCCCCGCCTTCACCGTTCTCTTATCCTTTTCGCTCAGGGTTTTCAGTGAATTTATTATATTCATTTAACGGACCATCATGTTCATATCAAATATAGGTAATAAGATCGCCATAGCGATGAACCCGACGACGATTCCCATGGCGACGATGAGCAGCGGTTCGAGGATGGAAGCAACGGCGCCTGTGAGCGTCTCGATTTCACGGTCGAAACTGTTGGCTACGTTGAGCAGCATCCCCTCAAGGGAGCCCCCTTTTTCACCGACGGCGATCATATGAACGGCAAGGGGCGGGAAGAGCCTCTCCTCCTTCAGGGTCGAGGCGAGGTCTCCCCCTTCGGCGATGTTTTCTCTTGCAAGGGCGATATTTTTCGCAAGGACGCTGTTTTTGACGGTTTCCTTCGCAATATCGAGCGCTTGCGTCACAGGGACGCCGCCTTTTAGAAGGAGGGCCAGCGTCCTCGAAAAGCGCGACACGTCCAGCTTGCAAAGAAGGTTTCCCGCAAAGGGGAGCCGAAGGAGCAGGCGGTCTATCTGCTCCCTCCCTTTTTTAGTTTTTCCCGCCCGGTAAAGGATGATAGAAAGGAGGACTACCCCCGCCAGCAGGAAGGGCCAGTAGCCGTGGATAAAGTCGGTGAGGCCGATGAGCATCCGTGTCGGCAGCGGAAGGGAGCGACCCATGTTGTCGAATATGGAGATGATCTTCGGGAGGACGAGAATGAAAAGGACGGCCAGCACACCGGTGCCGATAAAGGTCATAAAGACGGGGTAGGCGAGCGCAGCCGTCACCTTCCCCTTGATCGCTTCCTGCCTCTCCCCAAGGTCGGCCAACTCTTCCAGTATCTCGTCGAGACTACCGCTCGTTTCTCCTGCACGAACGAGGTTTACATAGGTGGAGGAAAAATAGCGGGGATAGGAGGAAAGGGCGTCCGATAAGGCGCTGCCCGAAGAGACCCGCTCCTTTACGTCGGCGATGGTTTTTTTAAGCGCGCCGCTCGATGTCTGTTCCGACAGAGCGGTCAGGCTCTCCACGAGCGGCATGCCGGAAGCGGCGAGCGTCGCAAGTTGCCGCGTGAAAACGGCAAGCTCTGAAGGGGCAATCCGTCCGCCTTCCCGTCTTTTCCCGGCAACGAGGTTGAAGGCCTCCTTACTCACCTCGAAAGGGAAAAGCCCCTTGCTCTTCAGCTTGGACGTTGCGTGAGAAGCGCTGTCGGCATCAATGACGCCGGAGATCAATTTCCCCGAATTGTCATAAGTCTTGTATCTGAAAACAGCCATTATTGCTTTATCGTCTCCCTAAACTGCCGGAATCGGCGGAACTCCCGCCGGATCAAAAAAGCTTTTTCCCGTCAATCGTCACACTCGGCCGGTCAATGGTTCCTGAAAAACCGAGATTAAAATTATCTTTCCCGCCCGTCATCCCTTTTGCCATGCCGACAATCCCTTCCATCGCTCCCCCTTTGCTCCCGCTCACGTCCAGCTTCGCTTTGATCGAAATGCGACTCCCGCCAAGTTTCTTCCCAAGGTGAACTTCTCCGTCCCCTTTCAGCTTGACCCCCTCAATGAGGGCATCCATCTCTTTTAAGCTCACCGTCTCTCCCGATTTCTCGACGTTCGCGTCGAGGCGCTCGACATTAAGCGTCGGCACGAGCGGCGAGAGCCCCCGGAGAATGAGATTTTCAGCGGAGAGAGAGAGTTGACCTCCGCCCTTTTGAGGGTCATGCCCTATGGAGATGGTTCCCGAGAGACTGATCGATCCGCCGTCAACGAAAGCATTGTTGCCAAAAGAGAGTCCTTCCATGTCCAGCTTCTTCATGTCGATCTCCAGGCTTATCTCTTTATTGTCGAACAAAAGCGTTCCTCGCCCTTCTCCTCCCTTGATAAGGTAAAAAGATAAAACCTTTTTGTCCGAAAAAAGGCTCGTTACGTTCAGCCCGGCACGAAGCGTTTCAAGCAGAGGGGAAGAAAAATGCTGGCGACCCCTTGCTCCTTCTATCCTGACATCTTCCAGTTCAATGCCGAGTGGAAACCGGTAGGAGACGTCTGACTGGGTGATTGTAACGCCTGCCCTTTCTCCCGCCCTTTCGACGGCAAAGCGCATGAGATCGCCATAAGGGAACCTGAGAAGGATAAAAAATCCGACCAGGGCGAGAAATGCAACGACACTTTTTCTGTTCAACCGCCTTTTAATGAACGTCTCTTCCTTTTCTTTATTCAACTTCCCTCGTCACGGCGATTACCTCTTCCGGAGTGGTAATCCCTTCATGGATTTTCCTGATGCCGTCCATTCTCAGCGTCACCATCCCGCCTTTTGCCGCTTCCGCCTGTAAGGCGTCTTTATTGCAGGACTCGATGATGAGGCGCCTGATCGGTTCGGTGATCGTCATGATTTCGTAGATAGCGCTTCTCCCCCGGTAACCCGTCTGGGCGCACTCGCTGCAGCCCTCACCATGGAAGAATTTTTTTCCTTTTACTGAAACGATGCCCAGGTCGTCGAGCAGTTCCTTTGCCGGTTTGTAGTCTTTTTTGCAATTGCTGCATATCTTCCGTACGAGACGCTGGGCGACAATGGCGCGCAGCGTGGCGGAAACGAGGAAGGCCTCAACCCCCATATCGACGAGGCGCGTAATGGTGCTGGCGGCATCGTTTGTATGGAGCGTACTGAAGACGAGGTGCCCCGTGAGCGAAGCCTGGATCGATATCTCCGCCGTTTCAATATCGCGGATTTCACCCACCATGACGATGTCGGGGTCTTGTCGCAGGATGGAGCGGAGCCCCTTCCCGAAGGTGAGCCCCACCTTGCTGTTTACCGGGATCTGGCCTATCCCGGAAATCTGGTATTCCACCGGGTCTTCCACGGTGAGGATGTTTCTCTCGGGAGAGTTAAGGCCTTCGAGGGCGGCGTAAAGGGTGGTCGTCTTTCCGCTCCCCGTGGGGCCGGTTACGAGGACGATACCGTTCGATGCATGAATGATCCGGTTGAAGGATTTGACCTCTTCCCCGCTCATCCCGAGATCGCCGATGCCGAGGAGAATGCTGGCGCGGTCGAGTATTCTCAGTACAATCCTCTCGCCGAAGGCGGTTGGGATGACGGACACCCTGATGTCTACATCGCTCCCTGCAATTTTGATTTTTATCCTGCCGTCCTGGGGGAGGCGTTTTTCAGCGATGTTTAGCGCTGCCATCACCTTTATCCTCGACACGATAGCAGGATGAAAAACTCTCGGGGGGCTCAGCTTCTCATAAAGCGTGCCGTCGATCCGAAAACGGATGACCAGTTTCGTCTCGTAGGGTTCGATATGAATATCGCTGGCCCGCTCCTTGACCGCCTCGTAAACGAGCTTGTTGACGAGACGGATGATGGGCGCTTCATCTGAGAGGTCGAGAAGGTCTTCCGTTTCTTCGAGATCAAGGGAGAGGGTTCCCACATCTTCGTCGCGGATATCTTCTATCGCCTCTTCCGTGGAGCCGAAGCCCGCCTCCATGAGGGTGTGAATCCTTCCCGTAATCATCCTCTCGGGGCAGATCACCGGGATGGTACGTTTGCCCGTCAGGGACTTTAGATCATCAAGAGGGTTTGTATTGAGGGGGTCCGACGTGGCGACGTAAAGGGTCTGCGCTTCGAAGCGAAAAGGGAGGACGCCGTTTTTTTTGTAGAAATTGAGGGAGGTTATCTCTTCCAGGGCATCCCGGTCGATTTCGTCCTCAATGGCGTCCATTTATTCGAGTCCGAACTGTTCGGCAATAGCCTTAAGGAGGTGCGTTTAGGC
>CBDVDA010000072.1:0-15990 GCA_965372635.1 uncultured bacterium | reverse complement strand
ATACTATTCCTTTGTCCGACTTCCCATGAGCGTACATGTCGGGCGTGCGGCACTTGGCCTTCCCCGACCGGACCGTTTGTGGATGGCAAACGACCACTCCTGGGATCTCCCGGTTTCCGTACAAAAAGTTTACGTACATGCTCCGGGTCTTTGGCTCCGCAGCCCGGTGTGTCACTTGCGGTAGCGCAACAACACCGTTTTGTCTTCCCCACCAAGTCACAAGATCGACGACTGAATTAGGTGATTTCGGAGCTCATAACCGGGCCTGCACGCTCCCCTGTCAACGCTTCGCCGCTCTCCTCACGAAGAGCCGACGCATGACTCGGGGCCACAGTTGGCCGCTAACCTTTACCATGCGGGGGACTTTCACCCCTTACTCTTTGCCGACTTTTACCGGCGCTTTCGACCTGACCCTAAAAATAACGAGTTGATAGAGTGTGTTAAAACTGATTGACTGAGCGATACGTAAGCCATAAGTCCCCCTTCGGCTTTAATGCTCCACAGTTGATGATCAATGGTAGATTATAAAAACAGCGTTAGATCAATATATAGCAGAAAACTGTACTGTCAATAAAAATGCATTAACGTGAAAAAACATTCAAATAAGCAGGCTCCCTCTTTTTAAAAACCTCCACATATCTTTTAATCTGAAGAGGTTTATTGTTGTCTTCAATAGCTACGGGCTGATTGTCGGAAGTTACCACTACCTTGAAAGTAATTGGGAACAGGGACAAATTCCGGGGACAATACTTAACCTGCGTCAAGCAACAAAAAGTATCAGTCCTTGCTCAAATCCACCTCAACGCCCTGTCTGCGTATCTCCCTCACCACCGGCAGAGAGGCGTCCTCATACTCTTCTACGGAAAAGCAGACAGGCTCAACATCCACGTTGTAGAGCATGGCTTCATGGAATATTTTTCTATTTATTTCTACCGCATTATCCTCATGCACAGCCGGGCTAACAATAGCCACGTCAATGTCGGAGTACTCCTTTTGCCGCCCGACGGCATAGGAGCCGTACAGCAGGACCTTCTGTATGGGCAACTCCCCTTCTATATGCCTTGCAAAAGATCTTATTATTTGAACTGCTTCATCTTTAGAATAAGCCATTCCATAAACTCCTTTGTCCAGCGGATGGTTTTTTCCGCCTCCTTTTCTCCTATGCTTTTTGAGAGGGTTTCTATCGTGTCCCTGTATCGTGCATTCAGATAAAAGGCGCTTAGATCATCCATGCCTACCTTGTCCTCTTCCTCCATCTGATCAAGTATCCCCGCAGTCTTCGCAAGTTTGGCCAGATTGTGTATCGGTATTACATCCTTGTCCTGTAAACTTAAAATGGCCTTCAAAACCTTTTCAATGGCCTGCTGGCACATGAATATTACGTAAAGATAGCGTCCCGTCTCCAACATCGCATCGGCGGTTTCGATATCGTAAACGGCGCGATCAATCCAGATGGCGATCACCTTGGGCCATTCTTCACTATTGAACTTTTTCACCTTTGCTCCGGAAGATATCCCTTACCGATTATATTTTCTGAACTTGGCCATCTTTTCCATGACGGAAAAAAGCTCAGCTTCAATGTAGTTAACGCAGATGAAACAAACTGTCATGAAGATATATGCATGTTAAATCTTCATTCCCTTGATGTCAAAGAATATTTCAAGAGAAAAGCTACCTAACCACAGGATACCCTGCCTTCTGCCATGCCTGGATGCCTCCGTCCACGTTAACGATTTTAGTAAACCTCTTTTTGAGGAGAAAAGCCGACGCCTTGCTGCTTCGTCCTCCCACGGCACAGTAAACGATAATCTCCTTCTCCTTGTGGGGAAGGAGTTCGGGCAACCTAACGGAGAGGCTATCCACAGGGATTAAAAAAGCACCATCTATATGCCCCTCTTTGAACTCCTGCTTGGTCCTCACATCGAGGAGAAAGACGTCCCCCCTGTTTCCGTCGAGCAGCGCCTTCGCCTCTTTTGCGTCAATGTTCTTGTAGCCGCCTGCACCGCAGGCCAAAAGAAGAATCACACCAAGGAAGAAGGCGAGCGCGCTCCTCCTGTAATGTCTGTTTCTCATTTTCTAATACGTTCCTATTTTTTTGCATAATTTATCCTGAATGTGCAATTTTTTCAAGGGCATATTTGACTCGCGCTTTCCCCTTGCCATTGGCGACGTTTCAGATTATGATATTCCTTACTAAAACTAAGAGGGGAGGAGAGCCAAGATGCTGGATATAATCAAGAAAAGCCTGGAGGCCGCCATCGGCGGAATCTCCGTCACACAGGAGAAGATGAAGGAGATTGCAGATGAACTGGTGTTGCAGGGGCATCTGAGCAAAAAAGAGGGGTCCGATTTCGTCAAGACCCTGAAGGTAACGGCCAAGGAGAGTCAGAAAAAGGTGGCCGGTCTCGTGGAGGAGCAGGTGAGGGCGGTGCTGAAAGAGATAGGGGTGGCGACGGCCTCTGACGTGAAGGCGTTGAAAGGACGGATCGACAAGCTCGAAAAAGCGCTCGCCAAGGCGAAGAAAGAGGACAAAAAGAAACCAGCAAAAAAGGCGAAGGCGAAGAAAGATTAGCCCCCCGTCGGTTTGGCATAATTTATTAACCCGGCACTTAAATAGAGAGTGCTTTACAGTTATCATAACCCCTCCCAACCTCCCCTTATCTTAAGAGGAGGGGCCTAGATTCCCCCTCTTAGAGTAAGAGGGGGTTAGAGGGCGTTAGAATAATAAGTCTCCCCATATTGGGGGCCTATTTAATAATTCACTAAAGGGCAACGAAAGCTGCTAAGGAGAAGTTCATGTTTAAAGGTGCGTTTACGGCACTGGTGACCCCCTTTAAGAACAATGAGATCGACGAGGATGCATTCCGACGCTTCATCGATTTCCAGGTTTCAGAAGGAATAAATGGCCTCGTTCCTTGCGGAACGACGGGGGAGTCGGCCACGCTCACCCACGAGGAGCACAAAAGGGTGGTGAAAATCACCATCGATGCGGCGGCAGGGAAGGTCCCTGTCATTGCAGGAACGGGATCGAACTCGACGGAGGAGACCATCGAGTTCACGGCCCATGCAAAAGAGGCGGGCGCCGATGCGGCACTTCTCATTACCCCCTACTATAACAAGCCGACGCAGGAGGGCCTCTACCTTCATTTCAAAAAAGTAGCCGAGGCTGTCGATATCCCGTTGATTCTTTACAACGTTCCCGGACGGACGGCGCTCAATATGCTCCCGGATACAGTGGCAAGGCTATCAAAAATAGAAAACATAATCGGAATCAAAGAGGCGACGGCCGACCTGGAACAGGCGAGTTGGCTCCGGGCCGAATGCGGTGAGGACTTCATGCTCTTATCCGGCGATGACGCCACTCTGCTCCCTTTTCTTTCCATCGGGGGAGACGGCGTTATTTCCGTTGTCTCCAATGTGGCGCCGAAGGCGATGGCCGATCTCTGCCGGGCCTGGCAAAAAGGGAACCTGAAAGAGGCGAAAGAAATCCATTATCAATTGCTGCCGCTCTGCCGGGTACTCTTTTCGGAGACGAACCCCATCCCCATCAAGGAAGCAGTCCATATGATGGGGAAAATATCGGGGGATATCCGGCTTCCCATGACGAGGCTCGCAAAGGAAACGCGGGAAGAGCTTAAAAAAGTGATGACCAGCCTCAAGTTGATCTAGTCCTGCTTGCAATGGGAAAACCAATCTCGCCCGCCAGCCAAAGCAATCCCCCTCCTTTTATCACGATGCCCCGTTTACCCTTACAATTTTTTACCCGAAAAGAGGTGCGTTGATGCTGCTTTCCCTCGCCCTGCTGGCAGCCGGGTTTGTCCTCCTCGCCAAGGGAGGAGATCTGCTCGTGGACGGTTCCTCGGCCATTGCCAAGCACTACAACATTTCCGAACTGGTGATCGGCCTCACCATCGTTTCCCTCGGCACATCGGCGCCGGAACTGATCGTCAACATCATCGCCTCCCTTGGCGGGAGCAGCGGGATAGCTCTTGGGAACGTGGTGGGAAGCAACATCTGCAATACGTTGCTCATACTCGGCACAGCCGGAATGATCGCGCCCATCACCGTCGGTCGGGGAACAGTCTGGCGCGAAATTCCCTTTTGTATCTTTATTAGCTGCGTGCTCGCCCTGTTGCTGAACGACGCCCTCCTCGGCAACGCTGAGACGGGCCTCCTGTCGCGGGGGGACGGACTTGTCCTCCTCGTCCTCTTTGGCCTCTTCATGTACTATATTTTCACCCTCTCCGGCAAAGATTCGACAGAAGAGACGGAAAGGGAAATCCCCGAAAGAGGGATCAGGATATCGTCCTTATTTATTCTCATCGGCCTCGCCGGACTTGTCGGTGGAGGCAAGCTGGTCGTTACCGGCGCCGTGGATATCGCCTCCTCCTTCGGTTTTAGCGAAGCGATGATCGGCCTCACCATCGTTGCCATCGGCACCTCGCTTCCCGAGCTTTTCGCCTCGGCCGTAGCGGCCTACCGGGGCAAGCCGGACATTGCCATCGGCAACGTGATCGGCTCAAACATCTTCAATATCCTCTTCGTCCTCGGCATTAGCTCCACCATCAAATCGATCCCCTACCCCCTTTACATGAACGCCGATCTCCTGCTTATGGTGCTCTCCATTACCGCCGTCTTCCTCTTCATGTTTTTAGGCAAACGTCACCGTCTCGAACGGTGGGAGGCGACTCTTCTAACGATCGCCTATTTTGCCTATATTGCCGGTGTGGCGATAAGGCAGTAAACCCTTCTTTTCCCCCGCTCTTTTTTGAACTGCCATAAAAAAAAGCAAAAAAAATGCAGAAAGAGCAATATATGTCGCAAAAAGAGCAATATATGCCGCGAAATGCACATAGGGAGTGTGGTATATTTATATCTACCGCTGGGGGGTGGAGGGGGATAAGAACCCTTGACCACCGGCTGGGAGGCGCTTCTCGGAAGCCGGTACTCAATATGGGGACGCTCGTAGAAAAGCCCGAAGCAGTTTTTTGCTTCGGGCTTTTTGTTTTTTCAGGCTCGGGCACATGTCGCCGGAAGAAAATCAATTGGCCACGGACTTACACGGACAAGAGCGGACAGAAACAAAGACCTTTCACCACAGATGAACACAGATGTTCACAGATCAACTACCCCGCAGCAAGCTGACGGGGTATGAACTGGGATAATTTATTTTGTTTCGTAGCGAGCTACGGGGAATTGCACACGCCAGGGATTCAAAAATAATTAGTTTCATTTAAGCTACACTGTTCTAAGTTCGGTGGATAACCCGTCTTAAAAGGTGTGGACAAAAAGAGGAGCCTCTTTTACACATTTACAGTCCTTTTTATTAACACCTTTTTTGCCCTAAAAAATTTATCTTTTTCAAAACCTTACCCCTTTTTTAAACAAATTCACAGCCCTTACTACTACTACTATATTTATATATAATGTTTAAAAAGAATTAACACCTGTTGACAAAGGTCACTTTTTTCGTTTCTTTGGTTTTGTATCTTCTTTTAAAAGACCTTGAAGCTCTACCATGAATTCAGTGATATCTTTAAAAGAACGGTAAACAGAAGCGAATCTCACGTAGGCTACCTCGTCGAGATCATGGAGGGCCTGCATCACTTTTTCTCCAAGTTGAGTTCCTTCGATCTCTTTTGCTTCACACTCCTGGAGATCGCGCTCTATCTTTTCGATAATCTCCTCCATCGTTTCCATGCTGATTGGTCGTTTTTCGCACGCCTTTTTTATTCCCGAAAGAATCTTTGTACGATCGAAAGGTTCGCGCCTTCCATCCTTTTTTACAACCATGGGAAGAATCTCATCGATTCTCTCGTAGGTGGTAAACCGTCGCTGGCATCCCTGGCATTCGCGCCGACGCCTGATGAGTTCACCCTCTTTACTGAGGCGTGAATCGATCACCTTATTTTCGAGATCGGTACAAAAAGGGCATTTCATGTCTCAATCCTCGAAATAATAATCCCTGATTCTTCAATCATTTCAGTCGCCAGTGAATCCATGTAAACCTCTTTGTAAATAATTTTTTTTATTCCCGCATTAATAATCATTTTAGAACAGATGGAGCAGGGGAGATTGGTACAGTAGAGTATGGAATCGTTTATCGATGTGCCGTGAAAGGCGGCCTGTATGATGGCGTTTTGTTCGGCATGAAGGCCCCGGCAAAGTTCATGGCGCTCTCCTGAAGGGACATTCAGCTTTTCACGAAGGCATCCCGTTACTTCGCAGTGCGTGATACCGGAAGGAGCACCGTTGTACCCGGAGGAAAGGATATTTTTATCTTTAACGATAAGAGCGCCTACCTGCCTTCTCAGGCAGGTAGAGCGGCTGGAAACGAGTGTTGCTATTTCCATAAAATAGGCGTTCCAGCCGGGACGGTTTAACTTTGGCAAGCAGCGAGCCTTTCAGGATAGATTGGAAACTCTTGGCAGAGGGCTTTTACTTTCTCTTTAGTTGTTTCCTGTAGAGAGATGTTTTCTACGTCGCTCAAAATTTCATAAATAAGATCGGCGATAAGTTCCATTTCATTCTTTCTCATGCCGCGCGTTGTAACGGCAGGTGTTCCGATCCGAATTCCGCTCGTAATAAATGGGCTCTCCGTATCGAATGGAATACCGTTTTTGTTAACCGTAATACCCGCTTCATCGAGGCTCTCTTCAGCGACCTTGCCGGTTAAGCCGACAGGGCGAAGATCGACGAGCATAAGATGAGTGTCGGTGCCGCCGGAGACGATGCGGTACCCTTTTTTTGAAAGACAATCCGCAAGATGAGAGGCGTTGTTGATTACCTCCTGCTGGTACTCTTTGAAATCTGGACTGAGCGCCTCCTTGAAGGCGACCGCCTTGGCGGCGATGGTATGCATGAGAGGTCCTCCCTGGATTCCGGGGAAGATGCGGCTGTTTATTTTTTTAGCGAATTCCTCACGGCACATGATCATGCCGCCCCTCGGTCCGCGAAGCGTTTTGTGCGTCGTCGTAGTGACGAACTCTGCGTAAGGCACTGGGCTCGGGTGAAGTCCCGTAGCGACGAGACCGGCAATATGGGCGATATCGACCATGATTAATGCGCCCACCTCATCTGCAATTTCCCTAAAACGTTTGAAATCGAGCGTGCGTGGATAAGCGCTTGCGCCAACAACGATCATCTTCGGTTTATGCTCTTTCGCTAATTTTTCTACCTCGTCGTAATCAATGTATTCCGTTTTATTATCGACACCGTAAGGGACGACGTTGTAGAGGCGACCCGAAAAATTAACGGGGCTCCCGTGGGTAAGATGGCCGCCGTGGGCGAGATTCATGCCGAGAATGGTATCGCCCGGTTCGAGTGCTGCAAAGTAGACCCCCATATTGGCTTGTGATCCCGAATGAGGTTGAACGTTTACATGCTCTGCGCCGAAAAGTTTCTTCGCCCGCTCGATGGCGAGATCTTCCGCAATGTCTACGTATTCACAACCGCCGTAATAGCGTTTGGACGGATATCCTTCTGCATATTTATTTGTTAGTATACTACCCTGTGCCTCCAGAACGTTTTCACTCACCAGGTTTTCAGAGGCAATTAGTTCCAATTGAAATTCCTGTCTTCTCGTTTCCTTGCAGACGGCGTCGAATATTTCCGGATCAAAATCTTTCAGAAGGGACATGGTAAAACCTTTCTTTTTCAGTTTTTTTAAAGATGAAAATTATAGGGTATTTTTCTCACCTTATCAAGGATTAAGGGGGAAAAAAGTAAAGGACAGTATGCGTTGATTCTAAGTGGTTTTACTTACGAGGATGAGATCGTCGCTTTTGTCGATGCATCTTAAATCGAGAAGAAAAAGATCGTTATTGACGCGACCGATAATGGGTGGATCATTTTCTCTGAAAAGCTTGGCTAACTTATTAGGAGAAAGTCTTTTGTGGCGCATGGCGATAGTGACGGAAGAGATTGTTTCACCTGGCAGTGCGCCGCTACCCGGTTCGGCTACGTCATCCCGCAGATCTATTTCGGCTTCGTTGCCAAAACAAGATTTAAGTTTTTCGGCTGCCTCTGCTGCTATTATTCTCATCTCTTCCATCGATTTGGAGAGATAATGGAGGGTGGGAAGCTCAGATAAGAGTTTATCTTGGTCGAGATAGAGTTTAAGCACCGACTCAAGGGCGGCGATGGTCAGCTTGTCTACCCTGAGCGCCCTTTTTAAGGGGTTTTTGTTTATTTTAATTATGAGCTCCTTTTTTCCTGCAATGATCCCCGCCTGGGGGCCGCCGAGCAGTTTGTCGCCGCTGAAGGTGACAATATCCGCTCCGAGGGCTATTCGTTCGGAAACGACAGGTTCCTTCGGCAGGCCGTATTCGGAGAGATCGATAACCGCCCCGCTCCCGAGATCTTCTACCACGGGGAGAGACGATTCTTTGCCGAGTGCGGCGAGTGAATCGAGTCCGGCAGACTCGGTGAAGCCGATGATTTTATAATTACTCGTATGAACCTTTAAGAGGACGCCTGTCTTTGGCGTAATGGCTGACCGGTAATCTTCTATGCGGGTTTTGTTGGTCGTTCCCGTTTCGACGAGCTTGCAGCCGGACGCCCGAATGACGTCGGGGATACGGAAACTTCCCCCAATCTCCACCAGTTCTCCCCGCGAGACGATTACCTCTTTCCTCTTTGCCAGCGAACTGAGGACAAGCAGGACGGCGGCAGCATTGTTGTTCACCACGGTAGCCGCCTCGGCGCCGGTCAACCGGCAGATAAGTTCTTCGAGATGCGTGTCCCGGCTCCCACGCTTTCCCTTTTCAATGTCGTATTCGAGGTTTACCGTTCCGGACGCTGCGCGCCCGATGGCATCAACGGCGCATCCCGGAAGCTCAGCCCTTCCGAGGTTTGTATGGATCACCGTTCCCGTGGCGTTGATCACCCGTTTCAGCGAAGGAGTATCCTCATTTTTAAGAAGTTTCTCTACATGAGAAAGAATCTTTTCCGTTGAAACATCGACCTCTTCACTTTTCAGGATTGCTTCGCGAAAAGAATCGATTACACGCCTGATGGCATCGACAATTCGCTCCCTGGAATGTTTTTCAAAGAGCGGACGAATGTCCGAGCTCTTTGTGACGATTTCCACGGAGGGGAGGTCTCTCAGCGTTGATAGTTTTTTCATAGATTATAAGAAGCTGGGAATGATAATGAAGCGGCCTTTATTTAAGAGCCGCTTTGATGACGTCGTCGATGGTTTCCACGAAGATGAAGTTCATCTCTTCGCGCACTTCTTTGGAGAGGTCTTCCAGATCGACGCTGTTTTTTTCCGGCAGGATGACTGTCTTTACACCTGCGCGCCTTGCGGCGAGCACCTTCTCCTTTACGCCACCGATGGGTCTTACCTTTCCGCTTAAGACGATCTCCCCTGTCATCGCCACGTCCCGTTTGGCGGGACGTCCCGTGAGGAGCGATACGATGGCCGTGGCCATGGTAACCCCTGCCGATGGGCCGTCTTTCGGGATGGCGCCGAGGGGAACGTGAACGTGAATGTCGTATTTGCTGTAAAAATCTTCCGGGATTTTGAAGGTCTTGGCATTGCTTCGCACGTAGCTGAGCGCCGCCTGGGCCGATTCGCGCATCACGTCGCCGAGAGAACCGGTGAGGATGAGTTCTTTATTCCCTTTCATCTTGAGCGCTTCCACGAATATAATGTCGCCGCCCGCCATGGTCCAGGCAAGACCGGTTGCTACGCCCACCGTGTCTTTCTCTTCGGCTATTTCGGTATAAAACCGTCTCGGACCGAGAAGTTCTTCGATGTCCGCTTCGGCAATCACCTTTCTCCCATCCTTCTTCTGGGTAATTTCCCGCGCCACCTTCCGGCAGACGGCGGCGATTTCCCGTTCCATGTTTCTAAGCCCTGCTTCGCGGGTATACTCCTTGATGATTTTCGATATCCCCTCCTCTTTGAATTCCAGCGGATGATCTGACAGCCCGTTTTCCTCCAACTGCTTCGGGACGAGGTACTGGAAGGCGATCTTCTCCTTCTCCTCTTCCGTGTATCCGGATAAGGTGATTACCTCCATCCTGTCCCTCAGTGCCGGTGGGATGGGGTCCATGATGTTGGCGGTGGTGATGAACATGACGTTAGTGAGATCAAAAGGGACGTCGAGGTAGTGATCGGCAAAGGAGAAGTTCTGCTCCGGATCGAGTACTTCAAGCAATGCCGAGGAGGGATCGCCCCGGAAATCCTGGCCCAGTTTGTCCACTTCGTCGAGCATGAAGACAGGGTTATTATAGCCGCACCGCTTGATCTCCTGGATAATTCTCCCCGGAAGGGCGCCTACGTAGGTGCGGCGGTGCCCCCTGATTTCCGCCTCGTCCCGCATGCCGCCGAGCGAAATGCGGATGAACTTCCGGCCGAGCGCACGGGCTATGGATTTTCCGAGCGAGGTTTTCCCCGTGCCGGGAGGCCCCACAAAACAGAGGATGGGGCCTTTTATCTTTTCCTTCAGCGTTCTTACTGCGAGGTATTCAAGGATACGTTCCTTGATTTTTTTGAGATTGTAGTGGTCTTCGTTCAGTATCTCCTCGGCCCGGTTGATGTCGAGGTTGTCCTCGGTCGCCTTATTCCAGGGGATGGTGATGAGATAATCGAGATAGGTGCGTGAAACATTATATTCCGCCGATGCGGGGTTCATCTTTTCGAGCCGGTCCAGCTCCTTGACCGCAATTTCATGCACTTCCTCCGGCATTTCAGCCATTTCTACCTTATCCCTCAGGTCGTTCACATCGGCCGTATGAGGGTCTTCCTCACCCAGCTCCTTCTGGATCGCCTTCATCTGCTGGCGGAGGAGGTATTCTTTCTGGTTCTTTCCCATCTCCTTTGCCACATCCTGCTGGACCTTGGTCTTGAGTTGCAGGCTTTTCACCTCGTCGCTCAGGTGAAGGAAGGCCTTCTTCACCCGCTCCAGCGGGTCGAAGGTTTCGAGGATCTCCTGGGCGTCGGTTACTTTCAAGGGGAGGTAGACAGCGATAAGATCGGCGAGCCGCGCCGGGTTTTCGATCTTTTCGATCATCTGCATCACGTCGTCCGGCAGCGGTCGCCCAAGGGCGAGGGCGAGTTTGAACATGGCGTTTACGCTCTGCACGAGGGCGTCGATGACCATGCTCTTTTCATGGAATTCCTGGACTACCTCTACGTTCGCTTTTATAAAGGGTCCCTGCTGGGTATACTCGGTGATCTTGATTCGCTGCAGCCCTTCAATGAGAACCTTCACACTCCCTTCGGGGAGTTTGACCATCTTCTTTATGGTGGCCACCGTCCCCACCGGGTAGAGGTCTTCACCCGTTACATCGTCCTTCTTCGTCTCTTTCTGGGCGACGAGCCCAACCATATGGTTTCCCATCATCGCTTCATTGATGGCTTCGATGACGCTCGGACGGGAGAAAAAGAGAGGGAGGACCATGTAGGGGAAGACGACGAGGTCCCGGAGGGGAAGAATGATCAGTTCACTCGGAATTTTAGGCGTCTCGTTGTTTTGATCGTTGGCCATTTTATAAACCTGTTTCGCTTTTACTCTTTTGATGCATTCTAATGGGATTGGTTGCAGGCTGTCAAACCTAAAAGGTAATTAAATTCCCGCAGTTAATAGGAAAAAAGGGGAAAGAACGAATTAGTTGGTTGAGTTTTTGGGTGAGCGCTTCTAAAATAGGACGGCAGAAGGCAAAATAGAGGATACAGATGACGAAAGACGAGGCCGCAAAAAGGGCTGGACAACTAAGAGAAGGGATCAATCATCACAACGACCGGTATTACGTTCAAGATGCCCCGGAGGTTTCCGATGCTGAGTACGACCGGTTGATGCGGGAACTGGAAGAACTGGAAAAGACGTTTCCTGATCTCGTAACACCCGACTCGCCCACGCAGAAGGTGGGGGCGGAACCGCTTGAAGCTTTTGGCACGGTTGAGCATTCCATCCCCATGCTCTCTTTAGCAAATGCCATGAACGAGGAAGAACTCAAAAGCTTTGAGGAGAGAATAAGGCTTGATTTACTGATTAATAGATTTGAAAATTTTTGGAAAGAGTTATCCAAAATAGAACCAATGTATGAAAAAAATAAAAAAGAGAAATCAAAAATAAAAAGAGAATGGAAAAGGGTAAAACCTGATGAACAACAAACTACTGACTTAATTGATCAAATGGATGAAGGTTTTAAAAATAAATTAAGAGAACTAGGTTTAGATGCAACAGCGCCAATTAAATGGCTTAGAAGACAACAGCCAGGTTTTTACAGAAATATTGAGTATGTTGCCGAACCCAAAATGGATGGGCTTGCCGTTGAGTTGGTTTATGAAAAAGGACAGTTCGTAGTTGGTTCTACAAGAGGTGATGGAACACGAGGAGAGAATATAACTTTGAATCTCAAAACTATCCATTCTTTGCCCCGAAAGTTGAGTGAATCTAATTCATATAATATCCCCGATAAACTGGAAGTAAGAGGAGAGGTTTTTTTACCTTTAGAAGCATTCAATAAATTAAATCAGAAAAGAGAAGCAGATGGAGAAGCGCTTTTTGCAAATCCGAGGAATGCAGCCGCCGGGTCGCTCAAGCAGCTTGATTCAAAAGTTACAGCAAACCGCCCTCTTGACATTTATTGTTATGGAGTGGGAAAAGCTGTTGGTGTCGAATTTGTTAACCAATGGCAAATACTAGAAGCATTGAAGGCTTGGGGCCTGAAAGTTAATCCTCTTGTTGAAAAATGTTCTCACATTGATGACGTAGTGCTGTATATCAGAAAATTGACTAAAAAAAGAGATAAGCTTCAATATGAAATAGATGGCGTAGTGGTTAAAGTTAACAACCTTAAAACACAGGTTGATTTAGGAGAAAAGGAAAAGTCGCCTAAGTGGGCAATAGCTTATAAGTTCCCTGCGGAACGAGAAGAAACAATAGTAAATAAGATTATTCCCAGTGTAGGTAGAACAGGTACATTAACGCCTGTAGCGCAGTTGGAGCCTATCAAGGTTGGAGGTGTAGTTGTTTCAAATGCTTCCATGCATAATCAGGATGAGAATGACCGAAAGGATGTACGGGTTGGGGATACTGTTGTTGTCCAGCGAGCTGGTGATGTCATTCCTGAAGTCGTAATGGTCATTCTGTCGAAAAGGCCCGAATCCAGCGTACCCTATAAACTTCCGGAGTACTGCCTGGAATGTAATAGTAAAATAATTAAAGAAGATGTTTTTTATAAGTGTAAAAATAAATCATGCCCTGCTCAGGTAAAAGAATCTATCTGGCATTTCGCTTCTAAAAGTGGGATGAATATTGATGGCCTTGGCCTGAAACATATAGAACAAATGGTTAGAAAAGGGCTGATAGAGGATGCCGGTGATCTTTACCACCTGAGCAAAGAAAAGATACTTACTTTGGAAGGTTTTGCCGATAAGTTAGCGCAAAAAATCATTGATTCAATTGACGAGAGCAGAAAGACAACCCTGCCGAAATTAATATATTCTCTTGGCATTAATAACGTTGGGAGTCGTACTGCAAGAGTTTTATCGGAGGAGTTTGGAAACATTGAAAACCTTTCTAAGAATATAACTGAGAAAAAAATTAAAGATATTGGAGAGGAAGTTAAGCGTAGCATTCAAGACTTCTTCGTTAACGCGAAAAACCTTGCCCTTATTGAGAAGCTAATTAAGGGGGGCGTTGTATATGAAGAATCAGCCAAGAGAAGGGGAGGACGATTCGATGGAAAGACTTTTGTGCTTACTGGAACGTTATCTTCCTTTAGCCGTGACAAGGCAAAAGATCTAATTGAAAATGAGGGAGGCCTGGTTTCTGGAAGTGTAAGCAAGAAAACCGATTATGTTGTTGTTGGTGAAAGTCCAGGTTCAAAGTCCGATAAAGCTAAGGAGCTTGGAATTAAAACGTTGGATGAAGAAGCTTTTAAGACAATGTTTGAAGTACAGCAGAGCTTGTTTTAATTAGTTTTATGGGAGTTTGTTAATGGAATTTTTTTCAGGTTTTAAGTGGGCCGTTCCTAAAGCGTTTGCAGATGCTGTTTTCCAGTGCAGGTTTGAAGAAGGGGACGTGCTCTATGATACAGAAGAAGCCTATGGAGAGTGGGGCACCTCAAAAAGTTTTATCAATAGTTCACTTCAAATTCGTTATCCGTCAAAGGTTATTGGCGCCCCATTAAATAATGAGAAGAGCGTATTGTCACGTAACTGGGATACGGAAGTACGCCTTGATTTGTATGAAAAGTTAACTAGGGTGGGGCACGGTCAAATTCACACGACACAAGGCCGTCTCTTCACAATGCTGTGGAAAGGCGATTTAAGCATACTCGATAAGAAATCGGCAAATCCCGAACCCCCGATCACAGCTAGTAAGGTTACTAATAGTAAAAATCTAATTCAATTTGAAAAGAAAGCGCTCGAAATTGCTGGTGGTTCTCCTGTTTTCGTCATGGTGCATGATTTAGCCAGTTCTGTTTCTAGAGAAAAGTATATAAAAGTTTATTCTCAATTGAAGCAGCATCTGTCTAGTGACCCGCAAAGTTATTCTCCGCAAAAAGCAGGACTCGGTGATTTGATTTTTATACCTGATGAAAAAAGATGTTCTATCTCTCCATCTGTTGATATTCTTTTTTTCCTAGTTGATGGTATTACCAAAGATGAATTAGATGAAAAAATTAAACAGGCATTATATGTTCCATCAAAAACAAGAAAAACAAAAACGGATAAATTTCGCATGTCTGCACACGGAATTGTCTTTGCGCCTTGATTTGGGCTAAAAATGGCTGGAGAAAAGGTTACAAGAATACTGAGGTCAAAAAGCAATTTTAGTGACGAAGAAATTGCAGAAATGACTGACCGCGAAGGTTGGGCTTGGATTTATGGAAATCGACCTTCCAAAAAGCGGAACAGTAAAAACCAAATTTGTTTCACAGGTTTCAATCCAGCAGAAAAAGACCGGCTTATTGAAATCGCAATAAAATCAGGCATGCATATCGCTAAGTCTGTCACAAAATCGTTAGATTTTCTTTGTATCGGCAGTAACGCTGGCCCAGCTAAATTAAAAAAAGCTAAAGAGCAAGAGACCATTATTCTTACTGAAGAGCAATTTAATAGGATGCTTGAGACGGGCGAATTGCCGAACTGAATTAAATTTTCGCTATCTAACGACTTCTCAGCGTTGGAATATAACCCCTCCCAGCCTCCCCTTACATTAAGGGGGAGGAGCTTTACAGTGGATATTTCGGTGTGTACCCACGGGCATAAATCCCCCCACCGAAATCAATTCTTCGTGGTATTCGTTTCGGCGAGGGGACTCGCCGAAACATCAACCTTTCGGCCTGTTCAGGGATCCGGCCCTACATTCTCTATGTAGGGGCCGATGCCCTCGCCCGCGCGTGTGACCTGGCTTGTCGCGCGTAGGGGCGGCTTTTAAAGCCGCCCCTATTTGTTGTTGGATGGCGGAAACAGAAAGATTGCCCTCCGGCATATAACCCCCTCCCCCTACTCCCCTCCCACCGGGGGTGGGGAAATGTTTTTGGTCGCTGTTGCCCCTCATTACCCCGTTTCATCGTGAATTTGCTTGATGCGCCCACCAGACCTCTGTTAATATATTTTTCACCAAACCATGCGCATATCAAAAAAACACAAGATTAGCGAAGGGCAGAAAGAACTCCTCCGGCAAAGGGTCTCGGAGTTTTTCGGCGGTGAACTCCCTGTATGCTTTGCCTACCTCTACGGTTCATTTATTGACAGTGAAGGTTTTAACGACATAGATTTGTCCGTCTATATCGATGAGGGCGCTACAAAGGGTTTGTCCCCCATACGGTATCAACTCGACCTTGCTGTAAGACTGGAAAGGGAGCTGAAAGGATACAGCATCGACTGCAGGGCGCTCAATACAGCTCCGCTCTCCTTCAGGTTTTCCGTTATCACGGCGGGCGGCCTGCTTTTTTCAAGGGATGAAGAAAAGAGGGTGTCGTTTGAGTCGATGACCAGAAAACTTTACTTCTATTTCAAGCCCC
>CBDVDA010000071.1:0-16116 GCA_965372635.1 uncultured bacterium | reverse complement strand
AGGTAGCCTTTACAATTTGTAATCTGGCTTTTGTCCAATCCCCCTCTCAATCTCCCCCTTGAAGGGGGAGAGGTTAGCTGTGGCTCCCCTTGAAAGGGGGAAAAACAGTACCCCTTCCCTGAAGGAGGAGAGCAGAAACAGTCCCTCCCCTTCAAGGGGAGGCAGAGATGGGTTTAAATCATCGATTTGTAAAACGTCACCTCAGTGAACTTCGTTAGTTTAACTTAACCTCGTCGCCCGCATTGAGGCCGCTCATCACCTCGAAGCGGCTATCGTCGGACCAGCCGAGCTTTAGGAAGGTCACCTTCTCCACCGATCCGCTTAGAAGTTCGCAGTAGGGCTCTTTCTCACGCCACTTGACGGCGCTCCGGGGGATAAGCAGCGCATCGGACTTTTGATAGCTCCTCACTTGGGCGGTAACGGTCATCCCCGGTCTTACCCCGCTCTTTGCCGTTTTAAGGCCGATGACGACATTGAAAAACTTCTGCCACCGGGGCCTCTCGGGAGCGGACTGCGCCATTGAGCCGACCGTTTCCACGACGCCCTCCAGGTTCAGTCCGGGAAAGGCGAGCGGCTGAACGAGGGCGCTCATCCCCTCACGAACACGTGCCAACTCCCCCTCGGGGATTGCGATACGAACGATGAGGTCTTCCATGTCGGGAAGCACCATGAAGGGCTGGTTCTGGTAGACCGTATCACCCACCCGAACGGTGCGGTATTCCTCACCCACACCAATCGGCTTGTAGACCACGACACCGTCGCGTGGCGATTTTATGACGCTGTTTTCTATCTGCTCCCTCGCAAGATCGAGTTCCTGCCTGGCGGATGCGACTTTTGCCCTCGCCCGTTTCAATTCGGAGGGATGAAGATAATCCTTCGTGAGTTGCACCTTCAGCTTTAAGGTATCCAGTTCGGTCTTCACCTTTTCCACCTTCATCTTCTGCTGGTTCACCTCCGGTCCGGAAGCTAGGTTTTCGGCGGCCAGTTGATTGAGTGACTTGAGATACTGTGCCTCCGCATCGAGCTTGGCGCTAAGTTCGAGGAGTTTTACCTCCAGTTCGCGTTTTCCGAGGGGCAGCTTTGCATTTTCGAGACTCTCCAGTTCGGAGAGAGCGAGGGCGTAATCCCGTTTCAGTTTGACCTTTTCACGCTCCAGTTCAGACGCGTCGAAGCGGACGAGAACCGTTCCTTTGCTCACCCGCTCCCCTTCGGGAACGAGTTCGATCACCGTCGCCCCGCCTTTAAACTTCGAGGCGATCATCTCCACCTTGCGCGATTCGACCTGCCCCTGGTAGGGGGTCCAGACGGTAAAGGGCTCCTTCACAAGGGTCACGCTTTCATCGCTTTTAACGGCGGAACTCCAGAGAGTGCCGAAATAGAGGGTGGCAGAAGCGACAAGGGCAAGGAGTATGAAGACTGTCCGTTTCATCTAACTCCACCTGACGGAAGGCTTAAGGTCAGTGGGCGCTTCCAGCAAGGTTCCCATAGTCCGGAAAAGCTTATACCCTGCAAGTATAGCGTTGGAGCGCGCTTCCAGGTGCGCCGCTTCAGACTGAAGAAAGGCCTCCTCGGCATCGGTAACGGAGAGGTTGTCGCTCCGCCCCAGTTCGAAAAGCCGTTTTGCTAGTTGAAGCCTGGCGCTGGCCAGTTTCAGGTTCCCCTCGGCAATTTCCATCTCCTTCCGGCTCCGCCGGTAGGTGAGGAAGCGGCTATGCACCTGCCGGGCAATGGAGAGTTCGACAATCTTCACCGTCTCCTTCGAAGAGGCGCGCTCCGCCACACTCCGCTTCAACTGCGCCCGTTCCGCCGTCCGGTTGAAATCGGTAGCGAGGGTCATCCCCACGAACCATTCATGCTCATCGAGGTTCCTCGATTCGGACGCGCTATCCCCCTCCCCCGTCCATTGTTTCCGGGTGAGGAGGCTAAGATCGGGCAGCAATCCCTTGCGGGCAATGGCCACCTGCCGATCCGCATCGCTTGCGCCTTGCAACACCTCGGCATAGTCGAGCCGGTTTTCGAGAGCAATGCGGACGGCCTCCTCTGCCTTGGGCAGATCGACGGTCATGAGTGGGACAGGTTCCAGTTCAAAGGTTTGATCCAGTTTAAATCCGAGCAGATCGGCAAAGGCGCGGATGGCCGTCTCGCGACGCTCGCGCTGAGCTTCGAGCCGAGCAGCCGCCTGCCCCCGAAGGAGTTCGACGCGGAGCGTATCGATGCGCGTGCTACGACCTACAATTTCCTTTGCCTTCGTAATACGGTAGAGGTCATCCATTCTTTTTAAGAAAGTGCCGTCGATGCGGATCAACTCTTCGAGGCGGTTGATCGTCTCATAGAGATCGACTACCTCGACAACGAGGTCACTCTTCTGGAGTTCATAGTTTCGGCGTGCAGAAAGCAGTCCCCGGTCGGCACGAACCACCGGTTCCCGGTTCATCAGAGGGCCGAAGCGCCGGAAGAGGGGCTGTTCAAGCGCAATGCTCGCCCTGCTCTTGTTGAGGCGTGCACCGGCCGTCTCGTCGTACCCTTCAGTCGTATTCGCACCTGCGGTAATTACCGTGCCGTAAGCAAATTTTTTCGATGTGGAGAGGCCCACACCGTGCTCCTCGTTCCCGTCGGAATAACCCGCCGAAAGTTCGGGCCGCCAGCGAAGTTCGAAGTCGGCGTTAGCCGCCTCGATATCATAGCGGCTCGCCTCGGCATTAATCGCCTTTTGAAGGAGTTTACGGTTCTGTTTGAGGGCGTAGTTGATTGCGCTGTCGATGCCGAGCGGTTCGGAGGCCGCCCCGGCGAAGAGGAGAGAGGGCGCGATAAAGAGACCGACAGCTACGAAAAAAATCCAGCGCATAAGTACTCCCACCCGGGGCAGATAGAGAATGGAGAGACCTCTATCGTTTAATTATGGCATGTCGTTGTCGCACCGGGACAAGCATTGAAGATTGTCTGGTAGCACACGTTATTGCTCGGGCAATAGTGATATAAATCGGTGCAGCAGACGCCGTAGCCCCCGCAAGGCGCCTTTCCGGCACTACACCCGCTACCACCACCCGTAGTGGTGGTAGAAGAAGCAGCAGCCACAGCCACGGCAACCCCAACGGCACCGGCCACGCCAAGGCCGATGATAAGCGGCGTCATATCGGGACCAGCGGCAGCAGCACCTCCACTAACAGCAGGTGCAGGTGTAACAGGCGCAGGAGGAGCGATCGGCTGGAACCCGGCAAACTGGACGTTTGGAGGAATCGTGCCATTCGCATAGAACGTGTTTAACTTCGCCTGTTCGGCGGCCAATTCCTGCGGAGTCATGGCTTCCCCTTTGGTCTTAAACTGCTTGCGGGCCTTCACCTTCGGCTGTTTCCTGCAGTAGGCCTCCACCCGGGCGTTGCTGCTCCGGACGATGCCGCTCCCCGAGCCGATCTGGGCCACAGCGGAATCCCCACCGAACTTGAGCAACAACTTCCCACGGCCGGGCGCACCACCGGCGATGGTATTGTCACCCACCGGATTGAACGCCCTGTACTGCATGTCGCAGCCCTTCGTGATCTTTTTGCCGTTCTTATCTACGGCGTAGGCCTTAAGCTCAACCAACTCGCCGGCTTTATAGTACATCTTGGGTTGAGTTTCAAAGATGATCTTGGCCGGAACGGCATCCGCCGCGAAAAGGTTCAGGGGAAACCCCATGGTTATCATAGAAAGGGCGAGAAACGTGCAGAGTGTTTTACTGAACCTCGATCTAAGCGTCTTCGACATGGCGGAACCTCCTTGATTATCTGTTTATAGTTTAAGTATAGACGACAGAAAAGCGTTTGACAAAAAAACCTTCTACTAGGACAGTTTAGTCCTAATGAGCTTTTGGATCAATGTTTTTTTAACTTCGTGCGAACAAATTTGATGCGGTGGAATTAATAAAATGGTGCGCCTGGCAGGATTCGAACCTGCGACCTACGGCTTAGAAGGCAGTTGCTCTATCCATCTGAGCTACAGGCGCATATTTTAAGGCAGGTGATGGGAAAGAAAAAATGAATGGTCGGGGCGAGAGGATTCGAACCTCCGACACCCTGGTCCCAAACCAGGTGCGCTACCAGGCTGCGCTACGCCCCGACACCGGCCTAAGGTACCACAAAGGGTGCGTTTCTTTCAATCTATTTGTGCGGTTGCATCTCTGATGAGGCGTCGAGAAAGGCGGGGAGTTGCTCCCGGATTTGGCGCACCGCCTCTCCCCGGTGGCTGATTCCATTTTTCTTGTCATGTGACAGTTCGGCCATAGTGCAGGCGTATTTTTCGACATAAAAGAGAGGGTCATACCCGAAGCCCCCGATCCCCTTGCGTTCGGTAACAATCCGTCCTTCACACCGACCGGAAGCGGTAAGGGTCCATCCGGCAGGCGCCGCCACGGCGATGACACAAACGAAAGCGGCCAATCTTTCCTTGACGGGAAGACCAGCCATCGCTTCGAGCAATTTTTCGTTGTTCTCTTCGTCGGACGCCCCCTCCCCCGAATACCGGGCTGAATAGACGCCGGGAGCGCCGCCAAGCGCTCCCACTTCGAGCCCCGAATCGTCAGCCAGGGCGATATGCCCCGTGGCAGTCGAGACCGCCGTTGCCTTGAGCAGCGCGTTCGCCTCGAAGGTGTGACCCGTCTCTTCCGGCAGGCTCACCTCCGGGAAGTCACTCATCAATTTGAATGAAAAATCGGTTCCCCGGAAAAGTTCGGCAAATTCCGCAAGTTTACCCTTATTGCCGCTGGCGAGAACGATCTCCACCGGTCACGAAGCCAGCGCTTTTTTCTGTATGGCTGAAAGTGCGGCAATCCCTTTGGCGGCGACAGTTGTCATCCGCGCCATCTCGTCCTTCGAAAAAGGGGCCTCCTCTGCCGTTCCCTGCACCTCCACGTAATCGCCGGAGCCGGTCATGACGAAATTCATGTCCACATCGGCAGTCGAATCTTCCGAATAATCGAGGTCGAGACAAACGTCTCCCGCCACCACTCCCACGCTTACGGCGGCAATGGAATCGAGAAAGGGGATTTCAGCGATGAGACCGTCCTCCTTGATCTTGCCGAGGGCGTCGTGGAGCGCCACGTAGGCGCCTGTGATGGACGCCGTCCGTGTGCCGCCGTCGGCCTGGATAACGTCGCAGTCAATCCAGACCGTCCGTTCACCCAGCTTTTTCAGGTCCACAACGGAACGGAGCGACCGACCGATGAGCCGCTGGATCTCGTGGGTGCGCCCCCCCACCTTTCCTCGTGAAGATTCCCGCGAACTCCTCGAATGGGTTGCGCGGGGAAGCATGGAGTATTCCGCCGTCACCCACCCCTTCTGCTGGCCTCTGAGAAAGGGGGGAACTCCCTCGTCTACCGTTGCCGTACAGATCACTTTCGTGTCCCCCACCTCTATCAGCACCGACCCTTCAGGGTGTTTCAGATAACCCCGGGTAATTTTAACAGGCCGCATCTCTTCAGAACCTCTGCCATCGTTTCGCATCGTGAACTTCCTCGTCTTTTTTTCGGTCATAGTATGTAATAGGGGGAGAAATGTCAATTTGAAACAGGGGAATTATCTTGAGCGAACAGCCAATTCCTGTTAATATTACACGTTTTATGTGAGCCTAAATTAATGAAAATTGCCGTATTTGAGACGTCCAGCAACCAGAGATGGCGACATCTGTTGACCTCGGCCTTTTTATTTTTTTCACTCACATTGAACTCATTTGCCGCTTCGGATGAAAATAGAGTTGTTGCAGAAATAGAACTGGAGGGGAATAACAAGACAAAGTCGAAAGTTATCTTCAATGAACTCACCTTCAGAGAAGGAGACAAAATAACCGATGACGACATCGCTGTCAGCAGGCAAAATCTCATCAATACGGAGCTCTTCTCAGAAGTGTCCATCAAAGAGGTCCTCTGGCACGACGGCATGTCGGCAAAGATTATAGTTGAAATGCGGGAGAAGATATCCTTCATCCCCCTCCCCATTGCATCCAGGACAAGCGACGGAGAGGTGAGACTCGGCATCCGGTACGAGGAGTTCAACCTGGCGGGGAAAGCAACCTATCTCAAACTGCGGTTTTACAAAAAGTGGGAAAATGAAATGTCAACGGACCTCGGGTTCAACATGTCCGCCAAACTTGAAGGAAAAAACATCCTTCACAAACAACTGAAACTCTACTCGGAGTTCAAACATGAGAGAGGAATCGATAAGAAATATACCGGTGGCGTCCTCACATCGGAATATGGAACCCATTCAGACGGGTACAACATAGGGACAGGGTGGGAGTTTGACTCTAACCTGGAGGCAGGTTTGTCCTTTGGAATTTCGGAGACTGCCTATCACTATAGGAGCGGTGCAATGCGGCCCCTAAGGGATAACACCCTCCGGTCAATCGGTTTTTTTACGAGCTTTACCGATCTCGACAATCTCGGTAACTATATCTACGACGGCTTTAAAACATCCTTCTCCCTGTCCCACGCCGACGAAGACCTCGGCTCCGATTTCAACGCATACACCTTCCGGGCAAGTTTGTCGCACTTTATCCCCGTCTCGGAAAGAAAAAACATCGCCTACCGGATTTCAGGGGGATACCTGTCGGGAGACGATGCAGAGGAGCTTCTTCTGAACGTGGGCGGGAGCGATTCGATACGGGGTTATGCGAGAGGAGAATTCGAGGGAAACAAATCACTTCAACTGAACAGTGAATACCGTTTCCCCATTACCGACGTTTACTGGGGTGGAGTAGTCTTTGCCGATGCGGGTAACGCTTGGCCGAGCGGCACACCGGTTGACCTCGATTCACTTAATTGGGGCGCCGGCATTGGACTTCGCCTTTTCATTAAAAAAGTAGTGAAGGGAGTCGGGCGTCTCGACGTGGCCTACAACATGTCGGAAAAAACAACCAAGGCCTACCTCGGCGTACACCACACTTTTTAAAAAAATCACTTTATCAACTGAATTACAAGTAGACATCGAGATAATAATGAATAACTATCCGCACAGCCTTTTGACTCAAGTCGCCAAACCAGGCCGGTACACAGGTGGAGAAGTCAACTCCGTAAAAAAGGATCTTTTAAAAGTTTCCATGAAGGTCGCCCTCGCCTTCCCCGATACCTATGAAATCGCCATATCCAACCTGGGGATGCAGATTCTCTACTCCATACTGAACGACAAGCCCCATATTGCAGCGGAGAGAGTTTACGCCCCCTGGGACGATATGGAGGCGCTCCTGAGGGAGAAGAAACTCCCCCTCTGCTCCCTCGAATCTCATCTGCCCCTTTCCGAATTCGATATGATCGGCTTTTCCCTTCAGCATGAGCTCGGCTATACGAACCTTCTGAACATGCTCGATCTCGGTAGGATTCCCCTCTTTTCAACTGAAAGGGAAAACTCTGCCCCCCTGATCATCGCCGGAGGCCCGTCAGCCTTCAACCCCGAACCACTCGCCCATATTGTAGACGTCTTTTTCCTGGGCGACGGCGAAGAGGGTATTCTTGAGATATGCGACGCCTTTATTGAGTGGGAAAAGAGCGGGAAAGAGAGAGAGGGGCTACTGGAAGCACTTTCGAAGATCGAAGGGGTTTATATCCCGGCCTTTTTCGATGTCGAGTTTTCAACAGAGGGAGAAATCATCGAGATCGTTCCGAAGCAGAAAAGATACAAAAGTGCAAAGAGGAGGATATTAAAAAGCCTCGAAGAGGCCCCCTACCCCACTCGATTCATCGTACCAAACATACGGCCCGTCCACGAACGGATCCCCATCGAGGTGGCGAGGGGGTGCAGCCGTTTCTGCCACTTTTGCCAGGCGGGGTATGTATACCTCCCCGTAAGGGAACGCACCCCCGAGTTCATCGATTCTATGGGAGAGCGCGCGCTTAAGGAAACGGGGTTTAACGAAGTGGCTCTTCTCTCCCTCAGCACAGGCGATTATTCCTGCATCGACGGACTCCTGCCCGGCCTGACTGCACGTTACAAGGCGAATAACATCGACCTCTCCTTCCCGTCGCTAAGGATAGACACCATCACTCCCACCATCATGGAGGAAATGAAAAAAATGCGGGCCAAGAGCTTTACCATTGCGCCCGAAGCGGGGAGCCAGAGGCTTCGGGATTTAATCAATAAGGGGATTACCGAAGAGGCGATTTTGGATACGGTGGTAGAAATGTCAAAAGCCGGAAGCCAGGCGCTGAAACTCTATTTCATGATCGGCCTCCCCACGGAAACAGAGGAAGACCTGGACGAGATCATGCGCCTGTCGAGACTGATCCTCAAAAAGGGGCGCGCCGCAGGCAAACTTAAAGGCATTACCGTAAACCTCTCCACCTTCGTCCCGAAGGCACACACCCCCTTCCAGTGGGCGAGGCAACTCTCTCTTGAAGAGGTCGTGGAAAAGCACAACTATCTGAAGAAGAACCTGAAAGAGAGGGCCATTTCACTCAAATGGCAAGCCCCCTTCATGAGCCTTCTCGAAGGCGTCTTCTCGCGGGGCGACAGGCGACTCGGCGACCTCCTGGTCGATGCCTTCAAGAGGGGGTGCCGTTTCGACGGGTGGGGCGACAAGATCAATAAAACGGCATGGGAAGAAGCCTTCAAAGAAGCGAACATCGATGTCAATTCACTTCTCGGAGAGAAAAGCCCCGAAGGGGTCCTTCCCTGGGAGTGTATCGATACGGGCGTCGATAAAGCCTTCCTCCTTAAGGAGTTGGAACGGTCGGGACTCGGACAACCGACGGAAGACTGCAGGTACGAGGCCTGCTCGGTCTGCGGCGTGTGCGACCACAAAGAGATCAAGATCAGGACATTCGGGGGACATCCCATCTCCCATCGTCAGGCACGCAGGTCACCTGAAACGCCGTTACGGACACGGCTGAGAGTTCATTATTCCAAACAAGGGCTGGCCGCCCTCCTTGGCCACATCGACAGCATGCAGGGGATCCTCGCCATGATGAGGCGCGCCTCGATCCCCCTTGCCTACTCCGAAGGCTTTCATCCCCACCCGAAGGTCTCCTTCTCCTCCCCCGTCCCCCTCGGAACGGAAAGCCTGTCCGAATTTTTCGACGCGGAGGTCAAAGGCGTCCTGTCACCCGAGGAATTCCTCGAAGCGATCAAGCTCCGGCTCCCGAGCGGCATAGAGATTATCGGGGTTAAACAGGTAACGAAGGATTTTCCTTCCATTACAAGTTCCGTCGAAGAAGAGACCTATCGCGTCACCCTCCCCGACGTAGTCCTCTCAGGAAATCTTTTAAGAGAAATGATTGAGAAATTTCATACCGAATCGACATGGCCCGCCACAAAAACTACGAAAAAAGGGCCAAGAGAGATCGATCTAAAAGAGTTGGTTAATCATTTATCACTTGCGTCGGACAGAGTAATTGAGATAAAACTATCGGCAGTCGAAGGGAAAAGCATGAAGGCAAAAGACGCCGTCTCCTACATCTTCCACCTGACGAATGAGACGAAAGAAAGCCTCGCCGTCCTGAAAACGGAGACGCTATTCAAACAAGTGGCAAAGCAAAGAAAGCGGACCAACCTCTGAGAACCTGCTGATTCTATGGACAAAAAAGTCATCATCAACCGATCTAGACATGAAACCCGCGTCGCCCTGCTCGAAGAGGGAAACCTGGCTGAATTCTACGTGGAAAGAAACAACGACGCCAGCCTGCTCGGAAACATCTACAAAGGACGCGTAAACAGGGTCCTTCCCGGCATGCAGGCCGCATTTGTCGATATCGGCCTCGAAAAGGCCGCCTTTCTTTACGTAGCCGACGTTCTCGATGACGTCAAGATATACGAGATGATGATGAACGCCCCGGAGGAAAGCGGCCTCTCCGCAGAACGACCCGTCGTAGAGACAGCGTCTATCGAGGATCTCCTTTCAGAGGGGCAGGAGGTGATCGTCCAGATTACCAAGGAACCGATAGGGACGAAAGGTGCGCGCGTCAGTTCCCACATATCTCTTCCAGGCAGATACCTCGTCTATATGCCGCAGGCGGACCATATCGGCATATCGCGAAAGATTGAAGACGAAAACGAACGGGAACGGTTGAAGAAAGTCGTTATGGATGCCCGGCCTGGCGAGGGAGGGTTCATCCTAAGAACGGCCGCCATCGGCACGGGTGAAAAAAGCATCCAGGCCGACATGAGCTACCTCCTCAAAACCTGGAAAGAAGTGAGCAGGAAAGAAAAAAAGGCGAGGCCCATCTCCCTCATTCACCAGGACATCGACATTACGCTGCGAGTGGTGAGAGACATCCTAACATCGGACATCGAGGAGATCGTCATCGATTCGAAAGAGGCCTTTGATAAAGTAATCTCCTTTATTGAAAACATATCAGAAAATATCACAGGAAAGGTTTCACTCTTTGATGGCGAAGACCTGATTTTCGATCATTACGGCATAGAGATGGAGATCGACGACATCCTGGGAGAGAAGGTCTGGCTTAAATCGGGCGGCTACATCATCATCGAGGCGACGGAAGCCCTTACGGCCATCGACGTCAATACGGGCAAATATACGGGCAAGAAAAACCTGGAGGACACCATCGTCAAGACCAACCTCGAGGCGGCCAAGGAGATTACCTACCAACTGAGGCTCAGGAACATAGGCGGCATCATCATCATCGACTTTATCGACATGATCCGCCAGGACGACAAGGACAAAATCTACAACACCATGATGGAAGCGTTGAAAAAAGACCGTGCCATCACCCGCGTATCGGAAATATCGGAACTCGGCCTTTTGGAAATGACCCGAAAGAGAATCAGGCATAACATCGTCAAGGTGCTTTGCAAGCCTTGTGAATACTGTGAAGGAAAAGGCTACCTGAAGTCAAAGGAGAGTATCGCCCTCGACATATTAAGGATCATCGAGAAAGAATCCCTATTGAGAAAGGGGAATGAAATCGAGGTCCATGTGCACCCCGAGATATCGGACATCCTCCTCGACGACCTCACAATCGACCTCGGTGCACTCGAAAAAAGTTTCGGCGTCACGATAAAGGTAGGCACAAGCCCCTCGCTGCACCTTGACGACTACCATATCCATTAAATAAAGAGGATTATTTTGACTTCCTACCCTTCGAGACCCACCTTTTGCTCCATTGACCTGTCGGCGCTAAGAAACAATTATAGTATCATCCGGGAATCCGCAGTCGAGTCAAGTAAACTTCTGGCCGTTGTAAAGGCCGACGCCTACGGGCATGGCGCCGTAGAGATATCGAAGGAGCTCGAAAAGATGGACGCCGATTTCCTCGGCGTCGCCATCCTCGAAGAAGCGATTGAGTTGAGGGAGGCGGGGATAAAGACGCCCATTCTCCTCCTTGGAGGCCTTTTCGACGGGCAGGAGAGTGCGGCCTTCGACTACGAACTGACGCCTCTCGTCTTTTCACTTGAATCAGCCCGCAAAATCAACGAAGAGGCGCATCTGAGGAGAGAAAAAAAAAGAATTCATCTAAAAATTGACACAGGCATGGGCCGAATCGGCGTCCAGGCAGAAAGTATCAAAGATTTTTTAAGCGCACTCAAGGAGATGACGGCCATCGAAGTGGAGGGTGCGGCCACCCATTTTGCCTCCGCCGACGCCCCCGCCGGGTCCCCGGGAAACGACTATACCTCCCTACAGCTTGAGAGATTTAACCAGTCGCTCCTAGAGATAGAATCTCTCGGCTTCAACGTCCCATTAAGGCACTGTGCAAACAGCGCAGCCCTCTTCAACCACCCTGAGACGACATTCAATATGGCGCGACCGGGCATCCTTCTCTACGGCGCCTGCCCCTCCCTCGCCGCAGATAAAAGCGATAGCCTGAAGAGTGTGATGACATTCAAAACGAGGATTATGGACGTGAAAAGCGTGAAAAAGGGGTTCCGCGTTAGTTACGACAGCACTTACATTGCACCGGACGACAGGAAGATCGCCGTTCTTCCTGTTGGCTATGCCGACGGGTACAGGCGGGAGTTGTCGGGAAAGGGCGAGGTTCTTGTTAGAGGGAAAAGGGCCAAAATTGCAGGACGCGTCTGCATGGACATGACCATGATCGACGTTTCGGATATCGATGGCGTCGAGACGGGCGATGAGGTTCTGCTTTTCGGCGAAAGCGGGACGAACCGCATCCCCGTCGATGAAGTTGCCGCTCTTGCCGGAACGATCTCTTACGAAATCCTCTGCGGCATTACGAAAAGGGTCCCCAAGGTTTATATCAACGCGCTTTAAAGAGTTTTTCAAATTCCATTTTCGCCCTTCCATAATAACAACTTGAGTCAACCTTCAAACAAAACAGATCGCCATCAAATGCCTCCATGTTCGGAAATAAATTGCCATCCGGCCATTTTTTTGTTATTTTTAACCATTGATTATGGGAGCGAACAAACAACAAATAAAGATTCTTCTCGTAGATGACGACGAAGGCGTGTGCCACAGCTTTTCGAGACTGCTTGAAAAGCGGGGCTATAGCGTCGAGACCCTTCAGTCGGCCATCGATGCCATAAAGAGTCTTAAAAAATCGGAATACGACATACTCCTCACCGATCTCAAAATGCCCGAAATGGACGGCATCGAGCTTCTGAAAGAGGCGAGAAAGATCGATGCCGATCTCGGCGTCATCATCATGACCGGCTATGGCGAAATCGCCTCCTACCTGAAGGCGATGGACCTCGGCGCCGTTGAATACCTGAATAAGCCGATCAAGATCAACGATCTCGAAATCATAATTCGAAAGCTCGCCTCAGAGATCAAGGAAAACGGGAAGCTGGCTGATCAATCTGCATGAAAGGTATGCAACAGCCTTACAAAAGAACATTTTTCATCGGGCATTAAAAATGATTTTTCATGCATATTCGCCCCCTCAGGTTCAATTAGGAAAGAGGAGCGCATCGTGCATTACACCGGGTAGAGATGCCTAAGTCTGCGGAAAAGAGCACGAGATATATCGCCATAGAGGGGCCCATAGGCGTTGGGAAGACCAGCCTCGCCGCCCTCCTCGGCAAGGCGTTGAAGGGCCGGGTTATCTGCGAGCAGGTGGACGACAACCCTTTTTTAAAGGATTTTTACGAGGACAAGAAAAAATATTCCTTTCAGACCCAGCTCTATTTTCTCCTAAACCGCTACAGGCAACAGGAGGAGTTGGGACAGTGCGACCTCTTTGACAAAACGATCCTCTGCGATTATATCTTTGCCAAAGACAGGATATTTGCCTGCCTCAACCTTGATGACAACGAGCTCAATCTCTATGAGCAGATTTACAAGACCCTCGACGCCAAGCTCCCGAAGCCGGACCTCGTCATTTTTCTCCAGGCGAACATGGAGGTGCTGGCGGAACGGGTGGATGTGAGGAACAGGAACTATGAAAAAAACATCGACTTAGAATACCTGGAGAGTTTGAGCCGGGCATATAACGACTTTTTCTTTCATTACGACGAAACCCCCCTGCTCGTAATCAACACCTCGGAGATCGACTTCGTGAAAAACGAGGAAGACCTGAACCTTCTGGTGAAGGAAATCAGCGAAATGCGGGGGGGGCTGAAACATTTCGTACCGCTTGGATCCAGATAGCTGGACCGGGACGGCTAAAGCAGACAACCATTTACCGTTCATCTTTCACCTTACGTGGAAGGATGTGCGTGGAGAACTGCCTTCCGTCCTTAAAAAAGAGGGGAGGCTTTTTTATTGCCTGAAAAAACAAAGAAAAGAATGACGCTACCCGAACTGAGGCAGATGAAAGAGAGGGGTGAGCCGATTACCGTGCTCACCGCTTATGACTTTCAGATGGCGTGCCTTCTCGACAATTGCAGCATCGACGTCCTGCTCGTGGGTGATTCTCTCGGCAACGTGGTCTACGGTTTCGAGACCACACTCCCTGTCACTATGGAAATGATGATTGCCCATACAGGCGCCATCAACCGGGGAAGAGAGAAAGCCTTCCTCGTTGCCGACATGCCCTTCCTCTCCTATCAGGTCTCTCCCGAAGAAGCGATAAAAAATGCAGGGAGGCTCATCAAAGAAGGAGGCGCCGATGCAGTCAAACTTGAAGGAGGCCTCGTCATGGCGGAGACAGTGCGGCGGCTCACCGCCGTCGATATCCCGGTGATGGGGCATATCGGCCTTAGGCCCCAGGCGGTCACCGTCATGGGAGGGTATAAAATCAAAGGGAGGAACAAAGGGGAAGAAGAGGCGCTTTTGGAGGATGCCAGGGCGCTTGAGACAGCCGGAGCCTTTGCCGTCGTACTGGAAGGAATCACGGCAGAGGTGGCAGGCAGAATCACCGAGACCCTATCAATCCCCACCATCGGCATCGGGGCGGGACCGGACTGCGACGGGCAGGTACTCGTCATCAACGACCTGCTCGGCCTGTCTGACTTTAAACCGCGCTTTGTCCGCCACTTTGCAGACCTGAAGACAACGGCAGAAAAAGCGGTTAACGAATATGCCAAAGCGGTGAAAGAGAAATCCTTTCCCGCAAAGGACGAATATTTCAGACAGGAAGAATTTTCTACAGATGAAAACCATTAGTGAAATCGATGAAATGTCGGCGGCTGCCGAGGCTTTGAGGCTTGAGGGCAAACGGATTGCCTTTGTTCCCACCATGGGTTATCTCCATGAGGGACACATGAGTCTCATCCGCGAGGGACGAAAAAGAGGCGATCTGCTCGTAGTCAGCATATTCGTCAACCCCACCCAGTTCGGAGAGGGGGAAGACCTCGACCGCTACCCTCGCGATATGGAGAAAGACATATCCCTCCTTGAATCTGCCGGTGTGGATATCCTCTTTTACCCGGACGCCGGGGAGATCTATGGAGAGGGGTTTCAGACATCTGTGGAGGTGACGGAACTTTCGAAGACGCTTTGCGGCCGCACCCGACCGGGCCACTTCAGAGGCGTCGCCACCATCGTAGCCAAGCTTTTCAATATTGTCCGGCCTCACCTCGCACTCTTCGGCGAGAAGGACTACCAGCAACTCGCCGTCATCCGGCGGATGGTGACCGACCTCAATTTCAATATCAAAATCGTCGGCATGCCGATTGTACGCGAAGAAGGCGGGCTCGCAATGAGTTCGAGAAACGCCTACCTTTCACCTGAGGAGAGGACGAAGGCTCTCACCCTGAGCCACGCACTTAAAAGAGCCGAGGCAATGTTTTCGGAGGGGCAATTAAAGGCGTCCCACCTTATCGCCGGGGCGGAAAATGAACTCGCTCCCACGCTCATGCTCGACTATCTGGAACTCTTAGACACTGAGACACTGGAACCGGTCGATATAATTAAAAAGAACACTCTTTTGGCCGTAGCAGCAAAGGCTGGCCGGACGAGGCTTATAGACAATATGATTTTATCCGTCAAGGAGGAATAGAAATGCAACGAATCATGCTGAAATCAAAAATACACCGGGCCACGCTCACCGACGCAAACCTCGACTACGAGGGGAGCATCACCATCGATGCGGCGCTTATGGAGGCGGCAGACATTCTCCCCTTCGAGCAGGTGCAGATCTACGACATCAATAACGGCAACCGTTTCGAGACCTACGTCATCACGGGAAAGCGAGGAAGCGGCGCTGTCTGCGTGAACGGTGCGGCGGCACGGCTCGTGAACAAGGGAGACCTCGTCATCATCGCCAGCTATGTGGGCCTCGATGAGGAGGCAGCGGCAGCGCACGAGCCGAAGCTCATCTACGTGGACGAAAAGAACGTCATTGTCTCTGAGAAAACAACACTCGTCGCCCTTCAGGGAAGATAAAACAGGCAGATCAGGGGAGAATCAGAGATGCTTAAACGAATCAGGCACCATATAAGAACCTATTTCCTGACGGGGCTCCTCGTCGTCGTTCCCATCGGGTTAACATCCTACATATTGAAAATCGTTATCGGCTGGGCAGACAAGATGCTCGCCTTCGCGCCGCCCCGTTTTCATCCCGACACCTACCTCCCCTTCCATATACCGGGGCTCGGCCTGATTATTACCCTGCTGCTCGTTTTTTTGATCGGCATGGTAACCACCAATTTCATCGGGAAGAAACTGGTCCAACTCGGCGAGATGCTCGTCGATAAGATCCCGCTGGTGAGAAGCGTCTATCTGCTGGCGAAGCAGGTATTGGAGACGATCTTCAGCAAGGACAAGGAGAGTTTCAAAAAGGTGGTTCTCGTC
>CBDVDA010000070.1:0-16133 GCA_965372635.1 uncultured bacterium | reverse complement strand
GGCTCTACCTGTAACCAGTTGAATTTATTCAATTATTAACCGGACACTAGTGACATAATTATTAGATTTTTTTATCTGGAGGTAACTATTTGTGGAGAGTAAAATATTAAAACGCGATATTACAATTATTATAATATCTGCATTTATAGCAACACTTGGAGCTACTTTTGGTAGTTTTTATGCAGCATCAATAGAGAGCAAACAGTGGGAAAGAAATAAACAAGCTGAATTATCAGAAAAAATTTTAGCTATTAAGTACGAACTTCTTGAAAGAGCACATAAAATTATTTCAAAACAACAAATATTCTATTCGCTTTATCAAAAAGCTAAATTACATGGTGACAGCACTAAATTACTCTCAGGAATTGTAACAAACTTTGACGACCTTGACAGGACTGCCAAGTCATACGAAAGTATGGTAAAGACACATCGTGATCTTAATGAACTATACTCTGAATATAGTGTGGTTATGAGCCTATATGCAGTTTATTTTGGTCAAAATACAAAAAAACATATTTCAGAATTAACGAAAGATAAAGAATGGTGGGAGCACCCAAAACTTTTTAAGGCTGTCCTAAAGTCTATGAGGGATGAGCATTTTACAGAAATACAATCTAACCCTGTCATTCAACCCGACCGCTAATAGCTCGCTTCACTCGCTAAACGCGGCCGGTTAATTCAATCGTTATGTGCGACGTGAAGTCGCTTAAACAGCTGTTATGATTAGTCTTTTAAGTCTAAGGCATAACCCGGCGTTCTGCCGCCGGTACCCTACCGGGACGTGCTTTTCGGGTAACTGATTGGTGCGAAGCTCCCGGGACAAAGTAGCCCGCGAAAGGATATCTTTCGGGAGAGTTAACCGTGAGGAAAACTCAACTCTGCCAGCATCGAGACGGTAGGGAGCGAGGGTGGACAGTATGGTCAACATATGTGAATCGTTGCAGCGTCGTCAATGAGAACAAGCCAAAGGATGCTGACAGGCTTGGACCAAAAGGTGAGTGGCCAGGGGAAGAGGTTCTAACGTCCTCCTCCGCAGATGTAGCGCCACCGGCGTAAGGACGAGACCTAACCTGACCGGGTATTTAAGCGGAACACGGTAACCCCGTATGCCTCCCTTCAAGGGAAAGCGAACCGCAAGGCAAGCTGATGGGTGTGCGGGTGAGGGATGTCGGAAAAAGCGAATGCCCTCCTGTAACTGGAGGGATAGGGGTTTAAATGTTACCCTGCCAGAAAAGGAGCCCACTTCCGACAGGTGTCTCTTTGTGAGAACCTTGGCCGAACCACTTTTAGGAAGAAAAGCAAATGACGGCAACCTCGGTTAGCTGGTGCAGCTTCCACCATAAAGGGAAATGGCAGTCAAAAAATATCGCAAAGGCTGATTATAAACTATAAACAGCCGGGCCGCCCTGCAAGAGCAGGCCTTTGGGATGCTTGAGCCGTATGCGGTGAAAGTCGCACGTCCGGTTCTTAGAGGGCTTGGGGCTGGCAACAGCCCCCGGCTACTCGACCATCCCCCCCCCCTTACCCCATTGACTTTCGTACAGTTCTGGTGCTAGCGTATAGCGATGAAAATAAAGGCCTCCACATTTTTGAAAAGTGCCGTTGTTCCAGACGATTACGCTGAGACCGATCTACCGGAGATCGCATTCGTTGGGCGGTCGAATGTGGGCAAGTCGTCCCTTATCAACAAACTTCTGAACCGGAGATCGCTCGCCAAAACCAGTTCCACGCCGGGAAAGACGCGGCTTATCAATTTCTTCCTCATAAACGACAACCTTGTCTTCGTGGATCTGCCGGGCTACGGCTACGCCAAGGTTTCGAAGCAGGAGCGGGTTGCCCTCGGCAAGATGGTGGACAGATATTTATCCGGGCGGACGACGTTAAAAGCGGTGGTCGTTTTGCAGAACATGCGGCGGGACCAGACGGAGATGGATCGGACCATGATTCAGATGGTCCGGCAATACGGCATCTCCGTCGTCGTCGTGCTCACCAAGGCGGATAAGTTTTCGAGAAACGGGCAGGCGAAGAGGCTGAAAGAGTTGCAACCAGCCCTTGCCGATCTGGAGAGGCCGCACCTCCTCTTTTCCTCCACCTCGGGTGCGGGACGGGAGGAACTTTGGGAGGAAATTCTCACTCTTGCAGGAATCGAATCGGAAAGAGGCTTGAGAGAGACAGAATAAAAAGGTAGCTCATTAGCGCCAAAAAATAAGGAGATAGTTTATGTACCTCGAATTTACAAAAATGCACGGTATCGGCAACGATTTTGTCGTTATCGATGGCCGCGAATGGGAAACGGAGCATATGGAAAACAAGGCGAAGGCGCTCTGCGACAGGCGGTTCGGGATCGGCGCCGACCAGTTGCTTCTCATTTTAGAGTCAGACGTGGCAGATTTTAGAATGGTCATCTATAACGCCGACGGAAGCGAGGTGGAGATGTGCGGCAACGGCATCCGATGCATTGCGCGCTACATTGCCGACCACAACCTTTCAGATAAAACAGAACTTTCCATCGAGACGATTAGTGGAATCATCCGCCCGAAGATCAGGGAAGAGCTGATCGAAGTGAACATGGGGGAACCAGTTCTGGAAGGTAAGGAGATTCCCGTGGCGCTGGACGGCATAATCAAATCGCGGCCGGTCAAGTTCGGCGACATGGAGTTCGAGATCACCTGCGTTTCCATGGGAAACCCCCACTGCGTCATCTTCGTGGACGATGTGGACAACTTTCCTCTCGCCACCTGCGGGCCACTTATCGAAAGGGACAACCTCTTTCCGGCGCGAATCAACGTGGAATTTGTCGAGGTCGTAAACGACAAGGAAATCAAGATGCGGGTCTGGGAGAGAGGGTCGGGGGAAACGCTCGCCTGCGGTACCGGGGCCTGCGCCTCGGCGGTGGCCGCCATCCTGAACGGCAAGACCCACCGACGCATGACGGTCCGTCTTGCAGGCGGTGACCTGGACGTTCTCTGGGGCGAAGACAACCTCGTCTACATGACGGGACCGGCGGAAGAGGTTTTCGAGGGGAGCATCGAAATCTGAGGCAACGATCGCCGCCTGCTATCTGATCCCTTTGCCGTTCAGGAAGAACCCCACCTCCTTGTCGGCCTTCAGGATATGGCCCATGAGCCATTTTTTCAGAAAATAGAGGATCTGGTCCGTCACAGTCCCGCCCTCTTTTTGCAGAGCCGACAGCCCTTTCAACTCCGCCCTGAACTGGTCGTGCATCGTCTCGTGGTCTGAAAAAGAGAGATACCCTGCCTCTATCATGAGCGTCTCTTCATTTCCGAGGTCTTCCGTACCGTAGCTTAAAAGTTCCGCCACGACTTCCGCCTCCACTTCGTTGCTGTGTCCTTCCAGCCTGGCGTTATAGAGCCGGTTAGCGATTCCGGTCAGCTTTTTATGCTGGCCGTCTATTGCGCTAACATTGACGCTCAGATATTCGTTCCATTCCACAAAATAGGCCCTAATTCTTCCCCAAAAAAGGATGCCATAAAATAAACGATTTATCTCCTTCTTTCAAGCATCAAAAAACTGTGGAAAAATCCCTAAAATTTCCCTATAATGGAGCGCTTTAAATGTAAAAACCAACAAACGGCGGTACAAAAATATGACGAATAGAGTTAAGACCATTGTAGAGCAAATCAATCTCGACGGTGAGGAATCGGTTGTTAGGGTGCTCGACCAGGTGGAAAAACTGGCCGATCTTACGAACGAGGAGAAGGTGGACCTCACGTCGGCACTCTCCACGATCTTCTACCACGACAATGCGGCACACCCCGATATGGCGAAGCTGGCGCGCCGGGCGGAAAAACAGATCGCCCGTTTCGGCGATGCCGTTTTAGAGACGCTGGCGGCTGAATTGATCGAGGCGGACCCCGAATCGACCATTCATATCGGGCGAGCCATCGCTCTGAGTGGCGAGGCGGCGGTACCGCTGCTGTTGAAAACGTGGAACGACAAGCGCGAGGATGACTTTGCCGTCATCAACCTCATGCAGGCCTTTTCCTATTTCAAGGATACTTCGGTACTAAAGGCGCTGCCGGAAATCCTCGTTGCGGCAAAGTCGAAAAACTTCCAGGTGCGGGCCGAAGCGCTCTACTCGGTGGGGAAGATCGCCATGCGGCTTCCGGCAGACGCCTTCGACGAAAAGCTGCTCCTCAAAATCTTCGACACCGCCCATACCCATCTCTCCGACTTAAAACCACTCGTACGAAAAGATGCGGCGAGGGCGCTCGGCAAGATGCTCAAAAAGGGGCTCCTCGACGCTGAACAGAAGAAGAAAGTCTTCTCCGCCTTTAACGCCATCCTCGGAAACGACGAAAGGCACGAGTGGGACAACGCCTTTATCGTCCGCCACGAGGCGGAGCAGTTCCTTCCCTATTGCAAGGCGGCGGAAAGCCTGTCCGACAAATACAGGCAGAGCTACAGGATAGTCTCCAAGCGCGAACTCTGCGAGAAGACCTTTCTCTACGAAATCGAAGTCCCCTTTATCGCGAAGAAGCTGAAAGCGGGCCAGTTCATCATTCTTCGGCCCCACAAGATGAGCGAGCGGATTCCGCTCTCCATCTGCGGGTGGGACGCCCAAAAGGGGACGATCCGGATTATCGTCATGTCGGTGGGGAAGACCTCGACCGAGGTGAACGCCATGAACGTGGGCGATTGTTTCGCCGACATCGTAGGGCCGCTTGGCGAGCGTTCCCACGTCAAAAAGCACGAGGGGACCTGCGTGGTCATCGGTGGCGGCTACGGCACGGGCGCAGTTATACCCACGGCACGCGATTTCAAAGAGCTCGGCAACAAGGTCATCGGGATAGTCGGGGCACGGAACAAAGACCTCCTCATTATGGTGGATGAACTGAAAAAGGTGTGTGACGAGGTGATCTGCACCACAAACGACGGCTCCGTTGGGAAAGAGGGGTTCGTCACCGATGCGCTGAAAGAGATTATGGCGAAGGAGAAGGTGAGCCATGTCCTCGCCGTCGGGCCGGTGCCAATGATGAAGGCGGTGAGCGAGATGACAAGGGCCGACGCCATCGAAACCTTCGTGTCGTTGAATGCCATCATGGTGGACGGTACGGGGATGTGCGGCGCATGCCGTGTCAGCGTAGGCGGCGAGACGAAATTCGCCTGCTTCCACGGCCCCGACTTCGACGGCCACAAGGTCGATTTTGAACAGTTGGTTAAAAGACAGAAGATGTTTGTCGAAGAAGAGCAGAAGGCGTTCGCGACTCTCGATATTTAGTAACTTATCCGGTTTGTCCGGGTGCAGGAGAAAAAATTATGTCTGACGAGTGCATGAAGGAACTGAGCAACAAGGAGAGGATGAACCTCCCCTACCAGGAGATGCCGCTTCATCCGGGTGAAGAGCGGATCAAACATTTCGAGGAGGTTCCCCTCGGCTATACGCCGGAGATGGCAATCGCCGAGGCGATGCGCTGCATCCAGTGCAAAAATCCCGCCTGTGTGACCGGCTGCCCCGTGGGGATCGACATCCCCGCCTTCATCAAATTGATCGAGGACGGGAAACCGGCTGAAGCAGCGAAAAAGATCAGGGAGACCAACTTCCTCCCCGCCGCCTGCGGGCGCGTCTGTCCGCAGGACAAGCAGTGCCAGGCGGTCTGCATCGTGGGGAAGAAAAACCTCCCTGTCGGTATCGGGTGCCTGGAGCGGTACGTGGCCGACTACGAGCGCGAAAACGGCACACTCGAACTTCCGGAAATTCCGGCTGCCACAGGTAAAAAGGTGGCCATCATCGGTTCCGGCCCGGCCGGTCTTACGGCAGCCTATGAATTGAGAACAAGAGGCCACGAAGTGGTTATTTTTGAGGCCTTCCATCGTGCCGGAGGGGTTCTTGTCTACGGCATCCCCCGTTTCAGGCTGCCCATTGAAGTCATCGACGAGGACATAAAACTTCTCGAAAATATCGGCGTACAGTTTGTCTACAACATGATTATAGGGAAGGTACTTTCCCTGGACGACCTGCTTGAGACAGAGGGCTTCGACGCCGTCTTCATCGGTACCGGTGCGGGACTGCCCAAGATGCTCGATATCCCCGGCGTCAACGCAAACGGGGTTTATTCCGCCAACGAATACCTGACCAGGATATACCTGATGCATGCCGACGACCCCAAGTTTACAACGCCACTTTACCAGGGTAAAAAGGTGGGCGTTATCGGCGCAGGCAACACAGCCATGGACGTGCTGAGGACGTCAAAGCGCCTCGGCGCGGAGACGACCTGCTACTACCGCCGCTCGCGGGAAGAAGCGCCTGCCCGGACGGAAGAGGTGGAACATGCGGAACAGGAATTCCTCAACTGGAAATGGCTCTCCAACCCTGTTGAGTTTATTACCGACGAAAACAATTTCGTTACAGCCATCAAGTGCGAGAAAATGGAACTTTCCGAGCCGGACGAGTCCGGCAGGAGGAGGCCTGTGCCTACAGGTAAGTTTTTCGTCGAGGAGTGTGATACGGTGGTAATGTCGCTCGGCTGCGACGTGAACCCCATCATCCCCTCTACCGACAAGAAGGTGCGGATCAACAAGTGGGGTATCATCATGGTAGACGAAAAAACCTGCCAGACGAGCAAGGAAGGGGTCTTTGCCGCAGGGGATGCCATCACCGGCGGCTCCACCGTTATCCTCGCCATGGGGCAGGCAAAGGTGGCAGCGGTTTCCATACACAAATATGTTATGGGCGAGTTGACTGAAAAACCGGACGTACCGACCGACCCGGAACACTGGGTGAAAGAGTGGAATTTCAGCCACACATCGTAAAAATTGAATCCGAAATTAATAAACAAAAAAGGGCCGCTCTAATGAGCGGCCCTTTTCATTGTGCGCCAAGCATGGCGCGAGAGCATCATTTGATGGACTGTGGCAGCTCATTGATGACTTGAAGGTGAAAGTCCCTTACGGCCCCTGAGGGTGGGAACCGTTAGCCGAACAGCGACTCGGAGTCTGAAGGAAGCTGTAAGCAAAGTTCCGGCCCGACGAACAGAAACCGAATATGAAGCAGCCACATCTGGACGAGGAGACAATGAAATCTTTTCTTTATCTTCTATTTCGGAGTGATAAAATTCTTCATAAATCGAACTTATCAGATAGGTGAGCACAAATTTGAAATCATACGAATAAAAGAAAAGTTTTTGTTGTTTACCTGTGTCGCCATAAAACAAATCCTGGATAAGCTTCAGGTGTACCCGCTGAACAATGTTTTCCTCTTCCGTGATATCAGGGAACATGTCGCCGTTGGAATTATGCGCCAAAGCCCTGAACAAGGCAGAGGTAAAGTCCTTACTCTCCAACACCCTAAGATAATTTGAGGATTTTCAACAACTAGTCCGTGAAAGTCCGTGACAGATGCTTTTCTCCAGATAGCAAAATCAACCCTGAAAGGGTTATCCCTCTACTTTATTTTGAGGGAGTGTCCTCAATGCTCCCAACCTTTTCAGCATTCCCCACAATGACAAGGAGATAGTTTTCGGGGTCGAGATAGTCTTTCGCCGCTCTGTTAATATCCGCTACGGTAAGTGCCTCCATAATCTTCGGGAAACGGTCTAGGTAATCGATGCCGAGACCGTAGATCTCAACATAGGTCAGGTAGGATGCGATCTTGCTGTTGGTGGTAAACTTTAGGGGGAAGCTCCCAATAATGTAATCCTTGGCATCCCTTAGCTCTGCGTCCGTTACTCCCTTCTCGATGACCTCTTTCATGAGCCGGAGCGACTCTTCAATCGCTTCCTTTGCCGATTCGTTCTTCGTTTGAAGGGCGATCTTGAAGGGACCGGGGTCTTTCAGTGGGTTGAAATAACTGTAGACGGAGTAGACGAGACCTTTATTGTCCCGGATCTCTGTCATGAGGCGGGAGACGAAACCGCCCCCGCCGAGAATATAGTTCATCACATAGGCGGCGTAAAAATCGGGATTGTCTCGTTTTATTCCGAGATGGCCGAGCTGCACCGTCGCCTGGGTGAGTTCCTTATCGATCACTTTCACCGTCCGCCTCTCCAGTTTTTTGGCGTTCGCGTAGGTTCGGAAGGTTGATTTACCTCTTTTCCACTTTCCGAAATATTTCTTTAAGAGGCGCTTTAGTTCCCTCTTTTCGATGTCGCCCACGACGGTGATGATCGTGTTGCCCGGCAGGTAATGGTCTTTATGGAAAGCGGCAACATCTTTTTTGTTGAGCTTATCCACGCTCTCCAGAGTTCCTTCGGCCGGTTTTGCGTAGGGGTGAGCGCCGAAGAGGAGTTCGTTGAAGGCCTCGGCTGCCACCGTCTCCGGCTCGTCCGCTTTGGAGATAATTCCCGCCTTGATCTGGCTTCGCATCCGCTCGATCTCCGCATCCGGGAAGGAGGGGTTTACGAGGATATCCGCCAGGAGTTCGAACCCCTTCTTTCTGTCCTTTGACAGGACCCGCATCGAGGCAGAGGCGAAATCGATTCCCCCCGTGGAGCCGAGTTCACCGCCGACGAAATCGATCTCTTCGGAGATCTCATTGGCACTCCGGCTCTTCGTCCCTTCCGTGAGCAGGTCAGCGGTCAGGTTGGCGAGCCCCGATAACCCTTCGGGGTCGAAGACAGCGCCCGCCCGGACGGCGACGTTTACCGTGATAAAGGGGAGCGCCTTCCGTTCGAGGAGGAGTACGGTGATGCCGTTTTTTGTAACGAATCGGTCCGGCTTTCGTATCTGTCCGTTCGCTATGAGTGGGAGGAGAAGAAGAAAGGCAAGGAGCGCTCCCGAAATGATTCGGCTAGTTGGTTTCATTTATTGCCTCCTTCTTTATATCCTTTTTCACCGGCACGAGGATTCCCACCGTTCTTTTATCCTGAACAAAGTAGGCTGTCGCCACCCGCTTTACATCCTCTGCCCTTACCTTCCGGATGCTTTCGATGTAGTTATCGAGATAGGTATAGTTCATCCCGGCGCCATCGAGACGACCGAGCGTCATCGCCTGATAGAAAATGGAGTCCTGGGCCATGATAAAGGCGGCCTCTACCTGGTTTTTCGCTTTTTGAAGCTCCTTGCTTGATATGCCGTCCTTCTTAATTTTCTCTAACTCCTCGTAGAGGGCCTTCTCCACCTCTTCCGTCTTTACCCCCGGCTTGACGCCTGCATAGAAATAGAAGAGGCTCGGTCCTTTCGAAAGCCCGTCGTAGCTTCCCCCGGCGTAGAGGGCGATCTGTTTGTCGTAAACGAGTGACCGGTAGAGGCGCGAACTTTTCCCTGCTGAGAGGACATTTGCGAGAATTTCGAGGGCGTACTCGTCGGGGTGGCCGATCTTTGGCGTTTTGTACCCGGCAAAGAGGAAGGGGAGCTGCGCCTCCTTCTTCACCCATACCCGGCGTTCACCCTTCTGCTCCGGTTCCCTGATCGTCATTACAGGGGGCGTCTTCCCCCTCGGGATGGCGTCGAAATATTTTTTTATCTCCTTCAGCGCCTCCTTACGGTCGAAATCCCCAACGAGTATGATGGTGGCATTGTTCGGCACGTAGTAGGTTTTATACCAGTCGATCAGGTCTTCATGGGTCAGATTTTTGAGATCGTTCATCCAGCCGATGGTGGGGTTCCGGTAGGGATGGACCTTGAAGGCCGCCGAATACATCTCCTCTACAACGGCGGAGGTGGGGTTGTCGTCCGTTCGCTGGCGACGTTCCTCCATTACCACGTCCCGTTCGAGGAGAAATTCCGCCGGATCGACGACCATATTGACCATGCGGTCCGATTCGATGTCGAGAGAGATAGGGAGTTTTTCTTTAGCAAATTTCTGGAAATAGGCGGTGTAGTCCTGGCTGGTGAAGGCGTTTTCATTCCCGCCGTGACGGGAGACCGTTTTCGAGACCTCCCCCTTTGGGTACTTCTTCGACCCCTTGAACATCATATGCTCGGTGAGGTGGGCGAGGCCGGTCTTTCCCGTGATCTCGTTGATTCCGCCCACGCGGTACCAGACCTGAAAGGTGATGATGGGGTCTTTCCGATCCACCACGGTGATGATTTTGAGGCCGTTGCCGAGGAGATCGACGCTGATATCCCTCGCCGGGTTCGACCATGCCGGACTGCTGCCCCATAAAAGCAGCGCCCATAGAAGGGCTGATAGTAAAAAATTTTTCATTGTTACTCCTAGTTTATTATTGCTGATAAATTCATAAGTTAAGAAGATATTCAGGCTACCTCTAAAAATTAACATTTTGTCACTCCGCGCGCCCGAACAAAGTGACAAAGTGCCCTTGGGGTAAAAGCGGGAATCCAGTTAAAGCAGACCCCTGGATACCGGATCAAGTCCGGCATGACAGATTAATAGAGATACCCTTCAGATTAGAGAATCTCCCCTGACCCCTCTTTCTCAAAGAGGGGAAATTAGCTCCCCCTTTGGAAAAGGGGGATTGAGGGGTATTTTGAGAATATCAGGTACAATGTTGTCATACTGACCTTCTCATTATTTAAGGAGAAGGTAATCGCTTGAAGAACCTTTGTCAAGGATTCCCTTCTAAAAGAGCCCACTGTTTTTTGCACGCCTCTATTGCCCGGTCGATAAAGGGGTCGGCAGAAATTCCTTTGGTGAGAGGTTCCTTCGGGGCTCTTTTATCAATCATCATTTTTATCACCGCCTTCACTGATTCAGATAGGCCCTTAAGCGAATAGCCTCCTTCCAGAAAAAAGGCGCTTCTTCCGTTGCAAAGTTCATCGGCTGCCTCCGCAAGTAGCCTCGTCATTTCACCGAAACCGGTGGCCGAGACTTCCATTCCGCCGAGCGGGTCCAGAAGGTGTGAATCGAAACCGGCGGAGATGAGAATTATCTCCGGTTCATAGGCCCTCATAATCGGCAAAAAAAGATTTTGAAAGGCCTTAATGTAGCCATCATCTCCCACTCCTGCCGAAATGGGGAGGTTAATGTTGAACCCTTCCCCTTCTCCCTCGCCAATATCATGGAAACTCCCCGTACCGGGATAGCAGGGGTGCTGGTGGATGGAGAGATAGAGCACCTCTTTTTCACCGTAAAAGGAGTGCTCCGTGCCGTTGCCGTGGTGGAGGTCCCAGTCAACGATGGCAATTCTCTTGAGTCGGTGAGCATTTATCAAATGCCGTGCGGCAATAGCGATGTTGTTGAAGAGGCAAAAACCCATCCCCCGTTCCCGCTCCGCATGATGTCCCGGCGGACGGAGAAGGGCGAAGCCACTCTCCACCTCTCCCTTAAGGACTGCATCGACGAGGTTGAGGCCTCCCCCGACTGCGAGGAGAGCCGTCTCGAAAGAACGTGCTGAAAGCACCGTATCGGCATCGAGATTGCTCTCCCCCATTTTGCTCAAGCGTTCCATGTAGCTCGGATCGTGGTTGATGGCAATTTCCTCTTTTATCGCGAAGCGGGGCGGGATGGAGAGGAGTTTTTTCCGAAGGCCGGTCTCGTCGAGCATCCGGTGAATCGCCCGGAGCCGGTCCGGCGTTTCAACATGCTCGCCCGTTTCGTGATTCAGGTAGCGTTCATCGGCTACAATGCCGAAAAGGTGGGACATAATTCCTCATCATTTCAGATTCTATTCACCTGTAAGCGGCTTTCAATAATAAACCTTATTAAAATAATTTGCAAAGGCCGCGATTGGGGGATAGAATAGTTCCAATGTCGGGGTGGGCCTGACCCGTTGGAAAGCGGGGGACCAATCAGCACTGAGTCAATCTTCAAAAGCCCGAACCGGCAAAACGGTTACGGGCTTTTTTGTTTTGAGAATTTCAGAATTGGCAGGATATTACGCAATATAGGCAGAATTATTTCTACCTATTAACAATGTGCAGAAAAAAAAGATATTTAAAACAGACAAAGAAAGAAAAGAAACAGCAACTTATTCGCCCGGTGCCTTTAATTTTTTTGCTGAGATGCAATTGGGTTCTTCGGAAATTAATAATATAGATTTTGCGCATGTTGAGGTTCCCAATGATATAGAAGTTTACTTCCAACATTTGAAACCAACTGGTGAATGTGTTGAAGAATTTACAAGAACTGTGTTTTCTCCCAATTTTAACATCAAACCATCAGTCGATGAAATATATGGTTTTTCGGGTGAAGTATTACCTGGTTTCGATTCTAATCTTAATGCATTGATTGTTGACCATAGAACATACCTTGCCCTGAAATACCTAAGAGCAGAAGATAGTTTTCATTTTTTCAAACTTCCTGTTTCACATCCTGGGCACGAACATTTTGAGGGTTGCAGTGGTGCACCTATAATTGACTCGAAAGGAAATGTTGTTGCATTGGTCTGTGGCGGCTCAACGAAAACTCATGAAATTAGGGGAATCGCTTTAAACAAATACAAGCTTGCACTGGACGCAACTTACGGTGATCTATTAAAGGCTACACACCCAGTCATTCAACCCGACCGCTAATAGCACGGTAGAGTTCAATAACCGTAGGGCATTGCGCCGGATGTAACAAAGGATAGTATCCCCCAACAAAAAAAGCCCCGCTCAAGCGGGGCTTTTCATTCAATAAAACAAACTCTTGTTCAGTCCAGAGCGGTGTAATAGAGGTATTCACCTTTTCCTTGGATGATGGAACCTTCCAACCTATAGGATTGCTCCGGCGCAGCCCCTTTGATGAATCCAGATATCCACGCCCCCGGTGATTTTGCACATGACATCGAGCGGTGCACCTGTCACTTCTTCTCAAAATGCAGCAGCCTGTTCCCCACGTCCACCTTGTCGGCAATAATGGTGTCGCCTTCAATAAAATTTCCTTCCAATATCTCCATGGCAAGCGGGTCCTGGATTTCACGCTGGATTGCCCGTTTTAAGGGGCGTGCGCCGAACTGGGGATCGAACCCGGCGGAGGCGAGCGTTTCTTTTGCCGCCTCCGTCAGTTCGAGTGTGAGCTTCTTCTCGGCAAGGAGTTTCTTCAACCTTTCCAGCTGGATATCGATAATTACCTTGATCTCTTCGAGCCCGAGGGAGTGAAAGATAATTACGTCGTCTACGCGGTTGATGAATTCGGGCTTGAACTTCGTCTGAAGCTCACCCCAGACCATCTTTTTCATCTCCTCGTACCCTTCGCTGTCGAAGTCCTGGATATGCCTGCTCCCGATGTTAGAAGTCATGATGAGGATTGTGTTCCTGAAATCGACGGTCCGCCCCTGCCCGTCGGTGAGCCTGCCGTCGTCAAGGACCTGAAGGAGTACGTTGAAGACGTCGTTGTGCGCCTTTTCGATCTCGTCGAAGAGGATAACCGAATAGGGCCTCCGCCTTACCGTCTCGGTAAGCTGCCCTCCCTCTTCATACCCCACGTATCCGGGAGGGGCGCCGATAAGCCGGGATACGCTATGTTTCTCCATATATTCACTCATGTCAATGCGGACCATGGCATGCTCGTCGTCGAAGATGAACTCGGCAAGCGCCCGTGCAAGTTCCGTCTTACCCACCCCCGTGGGACCCATAAAGATGAAGGAGCCGATGGGGCGGTTCGGGTCCTGCAGGCCTGCGCGGGAACGGCGCACCGCATTGGCCACGGCAGAGACCGCCTCGTTCTGCCCCACCACCCTCTTTTTAAGATTCTCCTCCGTCTTGAGGAGTTTGTCCATCTCCCCTTCCATCATCTTGGACAGGGGTACGCCGGTCCATTTCGACACAATACCCGCAATATCCTCGTCATCCACCTCCTCGGCAAGCATTTTATTCTCTTTCTGAAGCGCAGCAAGGTGGCTGTTTTCTGTTTCAAGGTTCTTTTCGAGTTCCGGCAGTTTGCCGTACCTCAACTCCGCCGCTCTTTCGAGCGCCCCTTCCCGTTCCGCCTTTTCCTCTTCACTCCTAATACTTTCGAGTTGCTCCTTAATCTCCCTGATCTTCTGGATCGCCTCCTTTTCCGACTGCCAGTGGGCCTTCATGGCACTGCTCTTCTCTTTCAGTTCCGCCAGTTCTTTCTCTATCGATTTGAGCCGTTTTTTAGATGCGGCATCTTTCTCCTTTTTTAGCGCCTCCGCTTCTATCTGGTGCTGGACGATCTTTCGCTCCACCTCGTCGATCTCGGTGGGGAGGGAATCGATCTCGATTCGGATGCGCGATGCCGCTTCGTCTATGAGGTCGATCGCCTTATCGGGAAGGAAGCGGCCCGTAATGTAGCGATTGGAAAGCGTGGCTGCCGCCACGATGGCATTATCTTTTATCCTCACGCCGTGATGCACCTCGTAACGTTCTTTAAGGCCGCGAAGGATGGCGATGGTATCCTCCACGTTCGGTTCCTGGATCAATACCGGTTGAAAACGTCGCTCCAGTGCGGCGTCCTTTTCGATATGCTTCCGGTATTCGTCGAGGGTGGTCGCACCCACACACTTAAGCTCCCCGCGTGCAAGGGCCGGTTTCAGCATGTTGGAGGCGTCCATCGCGCCCTCAGCCGCACCTGCGCCGACGAGGGTGTGCAGTTCGTCAATAAACAGGATGATCTCCCCTTCCGCTTCTGCGATCTCTCTCAACACCGCCTTCAGCCTCTCCTCGAACTCGCCTCGGAACTTTGCTCCGGCGATAAGCGCCCCCATATCGAGGGCAACGATCTTCTTGTTTTTCAGTGTCTCCGGCACATCACCCGAGACGATCCGCTGGGCGAGACCCTCGGCGACGGCGGTCTTCCCCACGCCCGGTTCGCCTATGAGAACAGGGTTGTTCTTCGTCCGCCGGGAGAGCACCTGGATAACACGCCTCACCTCCTCGTCCCTTCCGATGACAGGATCGAGCTTTCCCCGCCTCGCCAGATCGATCAGATCCCGCGCATATTTCTCTAACGCCTGGTATTTCCCCTCGGGGTTCTGGTCCATCACCCGCGGGGAACCCCGCACCTCTTTCAGCGCCTTCATGATGCTTTCCCTGGTAACACCGGCATCACCGAGCAGCCGGGAGACGTCCGCCCCCTTCTCCTCCGAAAGAGCAACAAGGAGATGCTCCGTACTGGTGTAATCGTCCCTTAGTTTTTCCGCCTCTTCCCGGGCCTTGATAAAGACCCTGTTAAGTGCGGGCGAGAGATAGACCTGCGCTGCACCCTCTCCGGAAACGCGGGGGAGTTTCTTCAGCGTTTTGTCTACCTCTCCTTTCAGCAACCCCGGATCGACCCCCATCTTTTTAAGAAGAAGAAGCACCACCCCCTCGGGCTGTTCGAGGAGGGCATAAAGAAGGTGCTCTCCCTCGATCTGCTGATGGCCCTTCCTCTCGGCTTGCGTTTGCGCTTCGGCGACCGCTTCCTGCGACTTCACGGTAAATTTATCGAACCTCATGGGCTTCCCCTGGCTTAATCGTAATATGTTTGTACTATAAATATAGTTACGGCAAGATTGGCTGTCAACACAGCACGATTAAAAGACATTTTATACCCATGAAATCGTATGGTTAACTTTAACTTGACTTTTACCTCTCTTGTTGTATGATTAATCAAATTTGCTATTCCCTGAGAATGCGTGTTCAACCCTGTTTAGCATGCGTGGGATAAAAAGCCGAGGAGGAGCAAACCATGGGTGACGATGATCTCTTTTCATCTTCAGGAGGGGACGATGATTTCTTTAGCGAACCCAGTTTTGGAGAGGAAGGCGGAGACGCTTCCGGCGGAGACACAGCGCCCGGTTTTGGTGGTGGCGATGATACCTCCGGCGGTGGCGATTCCGGTAGCGACACAGCGTCCGATTTTGGTGGTGGCGATGACCTTTTAGGTGGCGGCGAAAGCCTGCCCGAACTCGACACGCCGCAAGAAGAGGAAACGACTGAAAAGAAGAAAAGGAAATTTAATTTAAACCTAGACAGGAAAACCATCCTGCTGCTCGTATTACTCGTGGTCGTTGGAGGTGCAGGTGCAGTCTATACTCTATTCCCGGGCCTGATTGAGGAATTTCTCCCGGGCCAGGAGGTTGCCCAGGCGCCGGCGCCCGCCCCAAAGAAAGTTGTACCCAAGGCGCCAAAAAAGCCTGTAGCAGCAAAGCCGACTCCGGCTAAACCGGCGACCCAACAGCCTGTAGCGGCTAAACCGACCCCGGCTAAACCGGCGGCCAAACAGCCTGTAGCGGCTAAACCGACTCCGGCTAAACCAGCGGCCCAACAGCCTGTAGCGGCTAAACCGACCCCGGCTAAACCAGCGGCCCAACAGCCTGTAGCGGCTAAACCGACCCCGGCTAAAC
>CBDVDA010000069.1:0-16169 GCA_965372635.1 uncultured bacterium | reverse complement strand
CCTGCATCTACTTTTGTTCCCCTAAATATACTAACTAGTAATAAAAAATATCACTTAAAAATTGCTATAAGCCTTTTTTTTTGGGAAACTTTCGGAAAAAAAAGGGTGATCGAAATTTCCTATTTGACAACGCAGGTCGTAAAGACCTAAATCTGCTTGATTTTCATGTCCGCCACACGGTATCCTACAGCCGATTTATTCTCGGGGAAGGGAAAAGTGTCCGGTGGCGCTGCCGGTCTTCAAAACCGGAGGGTCGGGCTTAAGGTTCGACCGGTGGGTTCGACTCCCGCTCCCTTCCGCCATTAAATCTCATCCAAATCCAGCAATATCAATGGTCTAGCTTTTTGAGGACTGGTTAAAATAGCGTCACCAAACCGTCACCAAATCGTGCTGAAAACTTCTGCCATCTAGCTACGCTTTTCATCCCTATCACAGAGTGAGTGTAACAACTACCCGACAACCGTTTTGACAGTCTAGACACTTTATTAATACTGTGCGTTTTTTCTTCCCCAAATATTAGGTAGAGCTTTACAGTTACAATCTATGATACCGCTTCGCTGTTTATTACAAAGTAACCCCTTTGTCATTTCATAACGGCTCAAAAAAATAGGTTGTTAATAGCTATAAAAATTCGATTAAATGCCTCTTTCTCCATTAATATACTTACAGATTAAAGCCATGCCCCGCTTATTTTCTTGCTAAAGTGAGCCTATTGCCCGAGCAAACAATTTGGAGATTTACATAATGTACAAGGCCTTATCGGACAAATAATGACAAAATTTTTGTCAGCGATAAGCTACATTATGTAGAACTCCAAATACGGCAGAGTCAAACTTATTCCATTCGTGAGCTACAAATAAGCGGGACATTGGTGTCCATCACCATCTTTATTCACCCCTGAAACATTCAGAATTTGCCATCAATATTTATATCTGATATTATTGGGAAAGTTATAGAAAGTTAGTGCCTAGGAGTAAAATGACATCAGAAAAGTTCAAGTTAACTCGTGTTTCGGGGCAACCAGTTAGTGACGCTGAACTTCTCTCAGACTTGAAGAGAGTTGCTCAGAAACTAGGAGTTTCAACAGTATCTGTGCTGAAATATCGCGCACATGGTCAATATGATGATTCCAATATCGCTAAACGCTTTGATTCTTGGAACAATGCTCTACTTAAAGCCAATCTTACCCTCTCCAATGAAGTAAATATTTCCGATGAACGTTTATTTGAGAACATTTTGATTCTCTGGCAACACTATGGTCGACAACCCCGCCGTCGAGAACTCTTGCAACCACCGTCAAAAGTTTCACAATCACCATACAAGAGACGATTCAGTTCGTGGATTGAAGCCTTAGAGGCTTTTGTTAAATATGCTAACGCAAGTGATAATGAAGCGCCATCACTGCTAGAAAAAAGTGAAGGTCAACCAAAGACACCGCGAGATCCATCGCTTAGACTTCGGTGGCATGTGTTGCAGCGAGATCGGTTCACTTGTTGTGCTTGTGGTGCTAGTCCAGCAATAACGCCAAGAGTTGAACTTCACGTAGACCATATCGTCCCGTGGAGTAAGAGCGGCGAAACGGTTCTGAAGAATCTACAAACCCTTTGCTCGGTTTGTAACCTTGGGAAATCTAATGTACATTAGGGCTAAAACGCCTTTAGCACTTGCTTTGTAAAAGCCTTCCCCTCAAAAATTGGCCGTCACTCCTATAAGTTAAATCTCAGCCCAATCCTAGTAATAATAAATATGTATATAGAACAGTAGTTTACATCTACAGAAGCTTCAAAAAAGTCGTGCCTATTAGTATCGACTCGGGTCCAAATTGTACTCCGGTGTAGCTAAGGTTTGATTCTCTAGTTATACTGAAATTGATACTTGCTGAGCATTTCAGCCCCGCCGGAAAACACGCACCATTAGAACACGCGGGATCGGACCAAGCCAACCAATTGATATTAAAAATAAAGACCTCAAAAAGACCTCTTTTTTGCCCTTAGAAGGCCCTTTTTACGGAGATGTTGGATCAGGTCTTTAATCACCCAAATCCTAAAACTTGACATTCGGACCTAATTTGATATCATAAAAGGACTGGAGGTAAATTATGAATATCAAAAACGACATTAGGCCTGTAACCTATCTCAAATCTCGCGCTGCGGATCTCCTCAAACAGATAAATGAAACTCATCGTCCTGTTATCATTACCCAAAACGGCGAACCCAAGGCTGTGCTTCAAGACCCGCAAAGCTATGAAAAGATGCGGAATGCCATCGGAATATTGAAACTCATTTCTCAGGGTGAAACTGACGTCCGAAAGGGCAAAACAATGTCACAAGATAAGGTTTTCGAAGATATAGAAAAAACTTTAAATAAAAAATGAGTCGCAAATACAAAGTAATTTGGTCAGAGACGGCACATGCCGACTTAATTGGGATTATTGAATATATTGCTCAAGACAGCCCGGCAAATGCAAAAAAAATACTAAAAAGCATAAAAAACAAAGCATCAACCCTTTACCTGTCTCCTGAACAGGGTCGAGTTGTTCCGGAATTACAAGAACAAGGTATAACTCAATATCGTGAGCTAATCATAAATCCATGGCGCCTGATGTACAGAAACACAGACAATACAGTGCTTGTTTTATCAGTTCTTGACGCAAGACAGAATGTGGAAGACATTTTGCTAAACCGGTTAACAAACAGAAGGGGGGAATAAAGGGGTCGCGGCTACTCCTACTTTGTCAGATTACGAAGATGTCCTTCGACAAGCTCAGGATGAACGGTAGATTGCAAACTTTCCTCGTTCGTGGTGAGCTTGTCGAACCATAAATGAGAGAAAAAGCCAAAAACAACCTAATGTGACCAAGTAGAACTACGCATTTGACAAAAAAAGGAGAAATACCCTTAAAGACAGGGCACTATGAAAAAGAGGGTTCACATTACTGTGTCGGGACGCGTGCAGGGGGTTTTCTACAGGGCACGCACGAAGGAGACGGCTCTCAGTTTAAACCTCTTTGGGTGGGTGCGAAATCTTTCGAATGGCGACGTGGAAGTTGTTGCCGAAGGAGAAAGCAGCGATCTGGAAAGACTGGCCGCCTGGTGCAGGCAGGGACCGCCATCGGCAGATGTAACCTCCGCCGATATTGACTGGGAACCGGCCCTCGGTGATTTTGAACGATTTTATATCAGGTATTGAGGATCCTGCTCAGTTGTTCCCCGGACAACCGGGACACCCGGCCTTCTCAACGGGCATAATTTCCTTAAAGATTACAATCCCTCCTTCTCCCCGGCGTCCTTTTTCGACAAAATGAAGGGAAATCTCAACATTGTGTTTGCCCTTTTTACGGAAGGGAATGTCAATTTCAAAGTAGGTCTCCCGCCCGGAAAAAAGAGGGGGATAATCCTTGTTTCCTATTTCAACTTCCTTTCCGGTCAATACTTTACCCGACTGATCGGTAACAGCCAGTTTTAAAAACAGTTTTGAATTCCGCGCACCGGTGGGGATATTGTGCCCCACACCCTTATTGACGGCAATGAGGAGGAGGTTTATTTCATCGGCCTTTTTCACAATCTCCCCCGTTATGAAAACAGCATCGGTCAGATTTTTCAACATGAGCGAGGGGCGCATCATCTGCCGCCCAAATTCACCGGATCCTTTGCCCGTATGATAGTACCTCTCATCGATCTCACCGCCCTTTCCTTCTGTAGCGGTATGACAACTGATACAGCCCTTTTCATCTCTAAAAAAGCGGCTTCCACGCCATTCCGAAAAGGTCTTTTTATGACAGCGACCGCAAAGCTGGTCGTTCGTATCTTCGAAGGAAAGGCCGATCTTCGAAATCGTCAGCAACTCTTCCGGCTTCCTAGTAATGTGGCACTCGGCACAATTACCGGTCCCCTCTTTGTGGCTCTTTTTCATCCGTACATCGGCCGCCGACATGGGCCGTGAATGAACGGGGGTGTAATCTTCCGTCTTCGCCGCTTCGTTGTAGGGCCTGTAGGCGATCTTCCAGTCCTTGTAGATCGTATAGTGGCAATGGATACATCCGTCGTCGGGCGGCGTATGGGCCTGTCGCCACCGGTTAAGCTGCCCGCAAGAAGAGAATGCAGCCAGCAAAAGCAGCAGCGTAAAAATTTTGATTAATTTATTCATCATCCATCGTCTCCTTTAAACGGAGCAATTCCGTGTAGGCCGCTTTTTTGGACAGCTTAAATGTCTCCGCAGCAAGGGCCGCGCCGTCTCTCAGTGAATAGCTTTTTTTAAGAAGATCCAGCATAAACATTTCGATCTCTTCCGGTTTCGGCGGTTCCTTGAAAGGAACTCCTTCGAGAACGAGGGTGATTTCCCCTTTTATCCCTTTTTCTTCCCACAGCTTAATTATATCAGAAACCTTCCCCCTGACAACCTCTTCGTGAATTTTCGTGAGTTCCCTCGCCACCGCCGCCTTCCGGTCTCCTATCACTTCCAGGATTTCCGCCAAGGTTTTGAGTATCCGTCTCGGCGATTCATAAATGACGATTGTCCTCTCCTCCTCTTTAAGAAGGGCGAGCTTCTTAAAACGCTGTCCTTTTTTTGGCGGCAGGAAGCCTTCGAAGACAAACCTTTCCGTCGGAAGACCTGAGAGTGTAAGGGCGGAGATAATCGCCGAAGGTCCGGGGATGGAGAAGAGAGGGAGCCCTTCTCCGACAACCTCTTTTACGAGATAATATCCCGGGTCGGAAATACCGGGCGTTCCCGCATCGGAGACAAGGGCGACAGACTTTCCTGCCCGGAGGCTGCGAAGCACCTCTTCGCTTTTTGCCTGTTCCTTTGCGCCGCAAAAGCTGGTGAGGGGGGTTTTTATGCCGAAGCGGCTGAAGAGCTTTCTCGTGTGGCGGGTATCTTCCGCCGCCACCAGATCGACGGTCTTCAGCGTCTCAAGCGCCCGGAGCGTAATGTCTCCCAGGTTGCCGATAGGTGTGGATACGATGTAGAGCGTCCCGCTCACTTAGCCTCTTCGTCCCGGCGGACATTTCCTTTGTAACCGTTAACGATAGGCATCCGCCTGTCCCGCCCGAAAGCCCTCGGCGTGATTTTCACTCCCGGCGCTGCCTGCCGTCTTTTATACTCGTTCCTGTCCACCATGCCGATCACCTTCATCACCGTTTCTTCATCGAAGCCTGAGTCAACGATCTCCCGTAAAGAGTGCTGCTCTTCCACGTATTTCTGGAGAATAGCATCGAGGACGTCATAGGGGGGGAGGCTGTCCTGGTCCGTCTGGTCCGGCCTCAGTTCAGCCGAAGGCGCTTTGGTGATGGTGCTCTCAGGGATGATGTCGAACCCGGATTTTTCGTTCCTGTAGCGGGCCAGTTCATAGACGAGGGTTTTCGGCAGGTCTTTCAGAACGCTGAAGCCACCCGCCATATCGCCGTAGAGCGTGGCATAGCCGACGCTCACCTCGCTTTTATTCCCGGTGGTGAGAACCATTCGCCCAAACTTGTTAGAAAGCGCCATCAACAGATTCCCCCGAACCCTCGCCTGAATATTCTCTTCCGTCACATCAGGCTGAAATCCCTCGAAGAGAGGGCCAAGGCTTTCAAGAAAAGCGCCGAAGGCGCTCTCGATGGCGATGAGGTGGAATTCGATTCCCATGTTTTTTGCCAGCAATTTTGCATCGTCAATGCTCCCTTGTGATGAATAGCGCGACGGCATGGCGACGCCCATGACGGCGTCGGGGCCGAGGGCATCTACGGCGACGGCGGCGGTGAGCGCCGAATCGATACCGCCGCTGAGGCCAATGATCACCTTTTTAAACCCGCTTTTTATTACGTAATCACGCGTCCCGAGGAGGAGTGCGCTGTATATCTCTTCGAGGCGACCCGGTTTTGGAGGCAAGACTGCCTCGATCCTGCATTTCTCCCTGAGAGGCGGGGAGTCAAGACGACAGAAGTCTATATTTTCAGGGAAGTTTTCAGAACTGAGGTCAGGCTTCACTGGAAGCGAAATATCGGCAATGAGAAGAGATTCTTCGAAACGGGGAGCCTGCGCGATCACGTCGCCTTTCTCGTCCATAATCAGGCTCCCGCCATCGAAGACGAGTTCGTCCTGCCCGCCCACCAGATTTGCATAGGCGATGACGAGGCCGTTTTCCTTTATCCTTTTCCTGAGAATTTCTTCCCTTTCTCCCTGTTTGCCCATGTAATAGGGTGAGGCATTTATGTTGATAATAAGGCTCGCCTTCCCGGTCGAGGCCTGAAGCCTGGCCGGGCCCTCTTCGTGCCAGATATCTTCGCAGATATTCAGGCCGAAAAGGATGCCATTCAGCTCAAAAACGGGGCAGTTCTCCCCTTCCCTGAAGTAGCGCTTTTCGTCGAAAACGCCGTAGTTGGGAAGAATCATCTTGTGGTAAACGGCCGCGACCGCGCCGTCATCGATGACGGCGGCGGCGTTATAGAGGCCCTGCTCATCGCTATCGGCAAAACCGACGATGGCGGTAATGGAGGGGCAGGCCTCCGCAATGGCGGCAAGCGCTCGTTTGTTGTCCTCGATGAAGGCCGGTTTTAAGAGGAGGTCTTCCGGCGGGTAGCCCGTCACCGCCATCTCGGGAAAGGCGACAATGTGGGCCCCTGCCTTTGCCGCTTCATTTGCGGCAGCGATGATTTTGGCGGCGTTACCTTCCAGGTCTCCCACGGTACAGTTGATCTGGGCGAGCGCCAGCCGGATGGAATTATTCATTGGTTAACCTTCTTTAAAAAGCACAAATCGTATTCATTCTGAGGGCCTTGCAAAAGTACAAAAGGTTGTCATTCCCGCAGTCTTTAAGCGGGAACAGGGTGTTTTGTTACAGAAAACCATATCCCGATTGAGCATTTCGGGGATGACAAAGAGTTTTGCAAGAGCCTAATTCTTACAACAATTTTAAGGATGAGAAATACCATAAATCGGAGAAATCTGCAAGCCTCATCACTTCCAGATAATAGCTGTCGCGTCATCCGGCCTAAAATCGAAGGGGAAAAGGGGATGATTAAAGGGTAGACGGGAGGCGTATAATATAATATATTGACCGCCACTGAAATAAATACTTGTTTGACAGGGTTTGTTTATCATGTCTACCCCCTTTTCAGCCCTCAGGGTTTCATGTTCATTTTCCAAAAGATTTCTTAATCACTTTTTAAAGCTTTCATTTGTCCTTTTTATCCTGGTTATCTCTCCGCAAAGTGCCCTTTCACAGGGAACAATTGAAATCACTGTGAAAGAGGGAGACGCGCCAGTTGTCAATGTCTCTCCTACGGAAGTCTTCAGGAACAGGAAACTCCTGAATAAAACCATTAAAGATCTGGAATCCTTCAGGCTCATGATGAAATATATGGGAGACCACAAGGACGATAATAACCGCCTGCTTCTTATGGAAGAGACGGACCGCTATGTCGATAAGTACGCAGTCCCTCTCATCGAAAACAGGACTATCTACCATCCGGCAACCTTCGAATTGGCGGCGACCCTTGTTTTCTTCAAGGCCTTCGTCTATCTCGAAGGAGGCAATCATGATGAATATCTGAAAACTCTCGACCTGGCGAAGGAGAAATTCGGGAAAAAGCACCTCGAAGTTAAGATCGATGCTTTCAATGATGAATACAAAACGATTGGCGAAGCGATCAACTCGCTGAAGAAACTCGCACTTTAGGGTGAGGTTAGAAGTTTCCGTAATTACCGTCGTTAACAGGATCCTATTTAATAAATGGCTACTATTTTAAGCGCCCGAAAATATTTTCTTCTCCTCTCTTTGTGCTTTTCCGTCCTTTACGCCGTCCCGTCACTGGCAGAGGAGAAGACCCCTTCTCCGAACTGGGACGTCTTGCTCGACGTGGGCTACCGCTTTTCCCTCCTTCCCGAAGAAGACCTGACGGCGCTCCTTAATGGCGAGGGGGAGAAGTACGGCCAGCCCCTTTCGGAATATGCCGGCCTTTGGACGTCCCGCCTCTCCGGGGAGGCGAAGGAAGGAACCGCCTCAAAGGGAACGGCCCATCCCTCTTATGTATACAGGCGGGTTGCCGTTGCCCACCTCCTTCTCTATCTCAGCACCGGGAAGGAAGAGTCCATAGACGAGGCGCTCAATGCGATAGAACCATTATCGGTGCGGCGGGTGACGCCGAGGATCATCTTCTGGCACAACCTAATCCAGGCCCATAAAAGCCTCTTGACTAAAGATTCCCTCGCCTTCAGCCATCACGTCTTTCGCCTCTGGAACGACGTGGTCCTCGTTCTCGAAAAGGGACAGATGATGTTCGGAACACGGGTGGGAACCACCGGTTTCAACCACAGCCTCCCCTATCTCTATGAAAATGTCGTTCACCTCGTTTTGCACCACGGCATCGTAAAGCACAAACTCCCCAAACTCTATGCGCTCGGCACCGTCATCTGGTCCCTTAAGGACCGGCTGGAAAAGGACAAAGGCTATTATCAGCTTGCCGAGAGCATCTGGAACCGAATGCGGGGGCTTCAGTCGGACAATTTCAATATCAATTTTGCAATGGCCTACCTGGAAGGGGAGATGCACTTCATCAATTACGAAGGAGCGAAAATCCCCGCCGAGGCGGGCGATTCACTGGAGCGTGCGCTCAACTTCTTCGAACTCTCCCTTACCTGGGCGGATACGAGAAAGGGGCGGGCGGCGATCCTCTCCCGGCTGGTGAGGTCTATGGTGAGAATACTGAACGAAAGCCTTCAGGCGGAAGGGTCGACTTACGTTTTCACCCGGGATATCCCCCGCGATTCTCTCAAATATTCGGCCTCGGCAAAAGACCTTTACCGGGAACTTTCGGGCAGGGAAATAATGAACGAAGGCTGGTGGGAATTCGAGGGTTTCGACAGCAAAGAGAATTACATAAAAGCGATGCACGACCTCTGGTTCAATATCTCTCAGCTCGACGTCATGATCTCCCGCTATTATGCGAAGAATAGTACTGCCGGAACGGGTGGACAGGGGAAGACGGCTCACTTCGAAAGGGCCGCGGCCTCGCTCGTCGATTATCTCGACTTTTTCGAGGAATTTACCCGGAAAGGGAGCCTGGAAATCGTGCCCCATAACGCCTATTTTTATGCCGCCTACTTTGCGGGAGAGCTTGCCGACATCCACCGTCAGAGTGCAACCTACAGTAACGACATGAACGAATTCAACCTCGCCTTCGCAAGGCAGCTCCAGGCAATAGAAATCTTCCCCTTCGAGATTATCGGTCTCCTCAAGCTCAGCATGCAGGTATCACAAGACGGCACACTGAACACCTATATCGATAACGTCTGGCCTCTTGCCGACCGTCTCCCCATATCGAAGACGGTGAGCGCATGGAGCGAGGATGAGCGGCTCCCCTATTACAGTGAAATTCTGACCCTGAAAAGGCTGATTCCCGAAACCCTCAAATCGGCGCCCTCCATCATCGGCCTTCAATCATCGGAAAGCAGCAACAGGCAAATCGTATCGAATACGCTGCTTCTCACCCACCTTCTCGGCGTCCTTTTGCAGAGCGACCTTGCCGAGAAGTCCGACAAAATACTCGAAAAAATTGCAGACGGCCTGGACGAAGGGGGCAAACTGGATGCGGTGAGCCAGAAGAACCTGCCCCCGGAACTGTACACGCAGTTGGAAGAGGCAAAGACGCTCATTGACAAATGCAATTTCAGTGCCTTCAAAAAAGAACTTTTCAGGGACCCCGAACATGGACACCACAAGCTCTTCAGGAACCTTTATTACGAAGCGGCGGCCGATAAAATGCGCTATCTGCACCTGCTCGACAATTTGAAGGAAAAAAGATTGGCCAGCCCTGGCGGAAAGACAGGGGATTACAGGCAAAAGTCAAAAGACGTGGGGAAGCGGGACCTTTAGTACGGCTATTCCGTGGCGAGTATGCGCGCAGCCTCCATGCGGCGTTTGTCGCCCTTCGGCGCAAAGCGTATGAAATTCCTGAGCGCGCCTCTAACCTCGTATTCGTTCAACAAGCCGCCGAAGCGGGTCGCTTTGTAATAGTGGGCGTCGGCATTTTTGGGGTTTAGTTCGACCGCCTTGTTGTAATCTTCAAGCGCTTCTCTTTTCCGGCCCTTCTCGTAAAAGGCATTTCCCCGGTAAAAATAGACGGCCCCATCCTTAGGGGCGAGTTCGAGCGCCTTCGAATAATCCTTCACCGCCTTTGTGTAGCGTGCCGAGCGAAAATAGGAGAGCCCCCTGTTTACGTAGGCCGCCTCATTGCCGGGTGCCAGTTCGATGGCACGGGTATAGTCGAGAACTGCTCTCAGCCGGTCCTTCTTCTCGTCGTGGATAATCCCTCTGTTGATGTATGCGTTGGCATAGTCGGGTTTGATTTTTATGACCTCCACGTAGTCGGCCATGGCATTTCCGTAATCTTTCAGTTCGAGATAGGCATTTCCCCTGTTGTAGTAGATTAACGGGTCACGCGGATCAAGATCGAGCGCCTTCGAATAGTCGGCAATCGCCTTCTCGAAGGCTTCCGTCGCGGCATAGGCAAGGGCACGGTTAAAATAGGCGTTTGCATTCTCCCGGTTCAGTTCGATCGCCTTTGACAGGTCTTCGATGCTCCGGGAATAATCTTTCTTTTCCATGTAGGCGTTGCTCCGGCGGTAATAAGCGTCGAGAGAGGCGGGGTCGCGCTTCAATTTTTTCGTCTCTTCCCGGATAATCTGTTCCAGCTTCGCTTCCGTTGTAAGGACCTTCGGTTTCCCGGCACACCCCCATGTGGCGGCAAGGGGAATCATGATAAGGAAAGCGATTAAAAAGTTTTTCTTCAGTCTATTCATTTCAGTAAATTGTCCGTAGTTATGCAGGGTAATTTTTTAAGTAACGGGGTAGAAATAACATAATTCCCGTCAATTTTCAAGGACCATGCCCTTTGCGTCATCCCTCAAACCCGCTCCCGGAAGGCGTTCAATTCCCTGATTGCAGGCGTCTCTCTAAGATGCCTCACGAGAAACTCCGCCCCAATCCCGCTAATAAGCCCCGCTAGGAGAGAGAAGGTGAGAAAGAGAGGGAGGAGGAGAAATATCTGGAAATGCCTCACCAGGACGAGGTAGGCCACCAGGACCTGGACCAGCGTGTGGGTATAGGCGCCGAGGATGCTAATGCCGATGATGCTGAAAAAGGGGGTCAAATAGCGGAAGGCGGTAGCCAGCACGAGGGTGCTTGCCACACCGCCGGTCAGGGCCATGAGGAAGGCGGGGGTGAGAAAGGTGCCGGTAACGATGCTGCCCACGAAGACCCGAAGCAGGGTGATCGTCATCCCCGCCCTGAGACCGAAGAGAACGATAGCCGCGAGGGTGATGATGTTGGCGAGACCGAACTTCAGCCAGGGGAAAGGGGTGGGGAAGGTGGCCTCCAGCGTATGGATGACGATGGCGAGAGACGCCAGAAGCGAGAGATAGACCTTGTAGCGGAGCGCTTCAATCTTCATTGTATAATCACACTCTTTTTGAAGCCTTCCGACATGCTGACTTCTCCCGCCTCATCTACAAGCATCACTTCCACGTCTGCTAGGCTGCCGATCAGTTGGAGCCCCTTTTTCTTGCCCAATACAAAGACAGCCGTCGAGAGGGCATCGGCCGATATGGCATCGACCGCCTTAACGGTAACGCTCATCAGCCCCGTTGCCGGGTAGCCGGTGGCCGGGTCGAGGATGTGGTGGTACCTCTTCCCTTTGTGGAGAAAATAACGCTCGTAATCGCCGGATGTGACGATGGCCGTCTCTTCCTCATCGATATCTATATGAGCGAGGATTTCGTTAGGCTTCCTCGGATGCTGGACGCCAATCCGCCAGGAGTCATTCCCCTTTTTTCCTTTAATAATCATGTCCCCCCCGGCATTGATGATGAAGTTGTTAACCGCCTTTTCGAGAAGCACCTCACCTGCCCGGTCGATGATGAACCCCTTGGCAATAGCGCCGAGGTCGAGGTGGACGCCATTCAGCGCGGTGAGTGTCCCCTTTTCCTCGTCAATCGCGATGCTCGCCGCCCCTGTTCCTTCCAATGCCTTCGTTACCTCTTTAACCTCTGGCGGCTCGGTCCGATCCTCTTCAAAATTCCAGAGTTCGCTAAGCCGACCCACTGTAATATCAAATGCACCACCGCTTAATTTAGAAAATCCAATCGCTTTTTTCACGACCAACAGGGTTTCCTTTGAGACGAGAATCTCTTTTCCGGAGTTCTCGTTGATCTTCCAGATATCACTCCCCTCCTGGTGGCGACCGAGCAGCCCTTCCAGCCTCTTTATCGTACCGAAGGCGGCGTTGACAGCCACCTCCGCCTTCTCCCGCGCTCCCTTGTCGAGAACGGTAATCTCCACCAAGGTTCCCATGATGAACTGCGTCCTCTTGTAGAGCTTTTCCTCCCCGTTTCGGGCGGAGAGAAAGAGGAGGATGGCAACCAGCGTTAGCGCCGGGAGGAGAGATTTAATGATTTTTTTGTTCATTGGTTAGGATACGCATTTTCAAAATCTCCCCTAACCCCTCTTTGCCAAAGAGGGGAAGATGGTTCCCCCTTTTGGAAAGGGGGATGCAGGGGGATTTTACATATAAATTAATAAGCATATAGCCTATAGGGAACTGTCCATTATCTGGAATCCGGTATGATATACTATCGGGCAGAGCTTTACAACAAGAGGGGAACTGTCTGGAATGGATGAAACCACTTTGGAGGCGGGAAAGTCTTCTGCCGGATATACGGTTGAAGTACCGGGCGGCAAGAGTTCCATCGCCGCCTCCATTCTGAGAGTCATCCCGGCAGTCTGCCTGCTCGTCCTGTCACTCCTCTCCTACCTCGTCGGCATACTCCTTACCCTCACCATCTTAGGCGCAGTCGTGGGAATCCCGATCATCATCGGCACATATGCCGCCGATGCCGTCGCACTGATGGTGCTAATTAATATGCGGGAAAAGCTCCACCGTGTTGAATGCCCCGGCTGCGGGAAGAAGAGGTTCATCATGCCCAACCTGCGGGAGCAGTTTTTATGTAAGGGGTGCGGGAGTATCGTGACGATTGAGCTAGAGGAAGAGTAACGTAGAGTCAGGGGGGGGGGTGAGAGGGGAAGCCCGTTACCCTCTCGCTAAACAGTTGCACCCTTTTCCCCACCCCTTTGATAGTTTCGCCTTTTTCACCGAAATTTCATTGATTGCTTCCTGAAAGCATCAAAGTCTACTTAGCAGAAATACTGTTACTTTCAAGTGATAATGCACAGTATTTCTGCTGATAGTTGACAAGCTGAAAATATGGAGTATAGTTCAAATACATTGAAATAATGGTAATTCTGTAATTGACAGGATATTAGCTAGATAGGTAGATATTTTTCTACCTGATAATAATGTTATATTTATGAAAACCATTTAAGGAGGTAAACATATGTCTTTATCAGTTTCAGATATGGGAGTAGTTGCTGGCCGGGGTGGAGGAATGATTCTCGACGCTAAAAAAATTAGTTCCAGTGATTTACAAGTAATTGCAGGCCGTGCAGGTGGATCAGGTGCACATATCATAATTAAAAATCCAAGTGCTATAAGTGCAGAAGATATTAAAATCATAGCAGGCCGCTCTAAAGGCAATGTAATTTTTGACTTTTATGATGAGTAAAAAATATAACCCGCTGCTCAACCAGACCGCGAAACACGCGGTCTGATTTCTAGTCAACATCTTTCGCGGCTGGTTAGCGAAAACGTTATATCTTAACATTTAAGGAGATTAGTTAATGAAATTTTATACGTATATTTACTTCTTACTGATTTTTTCTTATGTTATTTTTGGCTGTGCTCCACTCAACCCTAATATAATACCAATTACTGATCCAAATAAGCCTGTTGAAAGGGCTGCTTTCTCAATACTTCCACCAAATGAAGGCAAATGGTATTTGACAAAGTGTCCAGATTTTGATGTGGCATTTGGGAGAATGAAAAGCAAAACTCATACACTTGGAGCAACTGTCGGAATTACAATAATTGATCGGGAGTTCACATCTCCAGAAGACTTCTTAGTATATATCAAAGAGGAAACAAGTATTAGTTTTGATAACAATAGATTCAGTGATTTAAACCATTCTGTTAATCTGACCCAACGGTTTAGTGAATTTAGCGCAAAAATGTTAACGACATATAAAGACGATGGTGTCCCATATATAGCAAAAGGGGAATACTTACAAATGAAAATGTATGGATATACTTTTATTCATCCACATTCTCCAAAATTAATAATCACGGTGTCTTATCACGAAAGAGGAAAACCTAATGAAATATCACCTACATTTGAAGAACGAGCAGAGAAATTTATCAGTGGATTTGCACCAAAGGAACTTCAAGTAGAATCATTTTTAGATTTTGCGTACTCCCTAATGAATAGCAATGAACCGTCGATGGCAAAAATTATGATTAAAGAAGGATTAATAAAGGCTCAAGGACAAAATGATAAATTTTGGATGGCAGAAACACATCATACATTTGGTAATTTTTATAAAAGACCTTGGAAATTGAACACATTTACAGACTATGAAAAGTCAGAAAATCATTTGATGAAAGCGATTGAATTATACAAAGACATGGGACTGTATGATGGTGTCACTAAGTCATATTTTACACTTGGGAGTACTTTTCGTGCAAAAGGCGATAAGGAAAGATCGTGTAGATACTATGGTGAAAGCGACTTAGCTTATAAAGAAGCTTTGAAACGTAATCAAAATGCCGATCGTTATATATGGAATCCTAATTTTGATAATTTTTCAGATATGATTAAAGGTTTCAAGGACAAATTTTGCAAATAGGTAAAACAAGATATAACCCTTCAATGCAGCAGGACGCCTAAAAGCACCGCTGATTTTAATCGTTATACCAATTGAGGAATATCATGAAATATCAAATAGTATTAATTTTATTTCTTAACTTAATTCCAATAAAAATTTATGCTGAATGCAACAATTATTCTGGTTATTGGAATACCCTTGGAAAGCATGACCCACGAAATGCTTCTTCTAAACAAATTATCCAAGAGGATTGCGAAGAACTTGAATTTTTATATCACCTCTATATAAAGGGTGGGGAAACTATAACTGAAAAAACAAAAATTAAAATAAATGATAAGTGGAAATGTGATGCTGGCTCACCAGACAAAATGAAATGCTCTAAAGCACGTTGGAGAGAAGACGGTGAGTTGTTAATAACATTTTCAGTATTTGAAGAGGAGTGCTTAGCTGTAGTTGACATTTTTTTTGAAAACTCTAAAACAATGAAGGGTGCAAATAGTTTGTCCTGTAATGGCCGTTCTCCTTCTGGTTATTGGAGACAATTTAAAGTTGATGAATCTAAATAGTACAGGTATAACCCAGCATTACCCGACCGCTAATAACTCGTTTCACTCGCTAAACGCGGCCGGTTAATTCAAACGTTATAACTTTGAGTTGATCAAATGAAATACGCGATCATAAACGGCCAGCGTGCCGAACCCACCAAAGCTGCTAAAGGCACATGCCCAGCCTGTGGGTCAGAAATGATTGCCAGAATTTGTAAAACGAAAGTCGATCACTGGGCACATAAAAGCAAACAGAATTGTGATCTTTGGTGGGAAAATGAAACTGCATGGCATCGTGAATGGAAAAACTGCTTTGAAATTGATTGGCAGGAAACTGTACATAAAGATGAAGCTACAGGCGAAATACACATAGCCGATGTAACAACACCGCATGGCTGGACTCTTGAAATCCAGCATTCACCTATGGATGATGAAGAACGCAAAGCCAGAAGCACCTTCTATAAAAAGATTGTATGGGTGGTTGATGGTACTAGGCGCAAAACGGATATCGACCAGCTTTCCCGCTTGCTTGCCAGCAGCATTAAATTAAAAACAAAAATCCCAACTTTTGCTGTTGACCCTGATAACAAAAACAGGCTATTGGCTGAATGGCATAACAATGATTCACTGGTGTTTTTTGACTTTAAGCAATTTGATCCAGACGGCCAGAGAATTATCTGGTTTGTACTGCCTAATCTGGAACTCAAGGATGCCTATATGCCAGAATTTGCTAACGACTTATTTATACAGGCTTTTCCTGTAAGCTGGTTTATTGGAACACATATCAATAGCGTGTTCGATCAGTTTTTTACTCGTGAAATATATGAGCATGTTCTTCAATACTGCAAAGAACTGCATAACATACGAAGACG
>CBDVDA010000068.1:0-16401 GCA_965372635.1 uncultured bacterium | reverse complement strand
GCGGCTCGAATGCCTTCAGATCGGAAGCCTTTGGAAGCCAGAGAATTCTGCTCAGCATCCATCATGTAGCGGATAAGCTTGCCAAGGTCCTTGCTGACCATGATATCACCGACTTTTTGTTTTCCGATACCATGCTGGAACCAGAACTTTACATTGTAGGGAAACTTAAGGATACTTTGTTTCCACTCGTCAAGTAACCATTTCTGCATTTTATAAAGGTGATAACCATTTTCGGCAATATCTAGAGAATGGTCTGTTTTGCTGAGAAAGGATTTAATTATGAGTTGAATATCTTCGGAATCTTCTACAAGAAGAATGGATAAAGAGAGCTCCTCTTTACCAATTCCGCTTTCTGGGACTGATTTAGTAGCATAAACATCTTCATTTTCCAGAGCCGACACCACCGGCAAGGTAAAGAAAAAAGTACTCCCCTCGCCTTCTTTGCTTTCAACCCATATATCTCCACCCATCATATTAATTAATTGTTTTGATATCGTGAGGCCCAGACCTGTCCCTCCGTACAATCGTGTTGATGACTCGTCTGCTTGGGAAAATGCCTCAAAAATAGAAGTCAATTTGTCTTCCGCTATACCAATGCCTGTGTCACTGATTGAAATCAACATATTACACCCGTTAGAACAATCTGACTTTCCTTGGTGTTTTATGCCTATGGTAATGCTTCCTTTTTCCGTAAACTTCACTGCATTGCTAAGCAGGTTAGTCAGAACATGCTTGAACCTAAAAGGATCGGCCTTTATCTTTTGTGGTATTTTTTTATCAAATTTCTTGACCAGTGCAATTTTCTTTTCTTTAATTGGATTGCTGAACATTTTGACGGTTGTTTCAACTTCGTCAAGAATATTGATTTCTTTTATTTCCAGTGTTACTTCACCGGCCTCGATTTTGGAAATGTCTAGAACATCATTAATAGTAGCGAGCAGCGTTTCAGATGATGATTTCAAGAGTTTTATATATTCTTTGTGCTTGTCAGCCAGAGGTGTTTCAAGCAGGAGGTCTCCTACACCAATGATGCTCGTCATCGGAGTCCTGATTTCGTGACTCATATTTGCAAGGAAGTCACTCTTAGCTCTATTTGCAGCGTCGGCTCTCTCCTCAGCCTTTTTAAGCTCATCTATATATCGTATTAGAGGACGATACAATAGAATGTAAAGAAAGGGATATGCCAAAAAGATAAGCAGGATAGAATCAAGTAAAATTTCAACAATTGGATTGATGTCGCCCAAATGAAGAAAATACATTATGACCATTTCAATAACAAATATTGAAATAATTATAATAATGAGATTACGTGTTGGTAGAGAGTAGCCTTGTTTTTCTCTTGAAACCAAATCTTCACCTCAAACAACTCTGTTGGACACTATGTTAAGAAACTTTATCATATGTTATTGGTAGAATGATTGCAAACGTTGCGCCATAAACCTCATTTAGAGAAAGGGGCACTCGTCATGAGAATGTCACCTAATACTAAGTAATTATTGTGAAAGAAAATTTGTCAATTACTGGTTGAAAGCTACTACATTTCAAGGAAGGAGAAAGTTGATGATTTCAGGAAGTACTAAACGGGTACTGGAACATTTTTTTGAGGAAAATTGTATGAACTAGCAGGTTAATCCTGCTCATCAACACTCCGCCGGTACCCGCAGTCCTTCTCCAGTTTCGTAGGTTGGGTTAGCAGTTTTATCGCGTAACCCAACGGACTTTAAGCCGGCGCAATGCCTTTCAGCTATCGCGCCGGGCTATCTTTTAGTACTGAAGAGCGACCTCTTCCACCTCTACTTCAGCGTGCCAGGAACTCATCAACGCCATTACGTCTGCCACAAGAGCACGGGATTGGAAAGGTTTTCTTATAAACCTGCATGCTCCGGCGGAAAGGATACGTTCCTCTTCGGAAGGGTCAATCGAGGCGCTTAAGGCAACGACGGGAATATCTTTCAGTCCCTCTGTCTCTTTGAGCGTTTTACAAAATTCATGGCCGTCCATGACCGGCATCATGAGGTCTGTCATAATCAGGTCGGGCAGGGTCTCTTTCGCCAGAGCGAGTCCCTTCTCGCCATTGGTCGCCGTTTCCAGGGAAACAGGTTGCGGCTCGAAGAGAAACCCTATCAGCTTGAGCAGCTTCTCGTCATCATCGACGACAAGTATTTTTTTCTCTTCCATTACAAAATTCTCCTTCGGTAGATTTAATTGGACGTAATGGTACAGAAATGAAAGAGAAAAGAGAATCGGACAGACTCCTTTCTTTTAGTAGGATTTTGTCCTACAAGGGGGCTTTACCGCCGGAAGCGGCGGCGGATGGCCATGACGAAGAGGGTGGTGAGGGTAATCAATCTAAATTGTCGATTACACCTACAAAGCAACAAAATTGTCAGCTTGCAGAATTATTGATTACTACTTGAAAGTAATATCAAATTCACCCTCCGATAAAAGAGATTTGATGACGCGTGATGAGTCCCTTCGAAGTTGTTTTGATTATCTGTTTTCTTTTTTCTCAATTTGTTCCAAGTTCTTTAGGACAGCTTTTACATGACCACTGTTAGCACCGAAAGACTTCTCATATATCAGTTTAGAACGTTGATAAAACTCTTTGGCTTCTTTGACTCGACCTTTCCAATAATAAATTCCTGCTAGTGTGGTTAAATATCTTGCTACATCAGGATGGTCAGTTCCAAGTTCTGATTCTGCAATTTTAATAGCCTTTTTTATTGTGCTTTCAGATTCTAGACTTTTATCTTGCTGATAATAAAGAATCGCTCTTGTTTCTAGATACTTGGGCATACGAGAATCATCCGGTTCAAGCTCTTCCTCCACTATTTTAAATATAGTTTTTATATGAGGTTCTGCTTCCTTTGGCTTTCTTTGTAAAAGTAATATAAAAGCCAAATCATTAGAAAACCTGGCCACATTTAGATTATTTTCTCCAAAATTATTTTTTGCAATATCAATCACTTTTCTATAAAGTGACTCGGCTTCTACATATTTGCGCTGGGCTTCGTATGAACGCGCAATTAAGTGTAGCGCTCCCGCAACACACTCATGATTGAGGCCAAGGGTAGTTTCTGCTTTTGCGTGTATTTCATTTGCCAGTTTGATGGCTTCATCATACCGACCTTCTATATATAGGTTATTCGCTAATGTTAACTTCTCATCCCATTCGTAAGCATTGCAGGATAAGAGGAAAAACGCTGCATAAATTAATGCTATATATGTTATTGGCTTCCAGTAATTCATATAATCAAATACGAAGTTAAAAGATATTTAATAAAATTTCTTATTTTCATCGTTTCCATAAAACACCTATGCAAACTAAACCATAATTGAAAAGAATTTGCAACTTTCTGGTTGAAAGCTGCTAAATTTGAAGGGTGGCTAATTTTGACGATTACAGGAAGAAATAAACAAGTACTAGAGCCGTAGGGCGGATAAGCCCGCGCCATCCGCCGCATGTTTATTAACAAATCCGGTCCAATACAAAGGGCGAAAGATTTATTTTTATAGGACACAGATTTTAGCTTCGCAGGTTCGCTCTATGAAGAAATGCTGTGAAGACTTGAATTCGCTGGTGGCGCATGTTGAAAGATTAATCCTGAAAATCTGCGTTCATTTGCGTCCCATTTCGATCTTTAAGCTGTGAGAGAAAAAGCCGTTCGGCGGATGGCGCAAGGCTTATCCGCCCTACAGTGCTTATTGGTTGAAAGCTGCTATAAATTCGCTAAGATTAATCTTGATGCTTTCAGGAAGTACTAAACGGGTACTGGAACATTTTTTTGAGGAAACTTGTATTAACTGACTGCTCAATCCTGCTCCTCAACGCTCCGACTATACCCGCACTCCTTCTCCAAACAGCGAACGGTGGTACCGTCCCGTTTGGTGGTCTTTTCTACGAGGAAGGCGGCGCCGCAGTCGGGGCATTTTTCGGGGAGCGGTCGGTCCCATGAGGCGAAGTCGCACTTGGGGTAGGCGGTGCAGCCGAAAAAGACTTTCCCCTTTTTGCTCCGCCGTTCGCTAATCTCTCCCTGTCCGCATTTGGGGCATTTCACGCCTGTGGTGATCGGCTTGGTCCCTTTGCATTCGGGGTATTCGGAGCAGGCGAGGAAACGGCCGTAGCGGCCGGTGCGGATAACCATCGGCTTTTTGCACTTGGGGCATTTCTCGTCCGTCAGTTCCAACTCTTCCACGACGATCTCGATCTTCCCTTCTTCGTTCCTTTTAAAGTTGGAGGTGTTTTTACACTCGGGATAATTGGGACAGGCGATAAATTCCCCCGCCTTTCCCCACTTGATCACCATCATGACGCCACACTTTTCGCAAGGGATATCGGTGGGAACCACCTCCTGCTTTACGTTCCGCATGTTCTTCTTCGCCTTGGCAAGGGCGGGGCTGAAATACTTGTAAAACTGCTTCAGCGCATGAACCCACGGCTCCTTTCCCATCTCGATCTCATCGAGCGTCTTTTCCATGCGGGCGGTGAATTCCACGTCGAGAATATCGGGAAAACTCTCCACCAGCAGGCCGTTCACCAGCATGCCGAGTTCGGTGGGAAAAAAGTTTTTCTTTTCGAGCCGCACATATTCGCGGTCCTGAATGTTGGAGATAATGGCGGCATAGGTACTCGGGCGACCGATCCCCTTCTCTTCCAGCTCCTTCACCAGCGTCGCCTCGGTAAAACGGTGGGGCGGTTCGGTAAAGTGCTGCGCCGGAGTGATGGAAAGGAGTTTCAACGCGTCCCCCTCCTTCAGATCGGGCAGCTTTGCCCCGTCGCCCTCCGATTCTTCCGCATCGTCCTTCCCCTTCGCCACGGCGTCCTTCCCCTCCTGGTAGAGAGTGATGAACCCGGGGAATCGGAGAATGGAGCCGGTGGCCCTGAAGAGCGCGTCATTCGCTTCGATGTCTATCGCTGTCTGGTCGAAGATGGCAGGGCTCATCTGTGAAGCGACGAATCGTTTCCAGATAAGATCGTAGAGGCGATAGGCGTCCTTTTCAAGATGCTTTTTCGCCGACTCAGGGGTCTGGCTCATAGAGGTGGGCCGAATCGCCTCGTGGGCGTCCTGGGCTCCCTTCGCCTTTTTCTTGAAATGGCGGGGCGACTTGGGAAGATACTCTTTCCCGTAGGTCTTTCCGATATAACCCCTCACCTCCGTCATCGCCTCATCGGCAATCCGCGTGGAGTCGGTCCTCATGTAGGTAATGAGCCCCACAGGCCCCTCGGTTCCGAATTCGATTCCTTCGTAGAGCCGCTGGGCGAGGGTCATTGTCTTTTTGGCGGAAAAGCCGAGTTTTCTCGCCGCTTCCTGCTGGAGGGTGCTGGTGATAAAAGGCGGGGAAGGATTCCGCTTCCGCTCCTTCTTCGTGATTTTTGTGATGGTGTAGGCGGCGTCTTCAATGCCTTTTAGCAAGCGGTCCGTCTCTTCTTTTGAAGAGAGATCCACCTTCTCCCCTTTGATCCGGAGCAGCTTCGCTTCGAAGGCGGGTGGCACACCCCCTTCGAGGGCGGCAACGACAGACCAGTATTCCTTTGACACGAAAGCCCTGATGAGATCTTCCCGCTCGGCGATGAGCCGGACGGCAACGGACTGAACGCGCCCGGCGGAAAGACCGCGACGCACCTTATCCCAGAGAATGGGAGAAATCTGGTAGCCCACGAGCCTATCGAGGATTCGCCGCGCCTGCTGGGCCTCGAACCGGTGGTAATCGAGTTTGAGAGGGTTATCGAGCGCCTCGATAATCGCCTTTTTGGTGATCTCGTTAAAAAGAACGCGGAAGACCTTATCTTTGTCCTTGATTTCCTCCGCAATGTGGCAGGCAATCGCCTCCCCTTCCCGGTCGGGGTCAGGCGCCAGGTAGACACGCTCCGCCATCTTCGCCTTGCTCCTGATCTCTTTTATGACCTGCCCTTTCCCTTTGATAACCTCGTAGGTGGGGGCAAAGTCGTTCTCCACATCGACGGAGAGGTCCTTTTTCGGGAGGTCCTTAATGTGGCCCACAGAGGCGATGACGTCAAAGTCTTTGCCGAGATATTTATTGATAGTCCTCGCCTTTGCCGGGGACTCAACGATTAACAGTGATTTTGCCATGAATATTTAAACCTTTCAAATTAGTGAAAACAGTTTTCCGGGACGCTGCCTGACGATCCCCTGAAGTTCAAGACTTAAGAGCGCCGCCGACACCGCCGGGGCAGGGTGGGCAGTTTTTTCAGCCACCTCGTCTATATGAAGCGGCCCCGGTTCGAGAGAGGCGTAAATTATCTCTTCAAGGCCACTTAACGATACCTTCTTTCGGACCGGCTCTTTTTTTCTCTTCGGAGAAAGAGACGCCCCGGAAGGGACGATCTCCGAAAGTATCTCCTCCGGCCGTTCAACAAGCTTCGCCCCCTGCTTGATCAGGTTATTAGTGCCCCGGCTCCTGAGAGCATTGGCGTTTCCCGGAACGGCGAAGACCTCCCGCCCCTGATCGAGAGCCAACCCTGCCGTGATGAGGGAACCACTCTTTTCCGACGCCTCCACCACGAGGAGCCCGGCCGAAAGTCCGCTAATGATCCGGTTTCTTTTTGGAAAATTTACGCCGTCCGGCCTCGTTCCGAGTGGAAATTCACTTACCACCGCCCCGGAGCCCCTTATTATCCTGCCGAAAAGACCCTTGTTTTCACCGGGATAAATAACGTCCAGCCCGGAGCCGAGAACGGCGATCGTCCTCCCCCCCGCATGCAGCGCCCCTTTATGCGCCATCGTATCGATCCCCCGTGCGAACCCGCTTACGATGGTTATGCCCGCTTCGCCAAGACGTGAAGCGAAGGTTTCCGCCATCTCAAGACCATAGGCCGAGGCGTTTCTCGACCCAACGATACCGAGCGAGATATTGTCTCTCTCGTCAAGCTCACCCCGTATGTAGAGAATAATCGGTGGATCGTGAATATTGAGCAGGTTTTTCGGATAACAGGCGTCTTCCCAGGTGGCGATACAAACACCCGCCTCCCCGTTTTTTTCAATCTCCCTGTCAACCTGCCGCCAATTGCTGAATCCGAGAATATCTTCAACGGCGCCCGCACGAAGCCCCTTGATTTCCTCAAAGTCTTTCCGCGACGCGGCAAATATCTTTTCCGGTCGTTTGTAGCGTTTCAGCAGGCTGGAGGCCGTCCTGCTCCCCACACCTTTAATGCTGTTAAGCGCCATCCAGTAACGGATATTGGCGGTTACCTCTTCTATCATGATAAGGTTCGGGCTAAAAAAAAGGCTGCAGGCCTCTGCAACCTTTCGTTAAAAAAGGGCGTCCATCGCTCAGGGGGTTTCCGTCTTTATCCTTTCGCCAGAGGCCATATTTTCCGCGCTTTTCAATATGATCGCTGTCGAGGTTTCTTCCCTCACATCGATCACAAGAAGCTTCCCTATGGTCGTAGACGGCAATTCGTAGGCCACTTCCCCTGCCGCATCCTTCTCCGTCGTCGGGTCTGACCCCTCTTTTACTTCATCGACAAAGGTTTCCCCCTGTTTGTAGATGATGAAAGTGTTTCCCACTTGAACGCCCTTTTTCTCGCCGAGATCGATATAGACCACGTCGTCCTGGCCAAAAATTTGCTGATCATCTTTTGCCGCGACAATATACCCTTCCAAGGCTATCTCAAGCGGTATTGTGGTCACTTCTTCAGGTATTTTATCAGCGGGCTTAACAAGATCATCACGTTCCATGGCATCGAAAGACTCGATGATTTTTGCCGTTGCAAGATTTTTTGAAAAACTCTGAATTTTAATCCTGCCGAGCACCTCGATCATAAAACCGACACTTATTTCACGCTCCACACCCATCATGCGCTTTTCCTTTTTCACCGGGTGAAAAACTTCATGAGTGGTCCTGAAAACGGTATAGATGTCCCCCTTTTTCGCCTCCCCTGTTATACCAACGTAGATAACATCACCCGTACTGAGCAACACTTTTTCATCGAAGGCGTCGATGATCTTTCCCGCTTTTTTAAGGTCCTCTCCTGTTACGAGACCTGTCGATTTCAGTTCCGTAATCTTATAACGCCTCGGTTTGAAGGGTTTCTTCCCGGGTGGTCTTTCAACAACCGGTTCCACTTCAACGACCGGTTCTTCCACCACGGGAACAAGGACAGGCCTTTTGACTTTAACAAGAGGCGGAACGACATTAATCCTGTCGCCGGGATAGATGAAATGCGGGTTGGTAATATGATCGTTCCACTGCCAGAGTTTGGGCCACATAAAGGGCGTCGACAAGTAACGTTCCGACAGCGCCCAGAGGGTATCCCCCTTAACGACGATATGGACCTCTCCACTTTTCCCGGAGCTTACGGTGTCCGCCATCAGAAGGCGATTACCCGGTAACAGCAAGCAAGCCACGGCTAAAGCGACAAACGTGGATTTCAATATTATACTCATGGTGCCCCATCGATTCACTATTCGCATAATTCCGAAGATTAAACATAATCAAAACATGTTGTCAAGAAATAAAATCATCGCCGTCACCGCCTAAGAGTACAGAGATAGACCTTTTTTCACCTCTGTGTTATGATTTTGGCCATGAAAATACCGGAACTCCTGGCCCCTGCGGGCAACATGGAAAAACTTAAAATCGCCGTCCATTATGGCGCCGACGCCGTTTATCTGAGCGGAAAGCGGTTCGGTCTACGAGCCGCCGCCGGAAACTTTGCCCTCTCCGAAATCGAAGAGGGCGTCAGGCATGCCCATCGTCATAGCGTTAAGGTCTATGTGACGGTGAATATCTTCTTTCATAATCGGGACCTTGAAGGGCTGGAGAACTACCTCTGTTCGCTCAATGACATGGGCGTCGATGCCCTTATTATTTCTGACCCCGGTGTCGTTTCTCTGGCACGGGAAGTTGCTCCAAACATGGAACTGCACTTGAGCACTCAGGCAAATACTACAAACTGGCGGAGCGTTAAATTCTGGCAGTCGCTGGGGATCGAGCGGGTCAACTTGGCGCGAGAGTTGTCCCTCGAAGAGATCAACGAGGTAAAACAGAAGACGGGTGCAACCCTGGAGGTCTTCGTTCACGGCGCCGTCTGCATGGCCTACTCCGGGAGATGCCATTTGAGTTCGCACATGACGGGGCGCGATGCCAATTACGGTGAATGCACCCATTCCTGCCGGTGGGAATATTCGGTGACGGAAAAAAAGCGGCCCGGCGAGGTTTTCGATGTTGAAGAAGACGGGGAGGGGACCTATTTTTTCAATTCAAAAGACCTTTGCATGATCGAACATATCCCGGCGCTTCTTGCAGCCGGTGTCGATTCTCTTAAAATAGAGGGGCGCGTAAAGGGGATAAATTATGTGGCGGGCGCGGTACGAAGCTACCGGCTGGCAATCGACAGCTTTTTAGATAACCCCAAGAGGTATCGATTTAATAACGACTGGCTCGATGAGCTTCGAAAATTGAGCCACAGGGACTACGATACGGGGTTTTATCTCGGTGTGGCAACAACGCCGGTTTCATCGGAATCCTACGTGAGACGTTATGATTTTGTCGGCATCGTTAAGGAGAGGCTTTCCGAAAACCGCGTGCTTGTGGAAGCGCGGAATAAAATAATGAGGGGCGATACCCTCGAAGTGATGGGGAGAGGAGAAAGAATTATCTCTATTAAGATTGTCACGATGACGTCTCCCGAGGGAGAGAAGATATCTCACGCCCAACCGGGGCAGTTATTTATCGTTGAAACTAGCGAAACTATAGAACCGATGGATATACTGAGGAAGGAAAAAGAGGAAAAAGCAGACCATGCCCGGATTGCAGTATCAGGTTGATCCCAAACAGCTTTCCTATATCAAAAATCTGCTTGAGGGATACGATAACCTTGGACTAATGACGACCCTCGATCAGCAACAGGGCACCTTTGAGATCAAGTCGCCAGCATCAATGTTGAGAGAGACGGAAAGAGTGGCAGAGGCGGTCATTCAGATTCTTCGGGAGAAGGAAGTTTAAAATATTTTATCTTTCCTCTTGCTTTTAATCCGTCCAGCCAATCTTCCAGGAATCGACCGCTTTTTCTATTCACAAGTATCGCCCTGATTTCAGGTTCTGCCTCCGGAAGTTTTTTTCCTGAAAAGAGTGCTTTGTTTTGCGAATAAAAAGCCTCTGTTTCTTTCGCCGTCACATGAACAGAAAGCGCTATCTTCTCAGCGAGAAAAGCAGCGGAGACTCTTTCCAGAACAAAACGTTTTGCCAGATCTTCAGCCGTCAAGCCTTCCTGCTTCAAAAAAACAGTTAACTCTTCGATGTGAGTGAACTTTTTCTCAAAGGCCAAAAGTTCGTCAAGGCTGTCCGTAGCTCTTTCCGTTCTCTGAAACTTTACAGCTTCCCGGGAAACCAGCTTTCTGTTGATGATAATATCAAGAGTCTCCCGGCTGAAGGCGCCGGGAACAGGAAGAGAGACGGAGGCGTCGGCAGCGGCCAGAATTGCCATAATCTTTGACTCGGCAACCACCTCCCCCGCAATAATAAGCTCCTCTCCCACCGTTGCAGCAATCATATCAATAGGCTTGCCTATTGCTGAAGAGGAAGCCCAGAAGAGGGCAATGAACAGATAACAGAGCATAAGGACTTTCTTAAACATCCATTTTCACCTTCCTGAAAATCTTGATTTCGATTCCAACATTATACATAAGTTACAAAAAATTAACAGACCTCTTAAGGGTTCGTAAATGATGTTGACTTCGAAGAAGCGAAATCTTACTTGACAGGACAATATTTATTGCCTATTATGACGATTGTCGGTAAAGAACCTCACGGTTAATCAGCATCTTCACCGGCAGGCATCGGTTACAGGGCTTTTAGTAAAGGCGTATTGCAATACTCGTCACATAAGCTGCCGATGCCAGGCATTGCTAGGATGGAAGAGAAAAACAGCGGCAGGACGATCCTTTCCGTCTGGGAGTTTCGAACCATCGTAAGTGCTCCACATGGGTCGGAAGTACCCAGAGTTTTTTAGGAAAGGAGGATACCGCCATGGCAAAAGGAACCGTTAAGTGGTTCAACGAGCAGAAGGGTTTCGGCTTTATCGAGCAGGAAGACGGCCCCGATGTTTTTGTACACTTCAGCGCCATCCAGAGCGAGGGTTTCAAGACCCTGCATGAAGGACAGGCTGTTGAGTTTGACGTAACTGATGGCCCCAAAGGGGCTCAGGCTGCGAATGTTACCTGTGAATAAATAAACAGGGTTTGATTTTACCAGGCGGGCTCACATGAGCCCGCCTTTTTTATTTCCCATCTCTTTTTTATCGATTATTCATCACGCCCCGCCAGGGAAAGCTTGAGTTTTCTCCCCCTTTTTTGTACTATCATCTCTTCGGGCCATCCATTATTCAACGGCCCACGATAAAATTTCAGGGAGGCAATTCAATGAAAAATGTTTTTGATTACCAGATGGAATGGAGCGGTTTAACAAACCGCATGGCCCGGATGTTCGACCCCGAATCGGGCCACTCCGTCCTTTTAGCTGTCGATCACGGTTATTTCCAGGGAGCGCCTGCGGGACTCATCGATCTTAAGGCCACTATCGAGCCCCTCCTCCCCTATTGCGACGCCATCAGCCCCACCATTGGCGGCCTGAAGACGAGTATGAACCCGCGCTCGCGAACGCCTATTATCCTCCGCGCTACCGGAGGGAGCAGCATGCGGCGTTCCGAAGAGTTGGACGACGAGACGGTAACCGTTTCCGTGGAAGAGATTGTCCGCAGCAACGCCGTCGGCTTTACCGTTTCCTGCTTCGTCGGCCTGCCGGGACAGCGGGACAGCATCGAGAGTCTGGCGGCTATGGCCGAAGAGGGGCACCGCTACGGCCTCGTCGCCATCGGGATTACCGCTGTCGGCGCCGACCCGGTACTTACCAAGTTCGTCAAGGGGGAGCGGGAAGACGGCGGAGAATTGACCTCTGACGACAAAAAGGAGGCGCTCCGCTACCTGAAGCACGCCTGCCGGGTACTCTCCGAAAATGGTGCAGATATTGTGAAGACCTATTATTGCGATGGTTTTGAAGAGGTGGTTGAAGCCTGCCTCGTCCCTATCGTGATTGCAGGTGGAACGAAGCGTCCCACCAAGGAGGCCCTCGATTTCACCTTCAACGCCATCAAGGCGGGAGCCGTCGGCGTCGACATGGGTCGGAACATCTTCCAGAACGAGCATCCCGTCGCCATGATCCGCGCCGTACGCGACGTGGTCCACGGCGGCAAGACAGCGGAAGAGGCTTTTGAAAATTACGAAAACTATCGAAAAGAAAAATAGTTCTTCATGCTTATGCACTTTACTTCGAAAGTGAAGCGTCATTAATAAAATCCCCCCTGCCCCCCCTTTGCCAAAGGGGGGAAATATTGAAGTCCCCCTTTAATAAAGGGAGATTTAGGGGGATTTTTGATTTCTTCGGAGTTAAGTGACGAAGCAAATAGTTCTTTTTCCTCAGGGCGTAAACGATTTATGAAAGTCGGCATGTACTACAACAACCGGGACGTACGGATGGAGGAACTTCCCCGTCCCGAAGTCGGTCCCGGTGACGTTCTCATCCAGGTTAAGGCGAGCGGCATCTGCGGAAGCGACATCATGGAATGGTATCGCATCAAGCTGGCTCCCCTCGTCCTCGGCCACGAGTTGACGGGCGAAGTAGTGGAAACCGGAATCGGCGTAGACAACTTCAGCGTGGGCGACCGGGTCTTTGCCATCCACCACGTTCCCTGCAACGAATGCCCCGAATGCATGAAGGGGCACCAGACAACCTGCACCCAGTTTCAAACGGTGAACAATTTTTCCCCCGGCGGTTTTTCCGAGTATCTGAAAGTGGGCGGCGCGAGCGTTCGCACGGGAATGCTGAAGCTCCCGGAAGAGATGTCCTATGAAGAAGGGACCTTTATCGAACCGCTCGGCACAGTTCTTCGGGGGCTTCGTACCGTCAGCGTGCGCCCTGGCGACACCTTCCTCGTCATCGGGAGCGGCCTGTCCGGCCTTCTCTACATCAAGGCGGCGAAGGCGCTCGGGGCAGGGAGGATCATTGCCGTCGATATCGAAGAAAACCGGCTTACAGCCGCAAAAAAGGTGGGGGCAACCGCCACGATCAATGCCTTGGAAAATGTCCCGGAGACGGTTAAAAATCTCAACAACGGACGTCTTGCCGACAAGGTAATCCTCTGCACAGGCGCACTCCCGGCGGTGGGGCAGGCGCTTCAATCCGTCGAAAGGGGGGGGACGGTCCTCTTCTTTGCCGTTCCAAAACCGGGGGAGACCTTTCCCGTCGATTTCAATCCCTTCTGGCGAAACGACATCACTTTAAAGACGAGCTACGGTTCCGCGCCTATCGACCACCTGGAAGCGCTCCAACTGCTGGAAAACGGTCGCATCGACGTCTCCGACATGATTACCCACCGATTCTCCCTCGACCATATCCAGTCCGCCTTTGCTCTTGCCGCCGAGGGAAAGGATTGCCTCAAAGTCATTATCGAGATGAAGGGAAACAATGCCTGAATACGGGTTCGAGCATTTCGGCATCAGCGTTACGTCCCTCGACCGTTCTGTAACGTGGTACGAAACAAACTTCGGTTTTACGCTGGTGAAAGAATTTGAAAAAGAGGAATTCTGCATCAAGGGGGCGTCGCTTCAACTGGGCAATGATTTTCTCGAAGTCCTCGAACCCTATTCCCCCGATGCGGCAGCCGGTTCGGGTACAGACCTCGTGACGCAGCTTCAGCGAACCGGCGCCAATCATCTTGCCCTCCAGGTGGATGACGTAAAGGCCGCCTTCGAAGAACTTTCCCGCAATGGAGTACCGCTCGTGACCGACCTCATCGACAATCGCTATTTTTTCTGCCTCGACCCGGACGAGACCCTCATTGAGGTAAGACAAAAGAAGTAGTTCCGCTACGCACCTCTCCTCTCCCTGAATTTCGGTTTTCCCGATTCTACAGTCAGCTTTTTGATTTGCCCCTTCCTTAACTTGTGGTATAACAAAGGCGTGGGGGAGTGACTTTCATCACCCTTTCGCTAATCGACCCAAAATCAGGAGAGAGTGATGGAGGTTTACTGCAAGACCTGCGACAAGATTCTCGGTTCGATTTCCGACGAGAAGGTGCCTCCGAACGTCGTCGGCCAGACCACCTGCAAACTCTGCGGGACGAAAATTCGTCTTTTCAGGAAGGTCGGCCCGCCGCCGGGTACGTCCACTTCGGCGGCAGTAAACGGAACAACTCCGCAAGGGACGCTCCTTAAACCCGAATTCTCGGGTAACGCGAGCGAGTATTTCCGTATCTGGATCGTCAATACCTTCCTCACTATCGTTACCCTCGGCATTTACGGAGCCTGGGCGAAGGTACGAACGCGCCGCTATTTTTACGCCCACACCAAACTCGGCGGCCACCCTTTCGATTATCTCGCCGACCCCAAAGCGATCTTAAAAGGAAACCTCATTGTCGGCGGCGGACTCATCCTCTACTCGGCAGCCGATTTCGTTCACATCTACGTCAAGCTCGGCATGGCGGCCCTCATAGGCATCGTCTTTCCCTTCCTCATCTACAAGTCGCTCCGCTTCTATGCCCACAATTCCGCCTTCCGAAACATCCGTTTCAGCTTCGGCGGATCGCTGAAGGAGAGCTACATCACCTACCTGCTTATCCCACTCCTCCTCCCCCTCACCTTCGGCCTCATCAGCCCCTACTGGATGTACCGCCGGAAGGGGTATTTCTTCAACAATTTCGCCTTCGGAACGACGGGGAGCGCCTTTTCCGGGCAGGCGGGTTCCTTTTACCGCATCTATGCCGTGGCATTGCTTATGACACTCCTCGTCGGGGCCGGTGCGGTGGCACTCTTCTTTGGGCTCGGGGCCGGTTCGCTCCTTGCGGCGCTCATGGCGAATGCGAAGATTGCAAGCCAGACCCTGCCTGCCGACGGGATCGGCAAGGCGATCTTTGTCGGCATAGCGACAGGTTATCTTAGCATCCTCTTTGTGGCAACCCTGATCCAGCAGTACCTCTTTGTGCGCCTCACCAACTACTGCTGGCACCATGCGAAAATCGGGAAGATCGTCTTTAAAAGCAGCCTGGAGGTAAAAAAACTCGTCTGGATACGGATGACCAACATCCTCGCCATCCTCTTTTCTGTGGGTCTCCTCATGCCCTGGGCGAAGGTGCGCCGCACCCGCTATATTTTGGACAACCTCGCCATCGAGGCAGGGTGCAGCCTCAATGAATTTACCGCCGCCATGGAGGGAAAGGAAGCCGCCTTCGGCGATGCGGCGACGGACTTCTTCGATTTCGAGATCGGCCTGTGACCAGCTTTTCGGCGCACTATTTTGACGGGAAGACTTCTAAATCGTACGTAGTAATGGTGGCTCTTTCGGGTAACACCCTCTCCCTTTCCGGCGATGGAATCAATATTGACGGTATTCCCCTGTCGGCATGTCAAATCCCGCCCGCCCTCGGCGGCACAACGCGGGCCGTTCTCCTGCCAGCGGGTGCGCGATTGGAGACGGACGATCTCGATGCCCTGTTGAACCTGGAAAAGCGCCTCGGCTCCAATCGCGGCATGCGGCTCGTCAACCGGTTGGAATCGCACTGGCGGTCTGTTTTAGTCTGTTTCGCCGGGCTGATCGTCTGCACCTGGCTTTTCATCAGCCACGGCATCCCCTTCATCGCCAAACAGGCGGCCTATGCCATCCCGCCCATGCTAACGGAGAAAATCAGCGTCGAGACGCTTAAGATGCTGGACAAGCATTATCTCGCGCCCTCGACTCTCGATAAAAACAGGCTGGAAGAGTTGAAAATAATCTTCGGCAGTCTTGTGGCAGGAAGAAATAAAGAATTCAATTACCGCATCGAATTCAGGGAGGGAAAGATTATCGGCGCAAACGCCTTTGCCCTCCCCTCTGGCCTCGTGTTGATGACCGACGAACTGGTGGAACTGGCCGAGAGCGACGAGGAACTCATCGGCATCCTCTCCCACGAGATCGTCCATGTGGAGATGCGCCACGGCATGCGGAGCGTCTTTCAGAACGCGGGCGTCTTCCTCCTCGTCTCTATCCTCGCCGGAGACGTCGCCTCCGTCACCTCCGTCGCCTCCACCCTCCCCACTCTGCTGGCACAGACCGGCTATTCGCGCCGCTTCGAGCGGGAAGCCGACGAGGGAGCGGGGCGCTATATGATTGAAAAGGGGTGGGGGACGAAACCGCTAAGCGACATGCTGGAGCGGCTCACCCGGTCGCACGGGGAAATGGAAGTGACTTCGCTCCTCTCCACCCATCCCGGCACGGCTGAGAGGATAAAGTTTCTTCAGGGGTTGCAGGGGTAGGATCAATAATTTCTACCCCCCCCTTTTTTTTACACTTCTTACTGGAGATCAAAAGTATGGATCAAAGCCACCCAGTATTAAAAGAGCCTGATCC
>CBDVDA010000067.1:0-16544 GCA_965372635.1 uncultured bacterium | reverse complement strand
CGACGTCCTGATATTGTCAGGACTTCTCGAAGAGATGCCTGACGTCTGCGCATAGGGGGTTCCGTTTGCAATTTCTATCGCTTAGTCAATTGTCCCGGCCAGCATCACCGCAAGGACGGGGCCGAAGATTTCCTCCGTGGCGATGCGGCAGTCGGGTGTGACGTCCGTGAAAATGGCGGGTGCCGCATAATAGCCGGTGCCTGGAACATGTTCAAACTGGTAGTGTAGCGTCGCTTCTTTCTTCCCCTCTCCGACATAATAGTTCACCTTTGCAAGCGCTTCTTCGTCGATCATGGGGCCTATTTTGTTGGCCGGGTCTTCCGGTGGGCCTATGGTGAGGCTCCTTGCCGCTTCCGTCAGTCTGCCGAGAAAGTCGTTGTAGACCTCACCGACGACGATCACTCGCGAACAGGCGGAACATTTTTGTCCCTGGAAACCGGTGAAAGAGGCGATCACCCCTTTGATCGCTTCGTCCAGGTCGGCTGTTTTGTCAACGATGATGGCATTCTTTCCTCCCATTTCGGCGATCACCTTTTTTACGTTACGCTGCGCTTTTCCGGTCTTTCCCGCGCGCTCTATGATGCCTAGCCCCACCTCTTTAGAACCCGTAAAGGCGATGATATCGATGCCGGGGTTTTCCACCAGAAAGTTCCCAAGCGTTTTTCCGGGGCCGGGGAGAAATTGCAAAACCCCCTTTGGGAGACCGGTCGCCTCGAAGGCCTCGAAGATGCCGTAGGTGGTGAGGGGTGACAAACTCGACGGTTTCAGAATGGCCGCGTTTCCCGTGGCGATGGCTGCCGCCGTCATACCGCAGGCGATGGCGAGGGGGAAATTCCAGGGGGCGATGACTGCGGCCACGCCACGTGGAAGGTGGACCTGCTGGTTCAGTTCCCCGGGATAGTTGCCGAGTTTTTTCGTCGTGCCGAGCAGGACCGCTTCGCGACCGTAATAATTCAGGAAATCGATTGCTTCGGCAACATCGGCGTCGGCTTCCTTCCAGCCTTTTCCCACTTCGAAGACCTGGAGCGCCGAGAGGTCGTAACGCCTTGAATTCATCCACTCAGCCGCCTTGAAGAGGGCTTTCGCCCTCTCTTTCGGGGGGGTCAAGCGCCATGTTGACCATGCCGCTCTTGCCGCTTCAATCGCCCTTTCGGCATCCGCTTCCGATGCCGATGATACGATGCCTATCTGTTCCGACGGGTTTGCCGGATTAAGGGAGACGATCTCTTCTTCGGTAAAGAGCTTTTCCCCTCCAATGACGAGGGGAACCCTTTCGGGCTTATCAAAACGTTCTTTTGCAGCGGCCAGTGCTTCGGTGAAAGCGTCTCTCTCCTCTTTTTTTGAAAAATCGAGGAGAGGGAGATTTTGAAACGCAGTCCTCTCCTCTTCGCTTTTCTCGATTTCAGGGGCCGGGACGGGTGTTGCCATCAGGTTTTTGAAGTCGAGTTTTTCCACGAAGGAGAGGCGAAGGAAGGATTCGTTGGAGGTGTTTTCCAGTAGCCTTCTCACGAGGTAGGCCATTCCGGGAAGAAACTCCCCCACGGGGAGGTATTCCCGCACCCTGTAGCCCCTTGACGTAACGGCATTTTTTATCGGTTCCGCCATGCCGTAAAGCGCCTGAAACTCGATGTCGCTTTTTTTGAGCTTCATCGCCTCGCCCGTTGCCATGGCATAGGCGATACTCCGGATATTGTGGCTTGCGATGGCGGGCCTAATGACGTCGCTGTTTTCGAGCAGGAGGCGTGTCAACCTTTCGAAGTTCAAGTCCGTTTCCGCCTTCGTCAGGAATACGGGAACGGGCAGACCTTGCTGGACGTTGATTACCTTTTCGTAATCCCAGTAGGCTCCCTTAACGAGACGGACATTGATCTTTCGGCCCTCTTTTCTCGCCCAGTCGATGAGGTTGTTTAAATCCGTTTCCGTCTCTTTCAGGTAGGCCTGGATGGCGATGCCGCCGAAACTGAAATTTGGAAAGGCACGAAGTGCCTCCTTAAAGATGGCAAGGGTGATATCTTTCAGCCGGTAGTGTTCCATGTCGAAGGTGACCGACGCCTCTCTTTCGATGGTGCGTTCCAGAACAAGTCTGAGCGGTTTTATGATTTCATTGATTGAATCTGCCTGTGCCATCGGGTCGAGGCGGGCATAAAAAGAGGAGATCTTGAGCGATACATCGACCTTCGGAAGGGCTTCTTCACTGCACTCGTCGAGGAGAGGGTTGTTCTCCCATCCCTTCGCTTCTTCTGTGAGTACATCGATGAGATCGAGGTATCTCTCAATGTAGAGGTAGGCCTCCTGGTCGCTCAAGACCGCCTCTCCTAGCAGATCGACCGTTGCGGTCCGGCCTTGCCCACGCAAGCGGGCAATCTTGCCGAGCGCTTCTTTCGGCGTTCGCCCGGCAATGAACTGTTTTGCCAGGGACTCCACGTTTGTTTTGACGATTTTGCCCGCCATGGAGGCCATAAAACCCTTTTTCGGGAGCCACCCCTTTATCCGCCCCGGAAGGAGGTTTTCTTCGCCATAGAAATACTCAATCAGCAGAGGCAGCAGTTCACAGTCCGATTTAAGCGAAGGGAGAGCATCGATGAAGCGGAAAAGTTGCACCTTGAAGCGTTCATCCTTCATGGTCCAGTCCATAACCTTCCCCTTCCACCGTCTCTGGTCGAAAAAGGAGGGAACGTCCCCCTTCATCGCTTCGAAAAGTTCGGAGCCGATCTCGATTGTTCTCGATTCAAGCCTGTTGTCTTCTGCCATTTCGGGTCTCCTCGGTACTTAAATAGTGAGTTTTTAGTCCATTATAATCCCTCCCAGCCTCCTCTATGAGCCGTTGGCTCCCCTTATGGGTCTTGACCCTCGGGTCATAGACGAGTCATAGGCCCTTATCTATAAGAGGCGGAGTTTTATGCCCCTTCTAGAGTAATAGGGGGCAAGGGGGAGTAAGAAATAATGCCATCGGTTTACTTGTCGGGTTATTTACTATACCCGATTTTAGCTTGGCGTGCAGGCGTAAATCAAAGGACATCAGTGACGCCCGTGCACCTCCGCTCCATGGCCGTCTTTCATCTCCCCTCTGTGGTGGGGCGGTGAAATCCCCCGGTAGAGGGTGAAAAGCCCGAAGAGAACCATGAGGCAGGCCGTCAGCTTTAGAAACCGTGACCTCAAGTCCGGACTCCACCTCGAAAGCGCGGCGGTGAAGCCTGCCATGGCTGGGAGAGTTCCCGCGCCGAAGGCGGTCATGACGAGGGCGGCATCGAGCGGCGCGGCCTGTTTCAACGCCAGGGCGAGGGCGGCATAGACCATGCCGCAGGGGAGCAGGCCGTTCGCCATTCCCGCTACTCCCCAATAGAAAGGCCGCCCTTTGGCGGCTTTTTTGAGAAGAGATCCCGGAATTCTGAATGCGGTTAGATTTAGATATTTTTCGGGGATGAAGCCGCCGATTTGCAGGGAAAAGAGGATGATGAAAAGTCCGGCCACGAGAGAGAGTGTCTGCTGGATGGGTAAAAAAGTAGCCTTGAGGACAAAAGCTTTACCGGCGAGGCCGATAAGGAGGCCGAGGAGTGAATAAACGGTGATCCTGCCTGCGTGATAGTAGAAAAGTCCACGCCATTCGCTTTGGCCACTCCCGAGAGAAAGGGCGGCAACGATCCCTCCACACATGCCGATGCAGTGAATGCTGCCGAGCAGGCCGACGGAAAAGGCGACTGAAAGGTCAATCCATATCATTCGATTCTATTATTCCTTCCGGCCCGATTATAGCACCGAAAGGAGGGGCAACGAAGGATATTTCGGCTAAATCGGGACTTGCCAGCTCAGCTTATCCCCTTTTGTCCATATTTAGGGTTGACAAGGGATTTCATCTTATTATAATGGCAAAGTAAATAAATTGGTTACAGGAGTTCTTGGGAATGGGGAATGTCGTTAAAATAGCGATTGCCGGGCTTGGACGAGTGGGGAGTACCTTCGTCGAAAAGCTGGTGGAATTCGACGGAAAAGGGGTTTCCATCGTTGCAGTGGCGGAAAAGAAACAGGATGCCCCCGGCGTGGAGATGGCCAAGGCAAAAGGTCTCAAGGTTTTTGACAGCGAAGAGGCGATACTCGACATGAGGGAAGAGATAGACGTTATCTTCGACCTTACGGGCGACAAGGCGGTGGAAAGAAACCTCCGCTTCAAGCAGGTGAGATCGGGAAATATGCATACCGTTATCGTCCCAAGGACAGTAGCTGTTCTCATCTGGAACCTTATTTCCGAAGAGGTTCTTCCCGAGCACTCCTCCTCCTGATCTTTTTTCATGTTCAAACCGAAGTTTTTTCTTCTTATTTTTTCTATTGTTATCTCCACTCTTCTCTCCGGCTGCGACGGCGTCGAAAAAGCTCAGAAGCAGCCACCTCCGCCGCCGGTAAACCTCGATGAACTCCCGGAAAAAAATCCCTTCGCAGGCAGTGCCCACGCTCTGAAAGAGGGGGACAAAATTTTCGGGAAGAAATGCAGCCAGTGCCACGGTTCCGATGCGGCGGGTGGTCCGGAAGCGCCCGACCTGACGGACAGGGCGGCACTTTATGGTACCGATGACCGGTCCCGCTTCAAGGTCGTCTACAAGGGGACGGAAAAGGGGATGCCCACCTGGGGAGAGGTGTTGGGGGGAGAGAAGATTTGGAAGGTGCTCGCCTACGTAGACAGCCTTAATGCGGCGCGGGGGGAGTAACTAACTAACGGTCTCCCACCGCTCAGGGGTGTAACCTTTTCCTGTGGCGGGGTTGATGATACGCATCTTCAAAATCCCCCTCAATCCCCCTTTGCAAAGGGAGAACTAAATTACCCCGCTTTAGCAACGAGGGGGCAGGGGAGATTTGGTAAGTTTATATTTTTCTCGCTATCTTCTCATCAGTAAATAAATTCTAACCTTTCCTGCTTTCGATCAACCGGGAGACGGGGACGATTTCGTAGCCTTTTGCCATAAAGCTGTCGATGATTTCACCGAGCTTCTCGTGAAGGATATTGTCCTCTCGCTCCGTGCCGAGGTGCATGAGGATAATCCCCCCCTCGGCACGCCCCTTTCCGTCGGCGAAGGAGAGGAGTTTCTCCTTTATTTTTTCGGCGCTCAGGTAGAGAGTGGAGTTCTTATCGGCCACCCAGTCGAGGCTGTCCATGTTCACCCTTTCCCGCCTGCTTACCGTCCAGCCGATATGCCGGTAGCCCGCCTCATTTGCCCACCCGATGATTTCATTGTTAAACTCGCCGAAAGGCGCGCGCCAAAGCGGTGCAAGTCTGCGGCCCGTTAGGCGGGTAAAGCGGGCCGCTGTCTTCTCCAATTCGATCCTTAGAAACTTGAAGTCGATCCCCTTTGCCGTGTCCGGTTTGCCGTTCTCGCTGAAGGTGGTCAGGTGGGGATGGCTGTATGTGTGGTTTCCCACTTCGTGCCCTTCGGCAACCATTCTCTTCACGATGGCGGGATATTTTTTAATAAAGCGACCTGTGAGGAAGAAGGTGGTTTCGATCTTCCGCTCGCGAAGGGTGTCCAGTATCGCCTCGGCCGATGCATCGCTGGAGCCGCCGTCGAAGGTGATAGCGAGCCGCTTTCCCGCGTCTTTTACCCTTGAGATGCTTGTCCACGCCTTTTCCGCAGGGCGTACTCTTTTTGCGGGTGACTTTCCCCTGCCTGCTTCGGGAGAGAGAAGGACCGGTTTGTTCGCCCTTTTCCCCGGAGAACGCGCTTCAGCCGGTAATCTCTTTGCCACGATGGTTTCAGTCGGCGCTGTCCTGTCTTCAGGTAACGAAATAATAAAGATTATGAAGACGAGGAGGGCCGTCATGTCGGCGAGGTGAGGCATCCACCCGGATCGAGTCCGGCCTGTTTCGTTGTTTTCGGAGGGGTGATTCATAAGGGGGCTTATTTTAGGCTCTGGTGGGATTGAAGGCAAGGCAATATTTAAGAAGCTGAAATATACTTTGTTGAAAGTCATGGCCACCGGCATCGCCGGTGGTCATGACTTAAGGGAATCTCTATTAATCTGTCATGCCGGACTTGATAAGCCTGCCCCGCACTCGATGCGGGGGTATCCAGAGGCCTGATTTAATTGGATTCCCGCTTCGCGGGAATGACAAAATGTTAATTTTTTTTAGATTGCCTTATACCTTAAATCCACCCTGACCCTCCTTTGTCAAAGAAGGGAATAGGAAAAACTTCCCCCTTTGAAAAAGGGGGATTGAGGGGGATTTACTTTAGCTCCTTAATAAAGTTAGACAGCTTTTCCTGCATGTCGTTGAAGTCTTTGATTGCCTTCTTCCCCTCCGCCGAGAGTTTTGTCCCGCCGCCCCCTTTGCCGCCTGTCTTTCGGACAACGAGAGGAGAGGGCGCTTTTTTATTGATGTCGTCCACCAGCAGCCAGGCGTGCCGGTAGGACATCTCCATCGACTTCGCCGCCTTCGTAATGGAACCGGTTTCTTCTATCCGCTCCAGCAGCGTCACCCTTCCGGGCGCAAGGTAGGTCTCTCCCGCCACATCGAGCCAGAGCCGCGCCTTGACCGAGATATCGCCCTTTTGAACATGCCCCTTTGATATGCGGCTGGCTGGCTTGTGCTTTGCCGTTGACGTGCTTTCATTCATATTTCGCAATATACAGACGGGAATAACGGCGTGTCAAGATTATTACGTTAATAGTTTGAAATAATGTGTTTTTAGGGTAGAATTCATTTTGTAAAAGCTAATGCGATAAGCGGGGAGACTAAATTAGTGACGGCACCGGGCACATATCTTGGGGTCATACAAAGATTTAAGCGTGTGCCAAAAGAAATTCAAGATTATTTTGTGCATCTTCCAGATTTGGCAGAAAAATTCCCTTGGAATATAAGTATTAGCTATTTGTTCGGTTTAGTAGAATTAGCTCAGAATAATACCCTATATTGTGGAATGGTCAAAGTTCATCATGTTAATGGTGGCCTGACGAATAAAGCGATTGATGGTCACCCTATGTTTAGGAGTGATTTCCGCAAATTCTATGAAGCGATCTTTGGAGAAAAGCTCAAACCTTCTACTTTTAACAAGTTAGATGAAGCAGCGAAAATTCGCGACCGAATTATTCATGGTAAAAGAGTACTCGAAAAGGACAAGCGAAAGGCTGTTGTCGATATTATAGATTTTGCGGAACGATTTAACTCAGATGTGTATGGAATTGCTGGATTTCGCCCTTTTGGCAACCTTCAAGGATTCAAAGGGAGAGGGCAATCACTAGATAAGTCTACGAGTAGGTGGGTGCTTAAGGGGATAGGTTTTGATAATATGAAATAAAAATTCATTACCATCAATTGACTATGAATGGAGAACAACATGACAATCGAAATCACTTACTGCAATGAGTGAAACTATCTCCCTGAGGCCTCCAGTCTGGCGGCTGCAATTGAGGAGAAGTTCGGCATCAAACCGGACCTTGTGAAGGGCGGGGGCGGAATATTCACCGTTGCCATAAACGGGAGCCTCGCATTCGACAAGCAGAGGGAATGCGGTGGCTTCCCCACCAATGAGCAGATTTTCGACCTGATCGAAGCGGCTGAGAAGGGATAGCCATGACCGATGAAGGTAGGCCCTTTTGGGAGGTGAAGACGCTCCGGGAAATGACATCGGAAGAGTGGGAGAGCCTCTGCGACCGCTGCGGGCGGTGTTGTCTGGCCAAGATAGAGGACGAGGATACGGGGGAGTTTTTTTATACCAACGTGGCCTGCGAACTCTTCGATATAGAATCATGCACCTGCACCGATTATGAAAAGCGGGGCAACCGCATTCACGACTGCCGCCAGCTTACGCCGGAAAACATCGACGAAACGGACTGGCTCCCCGAAACCTGTGCCTACCGTCGTTTGAATGAAGGGAAGACGCTTGACTGGTGGCATCCGCTCATTTCGGGCGACCCTGGAACTGTTCGGCAGGCCGGGATGCTGGTGAGCGGCAAAGTGGTCTCCGAGGCTCACATCCACCCCGACCAGCTAAACGAGCATATCATCGATTGGGTGTCTGTCTGATTTGTCGGGACCTTTAAAAAAATCTTATGGGCGGGGTTCTCGTTGGTCAGTCCGTAGGTTGGGTTAGGCGAAGCCGTAACCCAACGCACCAGAGCATGAATGTTGGGTTACGCGGTAAATCTGCTAACCCAACCTACGAAACTGCGTTTTAAAGGGAAGGAAAGACAAAACCTTACTTTTTTATCTCTGCCAGGAATTCTCTCGCCTCGGCGAGATCCGGTTTCGTCTTCACCGCCTTTTTTGCCAGACGCATTGCGTCTTTCTCTCTCCCCTCCGCCAAGTATCTCTTCGCCATATTCAGGTAACGGAACGCTGTTTCTTCGTTGATTCGTTTCATATTTTGAAAGGCGACAGTCGCTTTTTTTGTGTGGCCTGCTCTCTTATACTCCTCGAAGAGATTCCAGTGAATGACGAGCGAGTTGGGCGCTTTTTTCGCCGTGTCTTCGAGGAGCGTCACGTTATCGTGCCAGACACTGTTCCGTTTGATGGTGAGTACTGCAAAGATCACACACACCATTCCAACTATGAGAAAAAGGGGGCTTCGCCCCTTTTCCGCTAACCTGTTAAAAAGATTCTCCAGAATTACAATAGCGGTGATGATGAGGCCAACGGTGGGGAGGTAGAACCGTTCCCCCCATCATTGCGCCCTGGAGAGGAATGATGTTGCTCACAGGGAGGAGTGCAATCAGGAACCACCAGCACCCAAAGAGCGGAAGGGGGCTTCGCCCCTTTTTAAAGCTGACAAACGTTGCGACTGTGAGAGCGGCTAAAAGGATGACAGACGCGGCGGTGTAGGGGTTGAAGGGACTCTCCAGAAGAAAGAGGTCGTAGCGTGCCGAGAGGGGGTGGGGGACGAAGACGAGCCTGAGATAGGTAATGAAAACGGCGGTCTGGCTAATGAGGCGCGTGAAATGGCTGTCACCGTAAAATGCGCTTGTATCCTTGGCGATCCCTTCCAGCGCATAGGTGCGGAGGGCGAGATAGGCAACGCTGATGACGATGAGCGAAAAATAAAAGGGGAGATTTTTTTTAAGATTTCTCACGCCTCCTTTATTCCGGAAGAGGTCGGTCAAAAAAAGGATGATGGGGAAGGTGATGGCCATCTCCTTTGAAAAGAGGGCGAAAATGTAGGCGATGAGAACGGCGAGCTTTAGAAAAACCCTGTTTTGACTTTCATGCGACTTTAAATAGAGTAAAAGCCCGATTATGTAAAAGAAGAAAAAGAGAAGGTCCGTCCGGCCTGTAACATTGGCGACGGCTTCCGTGTTGACGGGGTGGACGGCAAAGAGAATTGACGCGAGGAAGGCGGATAAGTGAGAAAGGCCCAGATGGTTCAAAAAGAGAAAGAGGAGCAGGCCGTTTAGCGCGTGGAGGAGGATGTTGCTCATGTGGTAGGGTGCGGGGTTGAGGCCGAAAAGCCGGTATTCCAGCGTAAACATTACCTGCCTTAAAGGGCGGTAGTTTTTCATGTCGTAGCTGCTCTGGGTTTTCGAACTCACGAAATAGGATGGAATATTGCCCATGTCCCGTACGTAAGGGTTCTGCTCCAGCACGAACTTGTCGTCGAAAACAAACCCGTTTTGAAGACTGTTCATGTAAACGAGAAGAGGCGCGAAAAGGAGTAGAAAGATGAGAAGTTTTTTTTGTTTTGACGTTGCAGTCATCTGTTAATTCTCGTTGTTGAAGAGAGGGGGCGCGCGATGCGGGTGTTACGCCTTCTTGCGGTATCTGAGGTGTTGGGTAGGCCGTCCGTTCCTCCGGCCCTTTTCTTCGAAACGGGTTGAAAGCTTCTCTGTCTTAAGCGTGTCCAGATAGCGGCCTGTTGCAGGAATGCGCTCCAGTTTCTCTCCTGTTTGAAAACATTCTTCCATCCATTCGTAGTACTCCTCAGCGTCCGTGGAGAGCCAAACCTCACCCCCTGTTTTTAGCGCCCGCTCGAAAAGAGGGATAGTCGTCGTCTGGATAATGCGGCGTTTGTTGTGCCGCTTCTTCGGCCAGGGGTCGGGATGGTTGACGTGGATGAAATCGAAACTGTTTTCCGGAAACATTTTTTCAAGCGTGAGAAGCGCGTTGCCCTGCACGATACGGATATTTTTATGGCCCTCCTCGTCGATGATCCTTTTAAGCAGGGATGCAATGCCGTTCAGAAATATCTCACAGGCGACAATGCGGTGGCCCGGGCAGACCGCAGCCAGGGCGTCCGTATATTCCCCGTTGCCGAAACCGATTTCCAGATGGAGCGGGCCGTCCTTCTCAAAATAGTCATCAACCTTTACGGGGGCGGATTGAAAGGGAATGGCAAAGGCGGGCAGCAACTCTTCAAGCAACTCTTTCTGGTTCGCTGAAAGCTTGATCGCCTTCCTGCCGAAGGCGCGGAAGTTGGGGTGGTATTCGTCATTCATATTTTTGTATAAACTGCTCTTTTCGAGTATGGAGGTCATGCTCTTTTCCTTAGTATTGACCCGGCACAAAAATAGAGAACCTTTTGCCGGGAATCATAACCCCTCCCGACCTCCTCTATGAGCCGTTGGCTCCGAGCCATAGGCCCTTATCTTATAGAGGAGGAACCCAATCTCCCCCTCTTAGAGTAGGGGGAGTTAGTAACAAATGTCGTCTTGTTTAATGGCCTGCTTATTAATAGTGCCGCACATTATACAACAAAGGGACGGACAAACTGAACTCTTCTCTTTGGGTTAATTATTTCGATATGCGGAGGGGAATGCCCCGGTTTTGGCCGATGGCCTGCCGGAGGAGGGTAAAGTCTATCTTTTTTATCAGACCGTCGCGGCGTTCTTCGATACGGTCAATAATTTGATCGTAGAGATCGTCGGCTCCTTCTTTTGCCCGGTGAATCTCCACGTAAAACTTGCCTTTATAAAACCCTGTTTTTACCGGTTCATCGATGATTTCAACGAAGCTATGGAGTTCCACTCTTTCGAAAAGCCACGAGATATGCTCCGGGTAGAGCCGGATGCATCCGAGGCTGATGCCGTTGCCGATGCTGGCCGGCATGTTGGTTCCGTGGATACCGTAGCCCGGCAGGGAGAGTTGAAGCCAGAAGTTGCCGAGGGGGTTCTCTGGCCCGGGCGGGACGACGAAGGGGAGGGTGGGGATCTTCCTGCGGGAAAGGGCGGGCGGATACCATGCCGGACTTTTGATCCTGTCGGTGACCCGATAAAATCCCGTCGGCGTCGGGTCGGCCGTTCGCCCGATCCCGATTGGGAAGGTAGCGACACGCCTTTTTTTGCTTTTCGTCTGGTAGAAATAATAGAGCCGCTTTTCAGCCAGGTTAATGATGATTCCGTCATCCATCGGGTCGGGAATCAGCCAGGCCGAAGGGAGAATAATCGTGGCGCCTTCACTTAGCTTCGAGATGTCATCTGTTCTGTTTGCCGAAAGAATCTCGTTGACGGCGAGGCTCTTCGCTCTGGCGAGGGAGAGGAAATCTTCCTCGCTTTTGAATATACCTTTGCCGATAGACCCGACGAGCATATTGCCGGGGTAAGCGTAGTCAAACGTGAAGGACGAATGTTCTGAAGAGAGGGACCTCTGAGCGGTAAATAAAAGAAGAAGGAGGGCCAAGAGGAGGGTCTTTTGTAAGAGAGCATGTCCGTTCATCATAGGCGCACCTTATCCGGGAAGTTTTAAAAAAGCTCTACAATTAGTTGGATAGTGAAGGCGCTGAAAAAATTCATTTTTTTGAAAAGAATATCTCCTCTGGTGGGAGAGTCGCCCTTTCTTGCTTCTGAAATGATGAAAAGTCAAAATAAGTGCTGACCTTTTTCCGGGATTTATGTTATAACGCTTAAAAAAAGAGAAGGCAGGTTACTATGGCGTCAGATGTAGAAGAGATCACTATAAATTACGAAGAGGACGGGATTGTTATCACCAAGGAACTGGATAAGGTGGTACTTTCGAAAGGGGCATGGTCTACCCTGATTTTTAAATACCAGGATTGGGACCGGACGAAAGAGGTGTACGGCCCGGAGAAATTCACCATTCGCCGGTACCGTAAATTACAGGGAAATTACATGCCCCAGTCGAAATTCAACATCTCAAGCGCTGCCCAGGCTGAGAAAATCATAGAGGCGCTTCAGGGCTGGATTAAGTAGTACTAGAAGTCGAGACGGACGGAGGCGGTGACCCTTCTGCTGATGGTGTTTGATTTTGAGTTCGTAAGGGCGGGGGCGAATTCATCGAATGTTCCCGGATCGTAGATGGGCATGTCGATTTTCGGGAATTCGCGGTGATGGTGGTTGAATATGTTGAATCCGGCGATGGACGCCTCCATGTTGCTTCCCATTTTTATCCCGATCCTTGCGTTTACCAGCCTGTAGGAGGGGAGATTGAATGTGACGGGGATCGAATCGAGGAGTACCGTTGCAGGGAGACCTGACTCGTCTATATCGAAGCTTTCCGCTTTCCACTTAGTGCTCCCCACGTAGATTCCCTGGAGGTTGAAGGTGATGCCCTTATCCGTTTTGTGTGTTATTTCGGCAGCCACCTTGTTTGATGGTGACGTTTCGATTCTTTCGTTCGTGTCGTCTCTCTCTTCCCTTAATAATGCGTAGGAAAGCTTGCCTGAAAGGGCGGCGGTGAACTTTCTGTCGATCAAAAACTCGACTCCATAGGAATGCGCTGAATAGGCGTTTACGTAGTCCTTTTTGAAATTAATATCCTTCTCGACATCCAGCACATTTCCCGTTCTGTACCTATGCTGAATAACATTTTTTATGTCGTTATAGAAGAAATCCGCCGTGATGCTTTGCCTCTCCCGGTTCGACTGATAGCCGAGGTTGTAGGAAACAACCTCCTCCGGCTTCAGTTGAGAATTTCCTAGAAGGCTGAAATCAAAGTCATTGATTATCCCTCCAAGGCCAAAATCTGCGCCTGTCGCGAGTGTCTCTATAAATTGCAGGTAGTTTTCGAAATGGGTGGGGTTTCTGTATGCCTTGCTGACAGAGAGTTTCACTGCTTCTTTTTCACTCGTGTGGTAAACAACGCTTCCTCTCGGTGAGAACTGGGAGTCGGAAAGGGAGTGATCGTCGTAACGACCACCGAGGTGGAAGGTGACCCTGTCGGTCATGCGGAACTCGTCTTCCACGTAGAGCCCCCAGAGGTTTTGTTTCCGGCCATACTCATAGATGGTGCCGCCGGCGAAGAGCACATCATTTTTTCTTTTCGAACCGCCCATGGTCAGGTGATGATGCTCTCCGATTTCTCCGTTCCAGGTAAATTCCCCCTCCTTCGACCTATATTCGGCCGTATCGCTGAAGGATTGATAGAATTCCATCATCCCGCTGTTTTGAAAATAATGAATCATGAGGTGGTTGTCGCTGTATTTGAGGCGATACCATTCGAGTTCCTTTTCGATGGGTAGGACGGTGAGATATTCGATAGGGTAGAATTCCATATCCCCGTAACTCCTGCCTCCACTTAGCGCAACAGATGAGGTCTCCTTCGGGTGGTATTGAAGCATTCCCCAGTATTTTGTCATTTCTTCCGAATTGCCAGGCCGATTTGTGAAACCTTTCGGGGCCGCATCGGTCTCTTCCCATTTCTCGACCTGGTGATCCGCAGCGGAAACCTTGTAGCTGATTTTGCCTCTGCGACCGCGGTGAACGAAATTCTTCCTGTTGTTGGAGGGGTCGCCATCACTGAATGACAAGGTCGTCCCCGGTTCACTCCCCGGATCCTTGGTTACGATGTTGATGACGCCGCTGAAGGCGTTTGCGCCGTAGAGTGCCGAGGCGGGTCCCTTCACGATCTCTATCTGTTTGATGTCTTCGAGGAGGACGGTGAGCGACTCCCAGAAGACCATGCCGTACATGTCCTGGTAGACGTACCGGCCGTCGATTAGTATGAGAAGCTTATTGGCGAGAAGCTGGTTTCCTCCTCGCGAGGAGACATTAAAGTCAGACGCTGTCGTTGCCATCACATTGAAGCCGGGCACCATTCTTAAGAGTTCCGGGATGTTCGTAGCTCCTGAGATCCTGATCTCTTCTTCGGTAATCAGGTAAGTTGTGGAGGGGGTGTCGGTGATTCTTTGCGGATGCTTGGCGGCGATGGAGACGACAGGAATCTCCTGGAAAAGAAGAAGCTCCCGTGGCGCATAAGCACCTTGGGCAAAAGATGAGGGCGTAAAACAGAAAAAAAGATGCGAACAAATTATTAATCTGGTAAGATTTCTTATCTGTTGCTTGGCGGGGCGCATAACTTTACTTGAGGAAAATGCTGATTTTTTTGAATCATCTTGTGTAGAGTTGCATCGCAATGACTGATATATCAAGGATGTAGTCACGCGAGACATTATATAGGTGTAACTTACCTAATTACAATACTCAAATTTGTGTTTTTTAAAATTTTTTGTAAAGTTTCTTAATTTAGGAGGGTCTAGAGATGAGTTCAAACAGTTACAATGCCACGGTGATCCAGAAAATACTGGCCACGCCGAGCCTGATGATCCTGAGGGTGAGGCCCGACGAGGTGGTGCCCGATTTCACCCCAGGGCAGTATACGGTGCTCGGTCTGACCAACGAAGCAACCAGGGTTCCCGAGTCCGAACCCGACGAGAAGGAATACGAAAAGGAGACGCTCATCAGGCGGGCCTACTCCATCTCCTCTGCCAGCGTGGAGAAGGAGTATTTCGAGTTCTACATCGCCCAGGTGCGAAGCGGCCAGTTGACGCCCCGCCTCTTCGCGCTCAACCAGGGGGACCGCCTCTTTATCGGACCGAAGGTGGTAGGCATGTTCACCCTCGATCAGGTGGAGGAAGACCAGGACCTGCTTTTTGTCGCTACCGGGACCGGTCTCGCTCCCTACATGAGCATGATTCGCTCCGAGCTTCATCTCTATAAAAAGAGGAATTTCATCGTTCTCCACGGCGCAAGCTGTTCCTGGGACCTCGGCTACCGTGATGAGTTGGCGACTATCGACAGGATTTCCGATAATTTTCACTATCTTCCTACCATTACAGCCCCCGATAAAGACCCAAGCTGGAACGGCCTGACGGAGTTCATCGGACCGATCATCGTTTCAGGCGAGCTGGAGAAAAAAACCGGCTTGTCGCTCGTACCGGAGAAGTTTCATGCCTTCTTATGCGGCAACCCCATGATGGTGGAGGGAGTGACGGATATCCTCGTTGAGCGCGGGTTTAAACTCCACGCGAAGAAAGACCCCGGCAACATCCACAGGGAGGAATACTGGAAGTAGCAGACCGCCTGCCCCTGATTTCCGGCAATTTACCCTCTTGACATTTCAGGCGAAATACCTTAGTATAGCCACACTATCGCGGGGTGGAGCAGTCTGGTAGCTCGTCGGGCTCATAACCCGAAGGTCACAGGTTCAAATCCTGTCCCCGCTACCAATAAAATCAAGGGTTTAGCCTTTTTGGCTGAGCCCTTTTTTATTGGATTGTGCTAAAATTGTGCTAAATCCATTCTGGGCTCTTCATAAGCCCTGTCCAGCACCTCAATCCCGCCCCTCAAACTCTCGGTGTAATGGTGAGCGTAACGCTCAACCATCTGTATCGATTTCCACCGTCCGAGCTTTTGAACAGTATAGATATCAACGCCGTTCTGGATAAGCCTGGTAGCGAAGGTATGTCTCAGGTCATGAAACCTTAATTTTTCAATCTCAGCTTTGTTTATAGAATGATAAAATTCCCTTCTGAGATTGCTGGAATCAATTCTTGTCCCTGCCGTGCTGAAAAAGACAAGCTTGTTCTTTATTGACCTGACTTTGTTCCTGGCTTTCAAGACTTCAAAGGCTCTTTCATTTAGCGGGAGAGTGTCCCTGCCTTTATTCTTCTGCTCATAGATTGAAATGGTCTTTCTGAACAGGTTTACTCTGTTCCATTGCAGGTCGAGAAGCTCACTCATCCTTAGGCCTGTGTTAATGGCAAAGATGATGATCTCCTGTAGCCACTGCGGTGACGCTTCAAGAAGAAGCTCTTCCTCCTCAATAGTGAGCCATCGCTCAATGAAGTTATCCACTTTCTCTTTTGAGACTAGGCAGACAGGATTTGAATTGACCCATTCCCATTCCTTCAATGCCATATTAAAAGCATGGCACATCAGTGAAAGCTCATGGTTTATGGTCTTGGGAGCAGCCTCTTCGCCTCTTCTCGACACCTTGTAATCAGATATTATCTTCGGCGATATCTGTGAAAGCTTACAGTCACCGAAATACTTGTTAAGATGATTGAACAGGCTCCTATCTCTTACATAGGTTGACGGGGCTTTCTTTGGGGAATACTCAGTGTAATACTTCTCTGATAACTCACCAAAAGTCCTGCTGCCACTTGGATCAATATCAAACCATTTTCCTTCAATGAGCTGGGTTAAAACCTTTGCATGAATCTTTTCAGCCAGCTTTTTGTCAAAGACCTCTGTTGATCTTCTTATCTGCTTACCGTTATGGGTAAGCCTCATCCACCAGACCTTGCCTCGTCTATACAGACTCATCAAACCTCCTTTCTGGCTTGAGGTCTGGCTTCCCCTTTATAGAAGAATTATACCTCTTTTTCTTTGCC
>CBDVDA010000066.1:0-16596 GCA_965372635.1 uncultured bacterium | reverse complement strand
CCACTTTTTGTTGTTAGTTTTAACTGTTTTCTGGGGGGGGTATTTTTGTTTTTTTGCCCCAATACCCCTGATGTTCCGCCAAAACAACCTAATAAAAAATGCAGGAGGTAATAAAATGAGCAAGAAAGTCATGATATGTGATGATGAGCCATATATTTTAGAAGCATTGAAACGCCTGGTACAGAAAGAAGGTTATCAGGTTATAAGTGCCGATAATGGTAATGCAGGCCTTGAACTTGCTCAACAGGAAAAACCTAACCTTATTTTCCTTGATGTAATGATGCCGGGGAAAAACGGGTATGAAGTCTGCAAAGCATTGAAGGAAAACCAGGATACGAGGGATATCTTTATAATTATGCTAACTGCCATGTGCGGGGAGGAAGATAGAAAATTAGGCTTAGAGGTTGGGGCGGACAAGTTTATGACAAAACCGTTCAGCCCCAGAGTGCTAAGGGAAATGATTAACAAAATATTAGCATAATTTGGTACATGATATGAATAACGAAGAAACGGTTCAATCACTCAATAGGAAAGTTGAAAGCCTCACGGATGAGCTGTTGTTCTGCTACGATGAACTCGACTTTATTTTTGAATCAGGAAATATACTTTCCACTTTTGCGACAGGTGAATGCCATAACTGGAAGAGTCTCTCAGGTACTTTTCTTGATATTGCGGTAGATGTATTTGAAGTTGATATGGGCTGGGTTTACTTTGTCGGTGAAAAAAAAGGCAGTATTGAAATAGAGGAAACAAGAGGCATAATTAAATCTGAAGCCCAAAAAATTTCCCAAGATTATTCTCCCGATTCATTTGAAGAAATTGTCATGGTTAACCACTCTTTTCACTTCGATTCTGACAAGGGTACTGACAATGTTTCGTCAAACATTATCATGGCGCCATTCAAGTCGAATGAAAGATATTTTGGCGCAATTGTCTTAGGAAGAAAAGGTGACAATGGTTTTCTTGCATGTCATGTAAACCTTCTTACTCATTTTTCCAAATATAGCTCTCACGTATTTGAAAACGCAAGAATGCTCCAAGAAATAAAGAGTGCCTATCAGCTTTCAGAGAATGCGAACAAACAACTGCAAAAGCTAAATGAGATGAAGAACAAAATAATTTTCATTTCGTCACATGAGTTAAAAACACCAATTACAATCTGTTCCACATCTTTGGAAGTATTAAAAGAGTTTGTTGGTAAAGACAAAGAAACGCCTGAATTTGAGATTATAGAAGCGCTGGAGACCGGTCTTTCCAGAATGAAGAGAACAGTCAATAATATATGTCAATTGTCATTGTTTGAAAAGGAGCAGATTTACGTTAATAAAGGAAATTACTTTTTAGCAGAACTTGTAGATGGAATTTTAATAGATATAGACTTTATTTTCAGAGAGCGCAATCTTAGATCCTGCATAAGCATCCGGCCCGATCTCAAAATTTATGGAGACGTTGACATGATAAAAAATGCAATTACCGAATTAATTCTAAATGCTGTCAAACACTCTCCTGACGGTAATAATGTTGAGATAACGGCGTTTAAAAAAGACAACGGGACTGAAGTTAAGATAGGGGACAGCGGATCATGTATAGCCCCGGAAGAGAGGGAACATATATTTGAACGGTTTTACAAGATCGGTGACATCATGAGACATACGAGTGGGACATATGAGTACAAAAGTGGAGGTCTTTCGATCGGTCTCGCAATCACGAAGAACATAATTGAAGCTCATGGGGGGAAAATATGGGTAGAATGTTCGCCTAAAGAAATGAAATATGCAAAAGGTAGTTGTTTCTCTTTCTTTATCCCTGAGAAAAGAGATGAAGTACAATTTAGAACGATTGAAATCGATTTACACAAGTAATTGAATTGAGTATATTGTTTCATACAGGGGATTCCTGCATTGCTATTCATTTGTTATTTTGTGAGCTTTTGATTTGTTTTTTGAAGGCTGCTAAGGGACATAAATCCTGAGCATTTCTTTCGGTAATCATAAATTATTCAGGGAAGCTCTATTAATCTGTCATACCGGACTTGATCCGGTATCCAGGGGGCTGATTTAACTGGATTCCCGCTTTCGCGGGAATGACAAAATGTTAATTTTTAGAGGTAGCCTTCATTCTTTGAATTTTGTTGCTTTGGTGAAACTGTTAACCTGTTGCCCTACAATAGGCACCACCTTTATTTCAAATTTATGTTGTGTAAAAAAAGAAAAGGCCCCGCACATTTCATTGTGCGGGGCCTTTTAAATTTCAGTATAGAACCTTTACTTTTCCAGCAGCCGAACAATCCTATCCACGCATTCATCTATGGAGAGCTTGTTCGCCTCCAACTTAAGGTCGGGTGATTCCGGTTCGTCGTAGGGGGCGGAGACGCCGGGGAAGTTTTTGATCTCACCGCTGTCCGCTTTTGCATAGTGGCCTTTGGTGTCCCGCTCCCGGCAGAGTTCTACGGGTGAGGAGACATGGACCTCTAAAAAGCGGTCCTCGCCGATCACCTTTTTTGCCTTTTCCCTCACCTCGGCGCTCGGCGCGACAAAGGAACAGATGCAGATGAGGCCCGACTCGTTCATGAGCTTTGCCACTTCGGCGGCTCGGCGAAGGTTTTCGGAACGTTCGTCCGCCGTAAAGCCGAGGTCTTTGCTTAAGCCGAGACGCATGTTTTCACCATCCAGCACGGCAACGGTTTTTCCCGCCTCGAAGAGCCGTCGCTCCAGTCCGTAGGCGATTGAGGTCTTGCCTGACCCGGTAAGGCCCGTGAGTAGCACTGTTTTCGGTGTGTGGCCGAAACGTTCCAGCCTCTCTTCAGCGGAGACGCGGCTTTCGTTCCGTTCGAGCAGTTCGCTTGAAACCTCTGCCTCCCAGAAGTTCACCTTTTCGCCTTTGCCTACGTTCCGGTCCACAATCATTCCCGTACCGACGGTGTTGTTCGTGAGTCGGTCGATAATGACAAAAGAGCCCATGGTGCGGTTTTTCCTGTAGGGGTCGAAAGGGATGGCGCGTTCCAGGGCGATGTGGCAGCGCCCCACTTCGTTCATCTTCAGTTCTGTCGTATCCTCTCTTTCGAGGGAATTGATATCGACGCGATAGCGGATGTCGGTAATGGTAGCGCCGAGATAGCTCGTCGAATGCTTGATGAGGTATCTTCCCCCTTCGGGCATGGGCTGCTCCGTCATCCAGACGACCATCGCCTCCAGTTCGCGCCCGATTCTCGGCTGGTTGTCGGGCCGGGCGAAGATGTCGCCTCGGCTGGCGTCGATCTCATCTTCCAGTGTGATGCTCACGGCAAGGGGCGGGAAGGCCTCTTCAATGTTTCCGTCGAAGGTGACGATCTCCTTGACCCTGCTCTTCTGGCCGCTCGGCAGCGCTACAATCTCGTCGCCGGGACGGAGGACGCCTGAGGCCATAGTGCCTGCAAAGCCCCGGAAATTGAGGTCGGGTCGGATAACGTATTGCACGGGGAAACGGAGATCGACCATGTTCCGGTCGGAACCGATGTGCACTGTTTCGAGGTAGTTAAGGAGCGGACCCGACTTGAACCAGGGCAGGTTGTCGCCTTCATCAACCACGTTGTCTCCTTTGAGGGCCGACATGGGGATGAAATGGATGTCGTCGATATCGAGACGTGCAGAGAAGGATTTGTACTCCTCGCATATCCGGTTAAAAATCTCTTCGTCGAAATCGACGAGATCCATCTTGTTGACGGCGACGACAAGATGCTTAATGCCGAGGAGTGCGCAGATAAAGCTGTGTCGTTTCGTCTGCGGCATGACGCCGTGCCTCGCGTCGATGAGGATGATGGAGAGGTCGCACGTGGAAGCGCCGGTGGCCATGTTGCGCGTGTACTGCTCGTGGCCGGGGGTGTCGGCGATGATGAATTTCCGCTTTTCCGTGGAGAAATAGCGGTAGGCCACGTCGATGGTGATCCCCTGCTCGCGCTCGGCGGCGAGGCCGTCCACGAGGAGCGAAAGGTCCAACTCCTCCCCGGCAGAGCCCATCTTCTCGCTGTCCCTTTTGATGGCGGCAAGCTGATCTTCGTAGATGAGCTTCGTGTCGTGGAGAAGGCGGCCGATGAGCGTGCTCTTGCCGTCATCCACGGAACCGCAGGTGAGAAAACGGAGCAACTCCTTGTGCTCCTGTCGCTTCAGATAAGCGAGGATGTCCTTCTCTATCAGGTCTTGTTCACTCATAACCTAAAAATAGCCCTCCCGCTTCTTTTTCTCCATGGAGGCCGACTCGTCGTAGTCGATGATGCGGCCCTGCCGCTCCGACTGTTTCGTAAGGAGCATCTCCTGGATAATCTCGGGGAGCGTGGTGGCAGTCGATTCGATGGCGCCGGAAAGGGGGTAGCATCCGAGCGTACGGAATCGGATCGACTTCATTTCCGGCGTTTCTCCCTCTTCGAGACGGAAACGTTCGTCATCCACCATGATGAGGTTTCCCTCGCGGTTGACGACGGGACGTTCCTTTGCATAATAGAGGGGAACGATCTCGATGTTTTCCATGTAGATGTACTGCCAGACGTCAAGTTCCGTCCAGTTGGAAAGAGGGAAGACGCGGATCGACTCCCCCTTTTTTACTTTGTCGTTGTAGAGGTTCCAAAGCTCGGGACGCTGGTTTTTCGGGTCCCACTGGTGCTTGGCGTCGCGGAAGGAATAAATCCTCTCCTTGGCCCTCGATTTCTCTTCGTCCCGTCTCGCTCCACCGAAGGCGGCGTCGTACTTCCCCTCATTGAGGGCCTGCCTCAGCCCCTCTGTTTTCATCACATTGGTGTAGATGCTGGAACCGTGGTCGAAGGGGTTGATGTCCTTCTCCTTCCCCTCTTTATTGATATGGACGATGAGGTCCAGGTTGTTTTCTTTGCAGTAGCGGTCGCGGAATTCGATCATGTCCCGGAACTTCCAGGTCGTATCTACATGGAGCAGCGGGAAGGGGGGCGGGGCGGGGTAGAATGCCTTGAGCGCCAGGTGGACCAGCACCGACGAGTCTTTCCCTATGGAGTAGAGCATGACGGGGTTGCTGAATTCGGCAACCACCTCACGGAGGATATGGATCGATTCCGCTTCGAGCTGTTTTAGGTGTGTCAGGTTGTAAGAGGTCATTTCGTGCCTATTCGCTGTTCAAAAATATTTTTGTTGCTCAATTGTCACTATTCCGTTGCCGGAAAATAAACGCCTATGGTAAACTTTTCAGCTAACCATTGTCAAATACTTTAGCGTTTTGGTAGGGATTTTATTTTGAGGATGCCAAGGCATGGCTGGCCTCTATTTTTTTCATTTTTGGAGAGACTTTTTTGAACATTCTCGGCATCGAATCCTCCTGTGACGAGACGGCGGCAGCCGTCGTCTTAGATGGCAGGAAAATTCTTTCCAACGTAATCGTATCGCAGGTGGATGACCATGCCCTCTACGGCGGCGTGGTGCCTGAAATCGCATCGAGAAGGCACATCGAGGCGATCATCCCCGTGGTCCGCCTCGCCCTGAAGGAGGCCGGTCTTTCTCTCCATGAGATCGACGGCATTGCAGTGACGAAGGGTCCCGGTCTTGTGGGCGCTCTTCTCGTTGGCCTCTCGGCGGCGAAGGCGATTTCCTTCTCAAGCGGCATTCCCCTTGCGGGGGTGAACCATATCGAAGGGCACCTCATGGCGATTCATCTGGAGCAGACGGTTCCTTTCCCCTATGTGGGGCTCATCGTTTCCGGCGGCCATACCTCGCTCTATCTGGTTGAAGGTTTTGGGCGCTATAAACTGCTTGGCCGGACTATTGACGATGCGGCGGGAGAGGCGCTCGATAAGGTGGCCAAGGTGATGGGGCTCCCCTATCCGGGCGGTGTGGCGATTGACAAATGCTCGAAAGAGGGGAGGGCGGACGCCGTCGCCTTCCCGAGAGGGCTGCTCGACCGGGACAACCTCGATTTCAGCTTCAGCGGCATGAAGACGTCTGCGGCGCAATATATCAAGAAACAGCCCGCTGAAAAACTCCCCTCTATGATCAACGACATCGCCGCCAGCTTTTTAGAGGCTGTCGTCGATGTGCTCGTGGAAAAGAGCCTGAGAGCGGCTAAGCAATGCAGCGTAAAAAACATTGTCGTCTCCGGGGGGGTCGCCTGCAACAGCCGATTGAGAGAGAAGATGGCAGAGGCCTGCCAAGTGAGGGGCATTAAGGCCTGTTACCCCTCGCCCATACTCTGTACCGATAACGCTGCTATGATAGGTGCGTTAGGAAATTACTATCTCGAAAAAGGGGAGGTTGCAGGTCTCGACATGAACGCAACGGCGAGGTGGGAACTGTGAAAGAGAGAGGCTACGGCCTCAACCGTCTTTTCCGCTACGGCTATCTGCGGTTCGTCCGCCTTCGGGGGACGGCAGAGGAGGTGGCGCGGGGGATGGCGCTCGGTGTCTTTATCGGCATGACCCCCACTATGGGGGTTCAGATGCCGATAGCCCTTTTTGTCGCCATGCTCCTTCGGGAAAACAAACTCGCCGCCGTACTCGGTGTTTGGATCAGCAATCCCGCCACGGCCATCCCCATCTATACCTTCAATTTCAAGCTCGGCAAATACCTGCTTAGCACGCCGGACCTTAAGATGCCGAGATTGACCTCCCTTTCCGAGGTGCTGGAACTGGGCCATGATTTCCTTCTGCCCCTTCTCCTTGGTTGTCTTATTTCAGGGATTGTTTCGGCGGCAGTCACCTATGTTGTTACCCTCAAGACCTACCAGTTTGTTCGGATGGAAAAGGACAAACTGGTCCATTGGAAGGAAGAGAAAAAGAAGAAAAAGGAGGGTACGGCTGAAGACGACTAGAGACAGCCTGCCCCGTCCGAAAAAGCGTTTTGGGCAAAACTTCCTCACCGATAAAGGCACTGCCAGGAAAATCGTTGAACTTGCTGCTCTCGACGCCTCGGACATAGTCGTCGAGATCGGCCCCGGCCGGGGGGCGATTACGGAACTGATTGTCCAAAAGGGGTGCAAAGTGATTGCCCTTGAGGTCGATAGGGACCTCTACTCCCACCTTGAGGTGCATTTCAAGGAACAGGGGAAGCTGGAAATAGTCAATGCAGATGCCCTCCGTTTTGATTTTTGTACGCTCCTCTCGGACAAGAGGGAGCAGTTGAAAGTGATTGCCAACCTTCCCTACAATGTGGCCACGCCGATTTTATTTCGGCTTCTCGATTTCAGGGAGCATATATCAAGGATGGTACTCATGTTCCAAAAGGAGGTGGCCAACCGAATCGTGGCGTCGCCGGGGGGGAAAGACTACGGTGCCCTCTCCATCTTCCCCCAACTCTATGCCGAGATCGAGCCTGTCCTCAAGCTCCCGCCAGGTGCTTTTTATCCGGTGCCGAAGGTGAACTCGGCGGTGCTCGTTTTCGACATGCTCGAAAAACCGCGTTTCGAGGTGAGGGACGAAAAGCTTCTTCGGCGGGTCGTCGCTGCCGCCTTTTCACAGCGGCGGAAGAAGATTGCCAATACGCTGAAACCGCTTTTGGGGGATAAGGAAAAACTGGCAGACGTATTTGCTAAAGCCGATATCGATTCTACAAGAAGGCCGGAAACTTTGTCGGTGGAGGAGTTTTGTCGGTTGGGGAATGCAATAAACGTTGCTGAAAGTTTTTGATGTCCGGAGGCTTAGCTTAAAATAATCCTCTGATTTGTCACAAACTTCATCAAGCACTGCCCGGGACATGCCGTTATACAGGGGGAGCCGAACCAACTTTTGACTTTCTCTTGTTGTATATTTATCCACACCGTAAAACCTGCCGAACCGTTTCTCTGCCTTGCTGGTGTGAAGTGGAATATAGTGAAACTGAGCGCAAATATTATTTCTTTTCAGGTCTTCCTACAGGTTTGACCTTTCTTCAGCATCCTTAACCTTCAGGTAATGAACATTTAAGTAATGAACATTTAGGCAAACACAAGATAGATTTAAATGAAATAGAGACTCTTTTTACGTCCTCTTCTCAAGTTCATCATCCTTTTTTGCCGGCTCCAACAATTTCCGAAGCGAGCATCGTCAACCCCCTAAGGTCGAGCTTCCCTGAGCCGAGAAGCGGAAATTCGGGCGTTTCGTAATATTCCTTCGGTATCCAGAGGTTGGGGAGCCCCGCCTCTTTCAGTTTTGCCGTGACGGCCTTTGGTTCTATTTTTGGCGTCGCATCCGGGAGGTGCAGGACGACCAGCTTTTCCCCCTTCGATGCGTCGGCGACGGAGGTAACGACGAGCATCTGCTCCTCGAAGCCGAGTGCTTTTTGCAGCGTCTCCTCTATCTGAACGTGGGGGACCATCTCGCCGCCGATTTTGGAAAAGCGGCTAAGGCGTCCCACAATCCGGATGAAGCCGTCACCGTCCAGTTTTGCAATGTCTCCCGTTATGTACCAGCCGTTATGTAGGACCTCCTCCGTCCTCTCCTTGTCTTTCAGGTAGCCGAGCATCTGGTTGGGACCTCGCACAAGAAGCATTCCTTCTTCGCCAAAGGGGAGTTCCTCGTCGAAGTCTTCCGGATCGATCACTTTAGCGGAAAGTCCCGGAAACGGCAGTCCTACGCTGCCCGGTTTGCTCGCCTTTTGGAGTATCCCCTTTGCCCTGAAATCGGGGGCGTTGCAGGAGATGACGGGGGCCATCTCTGTTGCGCCGTACTCCTCGATGATGGAGACGCCGAATTTCTCTTTAAACGCCTCGGCTACGCTCTCTCGGAGCTTTTCAGCCCCGGTATTCAATCCGAATATTATATTGAGGGTGAAATGGTGGGCACCGGTTTTCTCGACCGGGGGTGTGACTGCCTGAGCAGCGTATATTTCGCCTTTGATCCCCGCTGGTCGCACCTCGGTCTCGGCACCTTCAGTATTTTGAAAGAGATCGAAGCGGCCCGCAAGATGGGCCTCCCTCACTACTACCTCGGCTTTTACGTGCCGGGCTGCTCCCGCATGGCCTACAAGGACCGCTTTCTGCCGAGGGAGCATTATGATTGGAAAAGTGATCGGTGGTTGCCTGCCGGGTAAGGGGAGATTTCCTGACCAGACAGCAACCTGTAGCACCATAAAAGAACCCCCAATAGAGAACGTTTTTTAGCTGTTCTCATCTCCCTATCAAGATAAGTCAGGCGAGGCCGAGCTTTTTCATTTTCCGGTAGAGTGTGGTTCGGTCGATTCCGAGAAGACGGGCCGCCTCGGTTTTGTTCCATCGCGCCTTTTCGAGGACCTTGAGGATCGCTCCGGTTTCGCTTTTATCTGTATCGGGCTGCTCCCTTTCTTCCCCTTGTGAAGTCTCTCTCAAATCGGCGGGGAGGTCTTTCAATGTAATCACGTGATTGTCGCAAAGGATGGCGGCATGTTCGATGATATGTCTTAGTTCCCGGATGTTGCCTGGCCAGGGATGATTCATAAACAAGCGCTCCACGTCGGAAGATATCCCCTTGATTTTTTTGTCGAACTTTTCGTTAAACTGTTCTATGAAGTGGCTCGTCAGAGAGGAGATATCGGCGAGCCTACTTCTTAAAGGTGGGACGATGATTTCCACAACTTTCAGCCGGTAGTAAAGGTCTTCCCGGAATTCCCCGGCCTTGACTTTTTCTTTCAGATCCCGGTTGGTGGAGGCGATGACCCGTGTGTCTATTTTGATTGTCCTCTCGCCGCCCACCCGGTGGATCTCCGATTCCTCCAATACGCGGAGCAGTTTTGCCTGGAGGGGGAAGGGCATGTCTCCGATCTCGTCGAGCATGAGGGTACCCCCCCCAGCCAGTTCGAATTTGCCCTGCCGCGCAGCGACGGCGCCTGTAAAGGCCCCCTTCTCGTGGCCAAAGAGTTCGCTCTCTATGAGGTTTTCCGGTATGGCGGCGCAGTTGATGGCGACAAAGGGGGCTTTGCCCCTTTTTTCACTTCCATAGTGAAGCGCCGTGGCGACTAACTCCTTGCCTGTTCCGCTCTCGCCGGTGATGAGAACGGTGGAGTCTACTCTGGACAGGTTTTCGATCATCCGGTAAAGCTCCTGCATTCTTGATGACGAACCGATGATGTTTCTAAAACGTGTTCTCTCCCTCAGGTTCCGTTCCAACTCGGCGAGACGCGTCTCGTCGAAGATGACCATAACGGCGCCCGAATAGTGCCCGGCATCGTTTATGAGCGGCGACGTGGTAATGCTCACCAACTGGGCGGGACGGTTCGCCACTCGGCATTCTATCCGTTCCGTTTCGACCGACTTCCTCGTCTTTATCGTCTTTCTAAGCGCTTCTGTGCAGTTCCCGCTGCACACAGAAGCGAGCGAGTCATACTCCTTTCCGATGTCGTCTCTCGTAAGACCGCAGATTTTTGCAGCCTCATTGACTTCGATGATCTTCAACTCATCATTGACGGTGATGATCGCCTCTTTAACGCTCTTGTAGATGGCGTCGAGATTCGTCTTATAGCGTTCCTCTTTGTCGAGAACTTTTTTGTATTTCAGCGCAATCCGGGCGGCATTGAGAAGCGTTTCATGGTCAACCGGTTTGGAGAGGTAGTTGAAGGCACCGAGCCGGACCGCCTCGGCGGCGGTTTCCACATCGGGATATCCGGTGAGGACGATGACGGGGCAGGTGATCTCCATCTCTTTTACTTTTTTAAGGAGATCAATTCCCGTTTTGCCGCCGAGAATGATATCTGTAACGATGAGGTCGAAATCTTTTTCTGTCAACGCCTTAAAGGCCTCATCATAATCGGCGGCTGTGGTCACCTCATATCCCCCTGCTTCAAGGAACTCCCGAAAGGTGAAGCGCAGGACTTTTTCGTCGTCAACGAGGAGTATGGATTCCATCAGCATCCCTTTCCGGCGGGGAGTTCAATGATCATACGCGTGAACTCGCCCTCCTCGCTTTCGATGGAAAATTTCCCGCCGTGGTCATGAATGATCCCGTGGCTGATGCTTAAGCCGAGACCTGTCCCTTCGCTTGTCGGCTTGGTGGAAAAAAAAGGGTCGAGCACCTTGCCGATGATCTTCGGGCTGATGCCGGGGCCGTTGTCGGAAAAGCTTATCCTCACGCCTTCTTTTTTCTTAAAGTCTATCGTTTCGGCCCTGATCTCAAGCTCTTTTTTGTCGTTTTCTCCGGTCTCTTTCTGGTTCAGGGCGTAGCGCGCGTTGTTGATCAGGTTGAGGAAGACCTGTTCGATCTGCTGATCATTTCCCATGACGAGAGGGAGGTGAGCGGGAAAATCGACGCCGAGCCGGATGCCGTCCTTTCTTAAGTGCGCTTCCGTCAGGGCGAGTGTGTCGGAGAGAACGACCTTCAGATCGACGGGCGTCTTCTTCTCTCCTCGCTTTCTTGCAAAGGCGAGAAGCGCCTTGACGATGCGGGCGATCCGCTTTCCCTCGCTCAATACGAGCGTAGCTAGCTCGATCGTTTTTTCATCTTCCCCGCTCCTGGTGAGAAGCAGTTCGGCGCAGTTGATGATCCCGTTTGCGGGATTGTTGATTTCGTGGGCGATACCGGCTGAGAGCTCGCCGATAGAGGCGAGATGACCGGCGCGCATCGCCTCCGCCTGGAGATGGACCTTTTCCGTTTCGTCGGTGAGCAGTTCGAGGACAGTCGTTACTTTTCCTCCACCGTCGAGGATGGGAAAGGCCCGGAGGTTGATCCGTTTCCCTTCGCGGGTTGTCACCTCGTCCGACTCCTCGCGGCTGCTTTTGAAACAGCGCTTCACCGGCCAGTCGTCCACGTTGTCGTAGAGTTGCCCTACGAAGGGGCAGTCCATCCCTTCCATATCTGCTTCGTCTAGGCCGAAGATGTTCAAGGTATTTTTGTTGGACCAGAGGATTGAAAGGTCTTCGGAAAAGAGGATGAGTGAATCGGGGATGGCATTGACCAAGGTCTCGAACTGCTGGTAGAGGGTCCGGAATTCATTTTCACTTAGACTCAAAGATTCGTTGGCAGAGGTCAACTCTTTGGTCCGCTCCTCTACTTTCACCTCCAGGGAGTCGTGCGCTTTTTTTAACGCCTCCTCGAAGGATTTCCTCTCCGTAATGTCTTCCGAAGTGGTAACGACGGCAATCGGCTCGCCCTGGTCGTTCAGCACCACGTCTGAATGCAATTGCACGGGAAAGGAGTTCCCATCTCTCCTCAAATTGACCGTTTCACGCCGGAGACTCCCCGCTTTTTGCAGCTTCTTTTTTTTCATCGGATTCCAGAGTTTTTTCGGCGCGAAGATCCTCACGTCCTTTCCGATCAACTCTTCCGGTTTGTATTGGTGCATCGCCGCTTCCGCCGGGTTGGCGTAGGTGATTTTACCTTCCGCATCGGTGATGGTGATGCCGATCTGCATGTTGTGAACAGCCCGTTTGAAAGAGAGGAGTTTTTCTTCCACCTTCTGCCGTTCATCGACCTCCGTTTCGAGGGTGAAATTTTTGAGCGTAATCTCGTCGATTGCCGAAAAAAGATCGCTCAGTATTTTTTCCTTCTCTTCGTTGGTTTTTTTCAGTTCTTCCGTCAGGGCACGGAGGCTTTTTTCCTTTGCCTTTCGACCGTCTATCTCTGTCTTGAGGTTCAGCGCCGCCCGGATTCTCGAATAGAGTTCTACCATGCTTGCCGGTTTTTTTATGTAGTCGGAAGCGCCTGCTTCGAAGGCGTCTCTCAGCAGTTCATCATCTGTTCGTGCCGTCAGCATGATAATGGGGATGTCTTGAAGATGAGTAACGCTCTTGATTTTTTTGCACGCTTCCAGACCATCGATATCAGGCATCATCACGTCCATGAGGATGAGATCGACCTTTTCTCCCGGTGGTGGTTCTCCTTCGAGGCCGAGGAGGTCATAGGCTTCCTCGGCGGATGCGGCCGTAATCACCTGCCCATAACCACTTTCCTCCAGCATGGCAGAAGTGACCTTCCTCATCTGCTCCGAATCATCGACGATGAGGATTGTTGCCTCACCGGTCATGTTCGCCTGCTTGTTTTTTTCATTTTATTCTGCTTTCCCCTTCTCCCGCGTAAAGAGGGCCTGTCGAGGCTCTGGAAGAAACTGAAGTGCCGTTAATAAACAATTAATGAAACCCATCCCTACCTAACCTCCCCTTGAAGGAGAGGGACGACTAAACTTCTCCCTCTTCAAGGGGGAGATTGAGAGGGGGATGGGCCAAATAGTAAGCTCCAAATTCCCACGTATTTTCAAGGGATTCCAGAAGGTTAGCACAGGATGAAAAAGAAGGCAATTTCGAAAGGGGACTATTTTGACTAAAGGTCTGATCTTGCCACATTAAGAACAAATGCTTAATCTTAACTCTTTAGCAACTATTTTTTCCTTCCTGTAAGCAGCACATGATGAAATGTCTGGCAGAGTGTAGATTGCAATCGCAAGGCCGTAGATGATTTGCACAAAAAAATATTGACATATCCTCCCCCCCAGGATACGATATTTGCCATAATGGGATCACATCAATCGCACAACGATATCATAAAACGCTTGAAACGCTCCAAGGGTCATTTGGAAAAAGTCATCAATATGATTGAAGAGGAGCGGCCCTGTCTTGAAGTTGCCCAGCAACTCCAGGCCGTTTCCAGCGCTGTTGCCAATGCCAAACATATCTACGTGCAGGATCATATTGAACACTGCATTGAAGATGCGCTGATTGATAAAAACACAGACAAGAAAGAGAAGATTTCTGAATTTAAAGAGATAACAAAGTATCTTTAATTTAATGGAGTTTAAGTGGGTGTTTTTATAGGTAAGATTTTTATATCGTCCGTAGTAATAGCTTTCTGCTCCTGGCTTGCCGCGAAAAAACCGGAGCTTGCCGGGTTCATAATAGCCCTGCCCATTGCAACACTGCTGGCACTCCCTTTTTCCCAACTAGAATGCCAAACTCAGGCAAACAGTGTCAAGTTCGCCAAGAGCATCTTCATAGGTATTCCTGTTTCTCTTCTTTTCTTCGTTCCTTTTCTTATTGCCGAAAAAATAAACCTTGGTTTCTGGTCAAGTTATATGCTGGGCCTTCTTCTTCTGGTGGTTGGCTTCATGGTTCACAAGGTTGTTGTAAATGTCGTTTAACACTCATAGTTAAATATTTCAAACCGTAATCGTGAATTCTTAGACCATCAAATTTTGAGCATTTATATGAAAACAGATCGACTTAATAAAGTCCTGACCTGCTATCTCATTACCGCTCTCCTTTCTATACAGTGGTCGATGGGCCACATTCATTTGTCTGAGCAGCATGATCATGATGGAGGACTGCACCACCATAGCATCGAAGCACATGCTCACCATCCTGACCAGATCGAATCATCTCATCAGACTAGTGACGCCAACGTTGTTGAACTTAACCCTGAATATAGGTTAACAAATAGTACAAAGCATAAAAAACTGGGCCACACCATCCAGTCGTTCATTTTTGAACCATCTTTGGTTTATCTGTCAAAGATTGAACCTTCTGAGATAGTCAGGACTAAGCCCGGATACCTTCATCAATCCACTGTCTATCTTCGTGGCCCTCCCCTGTTCTCCTAAGCATTTTTAAAATACATTCTTTTATTCTTTCTGAACGATGCATGTCGTTCTCAACCAAATTATCTATTGAGGTATTTATGATGTTATCTATGATGAAACAATCACCATGGCTTCTGGTCGCCCTGGTCACGCTGGTTGCAAGCCAAGCCTTTGGCCACGGCATGTCCGAAGCTGAAAAACAAACCATCATTGAGGGTGGGAACCTACGCTATATATGGATTGGCGCCACCCATATGTTATCCGGTTATGACCATTTGGCGTTTGTCTTCGGCATTATCTTTTTCCTTACCCGGTTCAAGGATATTGTTAAATACATGACGGCATTTACTTTGGGGCATAGTGTCACGCTTATCTTTGCAACCTTTAATGCTATTCAGGTCAATTACTTTTTGATTGATGCAGTTATTGCCTTGAGCGTCTGCTATATCGCCTTTAACAATCTGGATGGATTTAATAAATATCTGAATGTTAAGGCACCTAACATGATGGCGATGATTACCGGTCTGGGCCTGATTCATGGACTTGGTTTATCGACGCGGCTGCAACAACTTCCCCTGAGTGAAGATAGTTTGTTGATGAATATCATCTCCTTCAATGTGGGTATAGAAGTTGGGCAAATCAGTGCATTGGCTGTGATGCTGCTGCTTATTTCCGCTTTTCGAAATAGCCACGCCTTTAAGAGCTTTACTAAAGCATCAAACAGCTTTTTAATTGTAGCAGGAGGCTATCTTTTCCTCATGCAGATGCACGGTTATGCACATACCAGTAACCCTGAAGAGTTTATTGTCAGTACAGAATCCTCCCTGCAAGTGGAGAGCAATCAGCAGACGGGCGAAGTAGGGAATGCTGAAACAGCTCAACAATCCGGTTGGAAAGATTCAATTAGTATTACCATTCCAGCCCGAGGTGATAAAGAATATAAGTTTCGGCTTGAAAAAGGTGCAACACTTGAATACACGTGGCAAACCAATGGAGGAAAACTGTTTTTTGATTTCCACGGCGAACCCGCAGGCGATACAACGGGTTATTTCAAGAGCTTCAAAAAGAGTACGGACAACCAATCGAGCGGTTCTTTAATTACCTCCTTTGAGGGTACGCATGGTTGGTACTGGAAAAATAACAATCCGTCACCTGCAATTATTGTATTGAAAACGAAAGGAGAATATCAACGTTTAGATTTGAAAAATGGTTTGAAGGAATCCAAGCCGGTACAAAAGTCGAATGCTACATCCCACGATACCATTGATTAAATTTAGTGCCTTAGAAATTATTTTCTGCGTTTTTCTGGCCGGAAATAATTTCGTGAAGGTACTTATCCGGGTTAGGAGATTATTATGCAATTAAAAATAGTGTTACTTGTTTTTTTGCTGATTTTTGTCTCGGCCTGTTCAGATAATGGACATTCCCATGATGATGGGTCACATTCTCACGAGAACACCCCACAACAACACGATACCATTGAATAAAATATTAGGAGGATTTATGAAGAATTTAGCAACAGTACTCTTGTTATCATTCGCACTTTGTGCAACACCTGTTATGGCAGGTTCCGGTCATGAACATGGCCATTCACATGAACCAATATCCAGCAAAGAGGTCATAAGCAAAGCGACAAAAAAAGTTCAGCAATTGGCTGAGGCCGGGAAGATCGATAGCACTTGGTCAAAAACCAACACGACTAATGCTGAACAGAAAGAATTCTCCAACAGCCTCGAATGGGTAGTCGCATTTAAGAATGACAAAGTAAGCGATTCTTCAAAACAAACTTTGTACCTGTTCTTCAGCCTGGATGGAAGCTATATCGCCGCAAATTACACAGGGAAGTAAATTAGTAAGGTAAGCTCGAAATATTTTGGAGTGGGGCAGGCTCGAATTGATTTTTGAGTCTGCCCCCTCTCCTAATGAGGAAAAAAGAGCGCCTTACTCTCAAGAAAAAAAGAAAAAGGGGCTGGGTTTATTTTGTTGTTCGGAACACTCTCTTTCAAATGGTAATTAATTAATCCTTAAACTATTTCCCCCCCAAACTTGTTTAGTAGTAAGTGTAATCAAAAATCCAGATCAATTGTTGGCTTTCCGGGGTGAGTTATTGTCAAGTCTGGTGTTTAGCAAGATAATTCAAGCGGCGACCTGATCG
>CBDVDA010000065.1:0-16635 GCA_965372635.1 uncultured bacterium | reverse complement strand
ATGTATGCCGAGGATAGCGAGAGTAGCTCCGTCTGATTACGTATACCATGTTTTGACCCGTGGGAATAACCGTCAGGATGTTTTCAAGGATGATGAGGACAGGGAGAAATACCTTGAGATACTTCAGAAGTACAAGGAGAAGTATTGTTTTAAACTGTATCATTACGTACTGATGACTAATCATGTGCACCTTGTTCTTGAGCCGGTTCAAAAGGGTGGAAGCCTGTCGGAGATAATGAAGGGAATTAACCTGTCACATGCGCAGCATTACAAGAAGAAATACAAACACACAGGGCATTTTTGGCAGGACAGATATAAAAGCATAATTGTATCGAAGGATGATTATCTTCTTGCCTGCGGCAGCTATGTGGAACTTAATCCTGTAAGGGCGGGGATGGTAAAGTTGCCGAAAGAGTACAAATGGAGCAGCTATAATGCTTATGCGCATGGTAGAAGCGACTGTGCAGTGAATCAACATCCGATCTACACGGAACTGTCAAATGATGAGAAGGAGCGGCGTAAAAAGTACAGGGATTTTGTCAGGGGTTGCCTGGAAAATAAAAAAGCAATGAAGGGCGAGATGGAGAGACAAGTTATTTATGGGAGCGAAAAGTTTATAGGGAAAGTAACCAAAGAATTTAAAGTTGAAGCGGTAATAAAACGGGTCGGTAGGCCGAAAAAAGAAGGGAATGGAATTAAATAGAACCGTCCCCTTTTCCCTCCTTAGCAAACCGCCTGCAAAGTCCGCCTCTGAAAAAGACTTCTGGTTTACCGTTTCATCACCCTCCCAGGAAGTGATGTTCGGGAGCGATTTCAGCTATACCTTTCATATCTTCAACAACACGGAAGAGACGAGGGAACTGAAAATCGAGGCGGTCTTTCCTCATACCATGAGAAGCCGTGAGTGGACGGTCACCGCCGTCCCGAACGGCGAGACGACCCTCTCCGGGTCCGATGTTTTCTCAGACGTCTATTTCCATTACGAAACGCTCCAGGCAAAACTCCTCGACGAAGAGGGCGAGATAATAGGACGCTACATGCTGAGCTTCAAGGGGCTTTTCCCCTCCGTGGACGTTGAGGCAACGCCGGACAAGGCAGCTTATATCCGGGGCGAAACGGTGAACCTCGCACTGGACCTTCAAAGCAGGAATGAAGAACCTCTGGATGCGACGCTTAAGGTTGTTGTCACCAGCCCGCTCAATGTGGCTGTTCATAATTCAACAATCAACGTGAGTCTTTCCTCCGATGGAACAGAAAACCTGAGTTTTCAATTGCCCGCAACGGCCGGAGGCGGACGGTATTCGGTGCTTGCCGAACTCTTCGATGCCTCGGGCAACAAAATCGGGGCGGATTATGACGGTTTCGATATTGCGATCAGCAAGCTTGCCATCACCCCTCAAATGCCGGAACAGTTGAGAAGCGGGGCGAACGCCCTCTCTTTCAGCATTAAGAACCTCGACAGCTATAATGTAACGTCAGGGCTGCTCGATGCAACGTTCCTCGACCCCGAGGGGACGGCAGTTTTTTCTGAAACAAGAAACTTCGCAGTCAGCGGCGGTCAAACCAAATCGGTTGACATGACCCTTTCAATACCGGTGTTGCTGCTCAGAATAGGCTGAACCCCAAAAAAAATGCAAAAAGAGCAATATGTGTCGCAAAAAGAGCAATATATGCCGCGAAATGCACGTATGAGTTGTGCTATGATTTGCATTATGAAAGTGAAGAATGATTCATTTTAGTGAATAGCGATACAGGCAAGGCAAAACCTTACAGTGTCCATTTTGACCCTGAAAAGGGGCCTCTAAGCCCTAAAAAAAGCTATATTTGGGATGACAATGATTATTAATCAGCATGTTAGCTTGGTCCGACCCCATTGAGCATCATCGAGCATCATTGAGCATCATTGAGCATCCACTAAAAGCTATGGGAGGTTATTCGTGGAAAATATAGAACCTACTAAAAATGAAAATGCAGAAAAGAAGCTTGAACCCGCACTTTACATCATCTCAGGAATGTCTTTTATTCCAACCTTCGGTCTACTATTTGCTCTGATTTCAATCGTTTTGGGGACAAGCCTTTGGAAAAAAGGGGGGAAACTCGTATTGACTATTGGAGTGAGTAGCATTTTATTGCATGTAGCTTATTATTTATTTATTAGCTCTTTATTTTATAAAGAAAAATGGGATGAAGGATTAATGAATTTATCAAGAAGTGGTTTAATCAGAATTGTTCAATCTATCGAGTATTACAAACTACAGAATGATCATTACCCGGACAATTTAGATATTTTGAAGAAAAAATACGGCACAATATCCGCAGATCCAATTTTAATGGATATTAGAAGAGAAGGATCACATTATTATTTTTATGAGCTTGGAGAAAACAACAAAAGTTATAAGCTTTTTAGTGTCGGACCTGATGGGAAACCATTCACTGACGATGATATCTTGCCAGAAATAGATGGCAAAGGAAGAAGTAAGATCGGGTTAAAAACTTATAAGATTAAATAACCATGAAGTGTTGGCGCAAGGGAGGTTTGTAAATGTTAACTAAAACAAAAAATAATTGGATTGTTTTCTTTATTTGTTTATTTATCTTAATACCAAATATTTCACGTGCAGAATTATACATGAGTGTTTTTGGCCAAGTTCACATGGAAGGAACTCTTGGAATAAAATGGGGACGGTTCTAATTATTTGACAATGAGCAATAAAGTTGAAGCGGTAATAAAGCGGGTCGGGAGGCCGAGAAAAGAAGAGAATGAGATTAAATAGAACCGTCTCCATTTACCTTTATCTCTTTTCTAATTTCATTTAATGGGTGACCCTCTAGATTTAGGAGAGAAAATGAAGTTTTTACCTTATAAAGAAGTACTAATCGAAACACAGATAACCAAGGTTGAATTTAAACGGAGATTTTTGGCTAAGATTGGAAAACCTCTTAAATGGTATATGTCCATGTTACCATTTAAAAAGGCGAATTTTTTTGTAGGTAAAATTGAAGAGGATATTTTCACACTTAAGATACAAAGTACATTAGGACAACGAGAATTTAACGGTTGGAAAGCACTAGGCAGCTTCCTTGAGGGCGATAGCTTTGTTTCAATTAAAATGAAAGTTGAACCTAAAAAAAGTACCTACAGGCGTGTTCGCGCCTTCCCAAAAGTCTTGTTTTGCCTTAATTTGTTTATGTTAATCATATTAACAATGGTTTTCTTTTATGAACCTAGAGACACGTTTAATTTGTTAGGGGTTTTGGGGTTTGAGTTGATTTTATTTGGGCTGACATTGTTTACTTTCTTTTTCGCTGAAAAGCAATGGAATTCCATGCTAGATAAAATGATTAATATTTATGTTTCTTATATTAATGAAATAGCTGGCAATGTGACAATAATTAATCATAAATCGGTGCAATGAAAAATCTAAATTTTTCATATATACGGTAAGTACTATAAAAAATAATTAAGGAGAATCTTTATGACCCATAGCATAAAATCTAAATTAGTATGTTTTTTCATACAATTATTATTAATGATTTGTTTCTCCGCTGAAGTAAGAGCTGATTTATATATGAGTGTGTCAGGTCATGTTGTTGATGCTGAGTCTAATAAAGGTATTGAAAATGTGACAATCGAACTCATGTCAAAAACGAAAGGTAAAGTGGCTGAAGCCATAAGTGCTTCAAATGGATTTTATAAACTAAAGAATATAAAAAAGGGGAATTATGACTTACTTGCCTACCCTACAGGTAATTATTTTATGAATTCTAAAGAATTAATTCCTGTTGTTGTTAATACTGGGAAAAATGTTGTTGGTACAAAAATAAGTTTAAATCAAGGTGGCATTATTAAAGGTAGAGTTCTTACTAATACAGGTATTGAGGTAGCAAATGCCACTATCCTTGGTAATGATGGTACTAAAACAACAACAGATGAGAATGGAAACTTCATTCTTAAAGGTGTTGAATCAGGTGAGGTACATATCGGCATTCTGCCATCTGCAATAGGCATTAAGATGGTGACTACTACAGTTGAGGCCAAGAAAATCAACGAACTTGGTAATATAATAATCGACATTGGTGAGGATTCTACTGTTAAGGGTAAAGTTAATGATGTTTCAGGCAACAGCCTTTCTGGTGCTATTGTTGTATTTTTTGATAAAAATGAACATAGTGGATATACGATAGTTGATGAAAATGGTTCATATGCTATAACTGGATTGGAAAAAGGTAATTATAACGCTTTTGTTGTAAGACCTGGTTATGAGGAATTACGTCTAGAAAATATTACAGTTCCTGCAAGTGAACTAAACTTTACGTTAACACCTTCACCTGTACAGTCGGCGTCGATACTTAGATATAGAATAGAAGAGAAGGTCTCTGGCTTAAAAATCATTTCAAAAGTTTTGGAATTAGTTTCCCCAAATGATGCTTTTGCTGCTTCTTATAAAGAATGCCCTGGTGATTTCTGGGTAGGTGCAAGCTTTGATCTTTCCGTTGTTTTACCAGCAAGTCTTATTGCCAGGGGGAAAGTAAGCGTTTCAATAGGAAGCAGATTCTGTTTTTGGTCACCTAAAAGCAGTTTAGTTTATTTGTCAACCTGCATTGCAGGTGGAACTGGTACTGACATAATCGGTATTGACCTGACATTGAATGGTACAGTTGCTTGGAGTGCGTGTGCCGCAGATAGGATTCTCAAGACTTCGTCAAATACAGTTTATGACATTGCTCTAGGAAAAATTCAGTATGCAACCTTTAGCGCTGGTGGTAATTCTTTGTCAGCGGGTGGCAGCATAGTTCCAACAGGAATAACAGCTTTGCTTAACTTGAAAGGCATTTTTAAAAATCTTAAGGTTTCAGGTTTCGTAGGCTATCAAAAATGCGAATTTAAAGAGCTTTTTCCCACAAGATATTGATTAATAAACTGAGGTTCACTGTTTTGAAAATAGAATTAGATATACAAGACTTAATCAACAAAGGGGGCATCGCCGGGATTATATTATCAATTATTATAACTATCTTTTGTATTACTACTGGTTTCGATGATTGGATACTGGATAAGTTTGGAATTAGATACCATATACTTAGTTTTTTATCAGTTGTTATTGGATTTATTCTATTTATTTTATTTTCACTTTTAGTACAACTAATTATTAATTTATGGCAAAAAAAATAGGCGCAAAATGGTGTAATATTTTTGAACTTGTTGCTAATTAAATGATGGAGGAGCTTCCGTGAAAAGAATATTTATTATCTTGTATTTCACATTATTTTTTTTGAGCTTGATAACAGCAACAACCTTTGGCGGTTCGTGTAACACTTGTCCTCCTCCTTCACCACCGGGAGGCGATCATGCCGATGAGACATTCGCCATTGACAACGGTTTTTTCAGGGCAAGCATAACATCTTTTGATTCAGACCCTGATGCCGTTATTTTTAAAAACGGTTTTCATGAAGAACTTTCCAGTTTTTTTGAAGCGTTTAAAAAAACTGAATTGGGCACTGACGTAGCTACTTCGGTAGTTAACTTTCTTAAATCTACCCCCTCTCTAATCATCCCCTCCGGTGGCCTCTACGGCATGGAGAACTCCGAGTTCTTTAAAGCAACGCTGGACGAGTACGTCAAACAGGGCGGAACGCTCATCGTCTTCGCCCAGCAGCACGGGTACGAGTTCAACGTCCTCCCCACACCGGACGGCAATCCGGTCACCGGCTACGGCTGGGTGGAAGACCAGGCCTGCTTCATGAACAGCGTTGTTATCGACACCTGGCATCAGGTGCTTGCCGGGCAGGACTACACCTGGCCGTCACTCAAGGTAGACGGCTATTTCACCGGATACCCTGCCGGGACAGAGGTCATCCTCAGGCGGGTCTCGAACGGCCAGCCCGCCATGATTATGTATGAGCACGGCGAGGGTCGTGTGCTCGTTACCTCCATGTACTCCGACTGGGCCTTCGCCCACGGGCAGGCTTCGCCCGAGGAGACCGCCCTCGTGCGCGATATCATCAGTTGGGCAAAAACAGGGGTTGATCTCCCTGAGATAGCGCCGGGGGGCGAGGTGACGGTCAACCTCGAAGTGAACAACTATACCGATACCGCCGCCGCATCGATAAAGGCATACGTCTACGATCCCGACAGGAAGATAATGCTCAAGGAATTCTCCCTGTCCCAGTCCGTCGCAGTGGGAGGGTCTCTTGTCATACCGGTCACCTATTCTTCGGGCGTCCATTCCGCCGTCGGCATCTACCACGTTGACTATGAACTCTATGATTCGGAAGGAAAAATCCTTCAACCGCAGGCAGAGAACAATTTGGGTGGGTTTGTCATTAGCAAACCGCCTGCAAAGTCCGCCTCCGAAAAAGACTTCTGGTTTACCGTTTCATCACCCTCCCAGGAAGTGATGTTCGGAAGTGATTTCAGCTATACCTTTCATATCTTCAACAACACGGAAGAAACGAGAGAACTGAAAATCGAGGCGGTCTTTCCGCATACTATGAGAAGCCGTGAGTGGACGGTCACCGCCGTCCCGAACGGCGAGACGACCCTGACCGGGTCCGATGTGTTTTCAGACATCTATTTCCATTATGAAACGCTCCAGGCAAAACTCCTCGACGAAGAGGGCGAAATCATCGGGCGCTACATGCTGAGTTTTAAGGGGTTGTTCCCCTCTGTGGATGTTGAGGCAACGCCGGACAAGACAGCCTATATCCGGGGCGAGACGGTGAACCTCGCACTGGACCTTCAAAACAAGAATGAAGAACCTCTGGATGCGACGCTTAAACTTGTGGTCACCAGCCCGCTGAATGTGGCTGTTCATAACTCGACCCTGAACGTGAGCCTTCCCTCCGATGGAAGAGAAAACCTGAGCTTTCAACTGCCCGCAACGACCGGAGGCGGACGGTATTCGGTGCTTGCCGAACTCTTCGATGCCTCGGGCAACAAAATCGGGGCGGATTATGACGGTTTCGATATTGCGATCAGCAAGCTTGCCATCACCCCTCAAATGCCGGAACAGTTGAGAAGCGGGGCGAACGCCCTCTCTTTCAAGATTAAGAATCTCGACAGCTATAATGTAACGTCGGGCCTGCTCGACGTGAAACTCCTCGACCCCGATGGAGTAGAGGTTTTTTCTGAAACAAGAAACTTCACTGTCAGCGGCGGTCAAACCAAACCGGTTGATATGACCCTTTCAATACCGGCGTTGAAATTCGGCGAGTACAGACTGGTTTACAAGCAGTCCGACGAGACGAGAGAGGGACGGCCTTCGACACTCACTTTCGACAATTTGGCAGTAATCGAACTTTCCTTCGATAAACCCTCCTACCGGGTAAGGGAGACGGGAACTCTAAACGTAAGCCTGAAAAACAGGGGAGATTTTTCCCTTGAAGGTCTAACCTTCCGCCTTGCCGTACCCGATGCGGCCTACAGCACAACGGAAACGATCAACCTTTCGAAAGGGGACATTAGGAACGGGATGTACGAAGTCCTGATGCCTGACAGCATCCAGGCGGGTCAGCATTCAGCAGAAGCGTCGCTCATTCTCCCCGGCCAGAGCAGCCTCACAGGTTCGACCGCCTTTGCCGTGCCGAAATCTTCTCTCTCCTCAGGCGACGTGCAGGCAACCTATCGGACGGGCGACTCGGTTTCAGTCCAGCTTACCAACGAGGGCGGCGTCGATACCGATGCCGATTACCGGCTCGGTCTTTATGATTCAAAGGCAGCCCTTTTGGCGGAGAAGAGCGGGACAGAGGCAGTTCTGTCAAACGCTTCTGCCGATCTGACGATTACCGTGCCTTCCAACGCAGCCAGCGGAATCTACGACCTTCGCATCTCCTACAAGGATTCGAAGACGCAGAAGACGGATGTGATTCACAAAACCGTCGAGATAGAGGGCGTCAAGGCGACTCTGGCTGCCTGGACGGATAAGGATGCCTATAAGAAAACAGAAAGCATTACAGGGCGCACTTCGGTAAGTAACGAAGGGACATCCATCCAAAACGGCAACCTGCACCTGCAGGTCGTTACGGCAAGCGGGGGGTTGAAAAAGAAGACATGGACAACCCAGTACGATTTCCAGCAGAACGTAGGCAAGGGGGGGATAGATACGTACGGCGTCAATGACTGGGTTATTCCGAGTGACGATTTCGACGCCGGAACGGTCGATTCGGACAGGTGGACGACAGCGGGTGACGTTTCCGCCGGGAACGGGAACCTCCTAATCGACAGCGTGAATACCGCTTCCTCTGCCGAAACCAAATGGAAGCTGGACGGCAACTTCGATATCCAGGTAGATTTCTCATCGAATAGCGGCAGCGGCAGCGAAGGCGCAGAGATGACGCTTGCGGCCTCTTCTTTCGAGGTGAGTGTGGGCAACAGTCCTTCCGAAGGTTATGCAAGTGAAATCACTCTTGGGGGAAGCGAGGTTGCTTCCAACAATGCAGGGAATTACATCTCCGGCGGACGGTTTAGACTCACCCGGTTGGCATCGACGATTACCACGTATTACTGGAACGGAACGGGTTGGGCAACACTGAACAGTCACAGCGACCCCGCCTTCACGGAGACTCCCGGAATCAGGTTGTCAGCCGGGCCGGGAGGAAGCGCCGCCTTCGACAACCTGAAAGTCGCCTCCGGGCGGGTGGTGACGGAGTATGAAACGGTTGACTCTGTCCGCCTTCTTCCCATAAACGACAACTTCGATGACGGCATGGTCAACGGGGACAGGTGGAATGTTTCGAGGGGCGAATACCCTACGGAATCTGAAGGGCTTATGCATCTAAAAGCGACTGGAAACGAGAGTTTTCAGAGCGTTAGTTTAATGAGCCAGATATACGGTGACTTTAAAGTCTATTCCGAATACAAAAACTATAATAATGATCCTGCAAACCATGTTAAAGGGAAATATTATTTTGAATTTCTTTCCTGGGCGCCGGACCATAACTTTCATATATGGGCTGGCAGGGTAACTAATCTTTCCGGCGCGGACAGTGTTACCGGCGGCTCACACCTTGGTGGAAAGAGGACTCCCTCCGGTTCCTATGGCTATAGCAACGATTCAGGAAAGTTTCGTATGAGAAGAGAAGGGGTGATGGGGTATTCCGATTTCTGGGATGGAACGAATTGGGTAAACATGCATTCAAGACCGGAGTTTAAGCTACCGAATGCTTATCCAATACATTCGCTTCAAACCTGGGAGCCGAATCGTCCCGCCCTTAAAATGGACCTCGATAATTTCTACACCGATTCAATCAAGTACGCGAAAGTCGGTTCCATAACTCTTCGCTATGACTCGGAAGTTCCCGACAATGAATGGAACGCTGTTTTCTGGACGTCCGACGAGCCGGAGGGGACGGTACTCAAGTTTAAGACGAGAACGGCGGAGACGAAAGAAGGATTGAGCAGCGCACCCTGGAGTGCATATTCAGATGTTAACGGTTCACAGGTGACAAGCCCGAAGAGGAGGTGGATCGATGTCTATATGCGCTTTATAACGGAAGACACCGATGTGACGCCCCTTCTTCATGACGTGACGGTAACATCAGGCACGGAACCGGGCGAAGTGATCTGGGAGACCGACATCCCTGTCAACATGGCGGGAGAAGCTGTAGAGGAGTTGACCCACGCCATCGGGACCATAAGCGGTACGGGCAAATATTACCTCCAGGGGACACTCACCTCCACTACAGGTCAGACGATTGCCGAATCGGAAGAGTCATTCTATGTGGTTGATAAAGCTGTCGTCCTCCTCTTCGATGCAGACAAGAAGATCTACAAACCGGGCGAGTCGGTGACTATTTCGGGCGAGGTGAGAAACCTTTCCGGCACAGACGCTGCCGGGCTGAACCTCGCACTTTCAGCAGCAGGGCAGGAGGTTCATTCCTCGGAGTTCGACCTTGCTGACGATGCCTCTTATTCCTTCACTGTTGAAACAACCGCCGGGGCTGAAGGAGAGGTTTCCATAAATGGGCTGGTAAGCCAGGGGGGGACGACCGTGACGCAGCTTTCCGGCCAATACTTGGTCGAAGCACCTGCAATGACGCTGTCGGCGGACGCCCCCGATCTCGTGGGGAGGCAGCCTTTCGACCTGAACGTTCATTTGAATAACAGCGGTCATGTCGATATCGATGGCCGCCTGAAGATCGTCACAGACGGCGGCGAGGTGATAGACGACCGGCCCGTAACCATCCCGCCGGAAGAGAGGGCGTTCTTCCAGTATACCCGTCAGGTGGGGGCGACCACGACCTACACGGTAGAATTCACAGGCGACCTTTCCCGGAATGCCACGGAAACCGTCGTCTACGGCGAGGCCGCAGCCATCGCCTTCGAGGATATTGGTTCGGTCCTGAGTGGCGTGAATCCTGAGGGGAATATTACCCTTCCGGTGAAGGTCACAAATACGGGGCAACTGGACGAGGAGATTGCAGTCAGCTACAAACTGACCGATGCAGACAACAACACGCTTTCCACCCTATCCGGGAACTACTATCTCCCGGCGGGTGAGAGCACAACCGACACTCTCTATTACGACCTGTCGGCAGGCGATTACTCGGTCACTGCCGAAAGCAGCCTGCCTGCCGCCTCCGCATCGGCTTCGCTCAAGGTGGCGCGTTACGATAACGTCACCATGACAATGACCGCTGACGAAAACGGCTCTTCACTGATCCCGGTGTCCGTCGATCTTGACAACAGCGGATGGAACGGCTTTGACGGAAGCGTCTTCCTTTCTGTTGTTGGAACAGACGGGGCGGTACTCTGGAGCGGCGATCAAGAGGTAGCAGGGCTTGCCCGTGCAACTACGGCTGCGCTCAACTTCAGCATCGATTCCGGGTCGATAACGCCGGGGGCTTATCCTCTGAAATCGGTTCTTTACAACACAGCCGGGCAGGAACTCGCCACGGCAAACGCTAACATCGCCATCGAAGGCCCGGACTTCGTTCTTTCGAACGTACCGGATTACGAGAGCTTTGTCATCGGCCAGGAGGGCATCCTTCCTTTTGCCGTGAAGAATGCGGGAGGACAGGAAGGCGAGATAAGCCTCAACCTCAAATCCCTCGGTCTCTTCGACCAGACGAGGGATCTCTGGCTGAAACCGGGAGAGGAAAAGCCGGTGAACTTCTCGCTTATGCTGCCGAATGACCTGGAGGCGAAAGACCACTTTGCCGATTACGTCATGAAAGATGCATCCGGCCAGACGCTGGAGGAAGGGAAGGTCAGGTTCCGTGTCGCCGGTATCGATATCGGGGTAGAGGCGACCCTCGACAAGGAGTATTACCGGGTCGGCGATACGGCGCAACTGACGCTCCATATTACCAATCACAATCCTGCCGTGTCAGGCGTCAACCTCTTTGCCCTTGCAAACTACGGAGGACGGGAAGAGCAAAAGCCCTTCGTCCTCGGTGCAGATCAGACACTCACCTTTGACGTTCCTGTGAGCCGCATTACGGGCGAAAAACTCTTCTACGGCATATACCATGAAAACGGCCGGTCGATCCACCTGAACACGCTCTATATCTACGGCGTGGGCGAGGCGATTACCATCCTGACGGACAAGCAGGTCTACGATCCGGGCGAGACGGTGACGGCGAGGATCATAAGCGAAGTGCCGGGCCTCAGCGGTCCCATGACGCTCACCGGGCCGGGCAATTTCTTCGAGACATTCGATTTCGGCGGCAGCGCTACACGGACGATTCAGCTTCCGGTCATTATGAAGGCAGGCACCTATCTGTTAAAGGCCAGCCTGGAGAGTGCAAGCGCAGGCGTCATCGAGGAGAGCCACCCCATCGACGTGAGGGGGATTCAGGTGAAGGTAAAGGAGGCGACTCTCGGCAAGGCAAAATACGACGCTACTGATACGATCAACCTGACGCTCACCATAGAGAGTAATCTCGACCTCGCCTCGGTAATAAAGACATGGATAATCGACCCCTCCGGTGCGGAGACTCTTGTTGGAACAGGGACGGCTGCGCTTTCAGCATCCGAATGGGTGAACGTATCTGTTGTATCGGCGTTGGAGACGGAACAGCTCGGCATCCACAGGCTGGTTTACGGCATCTACAAGGACGATCTTCTCCTCGCCTCGGGTTCCGAATCCTTCGACGTGGGCGATGCCATCCTGACCGGTCTCGCAACGGACAAGCGCGACTACCCATCAATTACTGAACCGGTCAATGTGACCCTGAACATGTTCGGCACCGTATCCGCCGACGTGGAACTCCTGCTGGACGATGAACCGGTGAAGACTCTTTCTGTCTCCCTTAACGGCTTCGAGGAGAAGAGCGAAACGCTCCTGCCCGGCACGGTGAGTCCCGGAGAACATACCCTGAAGGCTATCCTCAGATCAGGCGGCCTGAAAAGCGAGAAGGATATCCCCTTTGTCTACGGCAGTTCCCTTCCCGACCTGATTGTTTCAATGAGTGCGGGCGGCAGCAATGACCTCGGCAAGGCGGGCTTTGCAGCGGTTGTGACGAACAGCGGTAAATCTGCATCGACAGCTACAAGCCTCGCCTTCTTCGACGGCAATCCGGATGACGATGGAAGCACGATAGGAAGCGTCGGCATTCCCGCCCTTATGGCAGGAGAATCGGCTGAGGTAACCTTCGAGTGGAGCAAGATGGGCGGTGCTGGGAAGCATACCATATATGCCCTTATCGATGAGCCGGACAGCGTGGTCGAATTCATCGAGTACAACAACAGGTCTTTCACCCGCATCGACGTGCCGGAAGTTGCGCTCACCGTTTCAACCACCTCGGCGTCCTATGAGGCGAACCAGTCCGTCGGCATTATGGAGGAGATTGCCAACTTGACGGCATCGGCCACCTATTCCGATGCGACCCTTGAAACGACGATCAACTCAAGTTCGGGAGAAGAAATAGCATCTATGACGAACGTTATTTCATCCCTCTCTCCCGGAAAGAGTTCCTATGTGAACACATGGGATACGGCGTCCAACTTGCCGGGCAGCTATATAGTGGAGGCTAATTTAACAGTACCTGTCATCGTCGATGGAGAGGTAACGGGCGAAGAGCCGCTTGCGAGCGCCGAAACTTCATTCGAGGTGCTTCCCACGATCTCAGCCGAGGGAGAGATGACGCTTTCCTCCGGTGAGGTGATCCAGGGCTTCCCCCTCGATATCGGCTATACGTTAAAGAACAACGGCAACGTCGATATCATTGGCGGTGAACTGACCGCCGGTGTGACAAACAAGGATTCCAATGAGACGAAAACGCTTGCTACGGCTCTTGTTGATTATCTGGCTGTTCTCGAAACGACAACCGGCAGCCTGCCTGTAGAAAGTGTTGACGTAGAGCCGGGCGACTATCATATCGGCCTCGACCTCCTTGCCGGGGAGAAACTGATCGAGATAGCATCGAAAGAGTTGACCGTCCTGCCGCATCTTACTCTTAAGGTAACGAAGGGCATCTCTGCCGCACCGAGGGTGCTGGTCTGGACGGTGAAGTCGAAAAAGGTCTCCCAACCGACTACCAATGAGCGGGTGGCACGGGTTGCTCTTGAAGGGTTGGGAGCCTACTACCGGGTTGTTCATACGGAGTCAGAATTCATCGAAGGAATGAGGTCGGACTTCTTCAATACCTTCGTGCTCCTCGATACGGGAGGTCCGACGACGGGAGGCCTGACTTCCGAACTGGTGGAAAGAACGCGGGGCGGCGATACGCTGATCCTTTCGAGCAAGGCCAATGTGGACGACATCAAGGTGAAGGATGTTACGGGAACCAAATTCACCGGCCAATTGAAGTCTGCCGTAAGAACAATCACAACAGGACCGCCTCTCTATGAAGAACCATCAAGCCTGACCATCGCGGGCAAGGCGCAGAAACTGGAGGTTCTGCCGGGCAACGTTGAAGTCGCTGCACTTGTCCCGGATAAGGGGACGGAATACCCTGCTGTGACTGTCAACAGCTTCGGGGATGGGGCAGGTGTCCTTATCGCCTTTGACCTCGGTGCATCGGCAGAGGCTGCGGGGGCAACAGGTGACTACGTCACTCTCCTCCAAAAGGCGGTGAACTACACAGCGCCTGATGTTGACGTTATAGCAGGGACTGTGTTGCCTGTCGAGATCGCTGTCGAGAGCCTCGGCTCTGAATTCGATCTCAAGGTGGTCGAGGATGCTGCCGGGTTGACGGCACTCGATGCAAACAAGGGCGGGGTCATCGACAGCGTGACCGGCAACGTTACGTGGAGTAGTCACCTCGATAAAGATCAGACGCTGAGGCTCTTGTACCTTGCCGCCTTGCCGGAGTTCGGCAGTTCAAACGAGACGGAATCACAGGTTTATTACCTGGTTAATAATGAAGAGAGACTGTACAACAGCTACGCTCTCGGTATTGACGTGACCGAAGGGGTTGCGGAACTGCAAGGCAGAATCCTCGCCGCCTTGAAAACCCTGAATGTTGCAAAGAAAGAGAAAGGGATTCTTAACAGTATCATCAGGAGCTTTGAAAAAGTCACCAATAGCAACTCGGCTACACGAAAAGGTATGGAGAAAGATATCCAGACCCTGGTTAAAGTTGCCGAAGACCTTGGAAAGCTAAGCGCAGATACTTCGCATGTTAGGACTGCCATAGATGACCTGCTGACGATAATGGAGAGACGATGGAGCGTATCTGATTGAAACTAATCTTAATGATATAAAACTTAAAGGGCTGGAATCATTCCGGCCCTTTTTTATGTAGTTGTGTCCGTGCCCTGATGAGTGTCCGCACTTTCCGAATATTTTTTTGTTCTTTCTTCGTCACTCAGGTGTGGGGGATGGAACCTATGTGCGGCAGAGAAGGTGCCTGTCTTCGTTAAAAAAACTATTCTTTCATCTATGATTGTCGTGCCCACTCAGGGTGGGTCATGAAAAAGCTTATTTTGTCTTTTCCACGAAGGCGTAGGCGCTGTGATTATGGATGGATTCGAAGTTCTCCGCCTCTATACTGAACCAGGTAATGCTCTCCATTTCGTCCATCTTCAGATAGACCTCCCGGACGAGGTCTTCGACGAAGCGCGGGTTGTCGTAGGCCTTTTCCGTTACATGCTTTTCGTCGGGACGTTTCAGAAGGGAGTATATCTCGCAACTGGCGCACGCCTCCACCTTTTCTATCACGTCTTCAATCCATGTAAACTTGCTGAACCGGAAGCTCACATTGATAATGCTCCTCTGGTTGTGGGCGCCCCGGTCACTGATTTCCTTCGAGCAGGGACAGAGGCTGGTGACCGGTACGGCAACGGTGACGACAAAGTCTTTCTGATTGTCGCCGTTGCTCATGCCTGAAAGACGGCATGCATATTCGACCAACCCCTTTTCGCCAGAGACGGGGGCCGACTTCTCTATAAAGTAGGGAAAGTCCACTTCGAGATGGGCTGATTCTGCATCGACATGACGCCTTATCTCATCAAGTATGTCACCGAAGTTGTTGACCGATATCTCGCCGTGGTATTTGTTGAGCACCTCGATGAAACGGCTCATATGGGTCCCCTTGAAGTGATGGGGCAGATCGACATACATGTTGATATTTGCAACCGTATGTTGATGCTCATTTTTCTTGTCGAGAACGAGGACGGGGTATTTGATGTTTTTTACCCCTACTTTTTGTATTTCAATGTTTCTCGTATCTTCTTCTTTTTGAATGTCTCGCATCTTTTCTCCCCAATAAAGTTTTATATCACATAGTGGCCTTTGTTGTCGTGTGAAATATTATCTTTTCCCCCGATTGTTCATGAGAACAATCTTGCATTTTGTTTTTCTTTAGCCGATAATCGTTAGTTAAATCCTGTTCTCGGAGGTCAAGTGGGAGATTATAAGCCCGTTGGTGTAAAAGAGTTTTATGATCAGATTCACCCGCAGTATTACGATGCTGATGCGCACCGGGTCAGTTGCCGGGCGAGGGAGATACACGAGGCGCTGCTTCGGTCGTTCAGGGCGTCGGTAGATGGCGCTATCCTCGACGTGGGGTGCGCTTCCCAGGCGCCGGTGCCCGACTCCGTCGGGTGCGATATCTCTATTGAGGGCTTAAGGGTTCGGAAAGAGGCCTTCCCCGAGAACAGGTCCGTTTGCGCCGACATTACTTGCCTCCCTTTTCGGGTGGGGTCATTCCCGGCCATTCTGGCGGGACTCCTCTTCGATCACGTGGAAGAGCCGGCCCTCGCCTTTAAGTCGCTCAGGTCCGTTTCCGGGCCGGGTGGCAGGCTGATCGTCACCGTTTTTCAGGATGAGACCCGCCCTGATGAAAAGTACCGCGGCGACAAGCTTCATTACAGATCTACCGATGGGTCTTCCTACTCGGTCCCGAGTTACGGCTGGCGGCGGGACGAACTGGAAACAGAGGCGAAAAAGTCAGGCTGGACCCTTTCGTCAAAATCAATCATACACGATACCTCCGATCAGGACTTCCGGCTGCTGCAACTCGACTTCCAGCTTCCCGGCTGAAGAACTAAGAAGTCTCCTTCTCCTCCTGGGCTTATCTTTATTTCCCCAAAAAAAACGCAAAAGAGCAATATCTGTCGCACATTGAGCAATATCTGTCGCGCAATTGACATCTATATTGTGCTATTCTTACATATTTGAAAAAAAGGCAACCCTTACAGCGAAAGATATTTTGCCGGATATGTGCAGATGACAAAAATTAGCAAAAAGA
>CBDVDA010000064.1:0-17193 GCA_965372635.1 uncultured bacterium | reverse complement strand
CCTCGACCTCACCTTTAATGAAGGGATGAACGTCATGACGGGCGAGACGGGTGCGGGGAAATCGATCATCATCGAGGCGGTCAACCTTATCCTCGGCGACCGCGCCGCATCTAACCTTATCCGGAGCGGCGAGAAAGAAGCGGTCGTGGAGGCGCTTTTCAGGCTCGAAGAATCGGGAAAGATAAAGGAACGGCTGGAGAAGTTCGGCATCGAGGCGACCGACGAGGTCGTCATCCGGCGGGTCATAACCGAGAGAAAGAACAAAGTCTTCATAAACGGCGTCATGGCGACGCTTGCCATGCTGACCGAGGTCTGTGAGGGGTTGATCAATATCTCCAGCCAGCACGAGCACCAGGCGCTTTTAAAGCCCGACAACCACCTCCCTCTCGTCGATAGTTTCGGCAGACTGGACAAAGAGAAGAAAAACTATTCGGTCGCTTACGGCGACTGGCTGGCGCTGAAGAGAGAACTGGACCGGATAAAAAAAGAGAAAGCGGGACGGGCGGAAAAGATCGATCTCGTCTCCTTTCAACTCGGCGAGATCACCCGTGCCGAGATCAAGCCGGACGAGGACGAGGCGCTCATGAAGGAGCGGGACATCCTCGCTAATGCGGAAAAACTCTCGGAAAGTGCGGCCTTCGCCGACCAGACCCTCTATTCGTCGGAGGACTCCCTCGTGGAAAAGCTCGGTGAGGTAGTTGCAAAGCTGAAAGAGGTCTCCACCATCGACCCTCTGCTCAAAAAGAACGGTGAGCTACTGGAGGGCGTCCTCTTCCAGATTGAGGACGCCGCCATGAGCCTTCGCGACTACGCCGGGAAGATTACCTTTAACCCGGAAAAGCTGGACGCAATTTCAGGCAGACTGGCGGAACTGGAGAGACTGAAGAAAAAACACGGGCCTGCACTTTCCGACGTGATCAAAAAAGGCGAGGATTTAACGAAAGAACTGGAATCGATTGGCGGGGGAGAAGGACGAATAGAAGAACTGGAAGCAGAGTTGAGAGAAAGGCGTGAAGAAGCCCTGAAGCAGGGCCGCGCACTCTCTGAACAGAGACGAACCGTTGCAGGAAAGCTTTCAACCGAGATGGCAGCGGAGCTTCTGGCCCTCGGTATGTCGGACGCCCTGCTGGAAGTCAATTTCGTCCCCCTCGATGAAATGTCGCCCTTCGGCCTCGAACAGGCGGAGTTTTTCCTTTCCACCAATCCCGGAGAGAAACCGAGGCCGCTGGCTAAGATCGCCTCCGGCGGAGAGTTGTCAAGAATCATGCTCGCCCTGAAACGGCTGATCCTGAACGAAGAACGGGTGCCGAGCCTCATCTTTGATGAGGTCGATGCAGGGATCGGCGGCGGGACGGCAGAGGTGGTGGGAAGGAAGCTGAAAGAAGTCTCCAAAAGTGCGCAGGTGATCTGCATCACCCACCTGCCGCAGATTGCGGCCCTCGGCGACACCCACTATAAAGTGGCAAAAACGGTGCAGGGTGGACGCACCTTTACAACGATAGACGTACTCGACGACGTCAACCGGGTAGAGGAGATATCCCGCATGCTCGGCGGGGTGGAAATCACGGAAATGACCAAAGAACACGCAAGGGAGATGCTTGAAAAAAATGCTTAGAAAAGCAACCATCGGCGATGTAAAAAAGATGCATGGCCTGATAGAAAATTACGCAAAAAGGGGGGAGATGCTCCCCTGCGCCCTCGTCGATCTCTACGAACGGGTGAGAGATTTCTACGTTTACGTCGATGATGAAACGGGTGACGTAGTGGGGGCCTGCGCCCTGCATATCTGCTGGGAAGACCTCGCCGAAATCAGGTCACTCGCCGTGAGTGAGGAGAAAAGCCTTAAGGGGATCGGGACCAAAATGGCCGCCGCCTGCATAGAAGAGGCGAAAGACTTAGGGATAAAGAAAATATTCGCCCTCACCTACAAACCACTCTTCTTCGAAAAACTGAACTTCAAGGAAATCGACAAATCGGTCCTCCCCCACAAGATTTGGGGGGACTGCATCAAATGCTCCAAGTTTCCAGAATGCGATGAAACGGCGATGATGCTCACCCTTCATGAGTAAGGGTTCATTCGCATTAAAGTTCTACGAACCACAGAGTCACAGAGACACGGAGGAAAGCCATTATAACAAAAGGTTTCTCTGTGCCTCCGTGACTCTGTGGTTAAAGGGCACTAAAATCCTGCTGTGATCTGAATATACGCTACGGGAGCTACTGCTAGGTAAGCGGTTTTGGAGAAGGCTTCCCGATCAGGTAGCCCTGTGCATAATCGACCTTGTATTTCCTTAAAAGTTCGAGCGTCTCTTCTTTCTCGACAAACTCCGCCACCGTTTTTACCCCCATCCCCCTGGCAACGTCTATAATCGATTTGACCACCACCTGGTCGTTGTGACTTTTGTGAAGGTTCCTAATAAACGACCCGTCTATCTTGATGTAATCGACGTTCATTTCCCTCAAGTAAACAAAGGAGGTGAACCCCACACCGAAGTCATCGAGGGAGAACTTGCACCCCATCGCCTTCAGTTCGTCAATGAACTTGAGCGCCAGTTGGAGGTCGTGGATGGCCGCCGTTTCTGTGATCTCGAAGATGAGTTTGCTCGGATCAACGCCTTTCTCGTTAATGGTTTTTTTCAGGTATTCGAGGATTTCCTCGCTGCCGAGGTCCTTGCCCGACAGGTTGATGCCAAGAGAAACATCTCTCCCTTTGGCCGCCATCGCTACCTGCACATCGATCGCCTTGTTTGCCACCAGGCGGTCTATGCTCCCGATAAGCCCCACCTCCTCGGCAAAGCCGATGAACGTTCCCGGCATAAGCAGTTTGCCGTCCGTGTCCCGCATCCGGACCAGCACCTCGTAATGACTGATCGAATCGTCTTTCAACCCCATAATCGGCTGATACCAGAGTTCGAAGCGGTCGTCTTTAAGCGCCTCCTCGACGCGTCTTTTCCAATCGACCCTGGAGTGAACCTCTTCCAGGTAACGGTCGTCCGTGGTGTAGAGATGGCATTTATTGTACCCCAGTTCTTTTGCCCTGTAGAGCGCAGCGTCTGATTTGGGCAGAAGAACCTTTGTCGTCGTGCCGTGATCGGGATAGAGCACCACCCCCATACTGGCCGTCGAATTGATCTGCATCTCGCCGAGGCGGAAATCGGCAATCGCCTCACCGAGAACGACTGCCGCCTTCATCGCCTCGGCCTCTTTCCTCGAAGAGAGAAAGATAAGAAATTCATCGGCGCCGATACGGCAGACGACGCTCGTACCAGCCTCTTCATCCTGGCGCATATCGTCGAGACCGGCAATCATATTTTTCAGCATAGACGCCACGCGGCGAAGATATTCATCCCCCATAAGGTGGCCGAAGTTGTCGTTAATATACTTAAACTCGTCGATATCGATCATGATGAGAGCAGCACTCCTCTTCTTGCTTTTCGACATGCCGATCCACTCATCGAGCTGCGCCATGAACGTCTGTCGGTTTATGAGCCCCGTCAACTCGTCGTGAGTGGCGAAATATTCCGCCATCTCTTCGGAGCGCATCTTTTCCGTAATATTCTCCTGGATGGCGAGAAAATGGGTCGTCTTCCCCTCTTCGTTCAGGATCGGTGAAATCATGGAACTGACCCAGAAATACTGGCCGTTTTTCTTCCTGTTCTTCAGCTTCCCCTGCCAGTTATTTCCCGTAAGAATCCGGTCCCACATCTCCTCGTAAACGGCCCTGTCCGTCTCCCCCGAGGCAAGGATGTTCGGTTTTTCGCCGATAATCTCCTCCTTCAGGTAGCCCGTCACCTCCTCGAAGGTACTGTTTACATATTCGATGGTTCCGTCCACATCGGTAATGAAAACGATGTTCACGCTCTGCTCGATCGTTGCCGAAAGGATTTTAAGTTCGAACTCCGCCTCTTTCCGCTCGAAGATACTTGCAAGGGTACTGGCAACGGTAGAAAGGAATTCCTTCTCCACATCATCTTCCTTATGCCCGTCGCTGAGAGAGACATTCAGAACGCCGAGCAGGCGTTCTCCCGACAGGATGGGAACGCAATAGTGGCCGTGCGGTTTCATTCCGGGGAAGGTAAAGTCGTGGCGGTCGTCGATGGTGGAGGTAAAGATAAGTTTCCTGCTTTCAGCCGCGCGACCGCAGATGCATTTCCCCACCGGCACGGTGGAGCAGAGAGCCAACTGCTCCTCCTTGAAGCCTCGGTGCATCTTCAATATGAGCAGGTCGGGATCGTTTTCGATGAGATAGATGGACCCCTTCGATTCGGAAGAGAGCCAGGGGATGGAGAGAATCAGGTCGAGGGTCTGGTTCAGTTGCTCGTCGAGGGTGAGCGGCTCCAGTGAGAGGGCAAGGATGGCGTTTACAACCTTTTGCGCCTTATGGCTTCGCCGGATTCCCTCTTCCACCTTTTTCTGTTCCGTCACGTCCTGCACCGTCCCCACCATCCGGACCGCCTTCCCTTCATCGTCCCTGAAGACCTCTCCCTGCTCATGAACGATCCTGATAGTACCATCTACCTGAAGGGCACGATGATCGATGCTGTAGGACGCCTCTCCCTCTATTGCCATCTCGATGGAATCCATTACGTATCCCCGGTCGTCGGGATGGACGCAGCAGAGGAAGGACTCGTAATTGAGATCGATCTCACCCGGATTGAAACCGAAGACACGGTAGACCTCGTCGGACCAGAACAGTTCGTTCGTTTCTATGTCCCAGTCCCAGTTGCCGAGATGGGCAATCTTTTGCGCCTCTTTCAACCGCCCTTCGCTCTTCTGAAGCGCCTCGGCGGCGGCCCTTCTTTCCGTTACGTCCTGCACGGTGCCGATCATCTTCACGTCGGAAGGGCTGTTCCGCTTGGAGAGGATACCCTCCTGGTGAACAATGCGAACGGTCCCGTCGGGCCGTGTAATCCTGTGGTCCAGGCTGAGAGGCCGCGTTCCTTCCCGCGCCTCGGCAAAGGCATTTTCGACGGCTTCACGGTCGTCGGGATGAATGAAGGCGAGGAAAGCGTCGAAGGTAGACCCGAATTCATGGGGGGCGATGCCGAAGATCTTGTAGACCTCGTAGTACCAGTTCAGACGGTCTCTCGAAATATCCCATTCCCAGTTCCCCACATGGGCGATCCGCTGCGCCTCGGCCAGCTTCTCCTCGCTTTCCCTGTAGGCATTTGTCGTCCGTTTGATCTCGAAGGCCATGCCGTCGAAGGTCTCGGCAAGGGCGCCAAGTTCGTCGTTACTGTGCACGTCTACGGTAACGTCGTAGTTTCCGAGGGCGATATCTCTCGACGCCGAGGATATTTTCTTGATTGGAATGATAACTGTGCGGCTAAAGAGGAGGAAGAGAATACCGATCAGCCCCCCGACGAAAACAACGGCGATAAAACCATCCTTCTGCATCATCTTAACAGGCGACAGCACTTCTTCTTTATCGATTTCTACGAGAAGCGTCCATCCAAGGGTTGGGAAACACATGGAAGCGCCCGCCATCTGGGCGCCTCGATGATTGCTATAAAAGGCGATCGTCTCCTTCCCGGATTCGAGGCACGCCCTTACCGGTTCCGTATCGACAGTCTGCCCCCATTGTTTATCCTTCATCAAAGAAGAGTCGGCAATCAATTTCTTCTCACCATCAACAATATAGGCCTCCAGTAATCTCCGACGCCCCTTGCCGGAACTCGGAGCCCCCAGATGCTTGAAGAATTGTCCCGACAGCACCTTATTCAACTCCGAGAGGTAGATTCGATTGGTCAGCACACCGATGACAACGCCGGTCACCCTGTTGGAAACAGGCGTGGAGATGATCAGTTCGGGACGTCCGTCGTCAGGACTTTTAACCAGCGTGGCACCCCCCCCCTTCTTCCCTTTGAGAAAGGAGTCATGCGTTGAAACGTCTTCATTCAGCGTGGAGGGATCGGTAGCAGAAACAACACGGCCGTCGAGGGAATAAAGCTGTATGGTATGGATGGATTCATCAAGAGACTTCTTGTTACGAACGAGGTGGTCATTCAATCTTGCCACATCTGCGGTATGATGTTCGGTAATTTTTTGAAGTTCTTCCCGGATAAAGCCGTCACTGGCAAAGTCCTCGGCTCTCCGTTGAGACATTTCCAGGAACTGGTAGGTCATCCCCTCGTAGCCCTCGGCAATAAGGTGAAGGGTGGTAAGCGCCTCCTCTTCGATATACTGCCTGTTTCTCGTGTACCCGATGAGAAAGATGATCAGGATAGGGAGGAGAATGGCGAGGATGGCCCCAAGGGACTTATAAAAGAGAGATATGAAAGGGGGCTTCATTTAGGCAGTTCGTCTCCCCTCTTTTTTAAACCTCTTTTCATCCATAGTAAGGACTTCATTAATCTTATATAATACATGGAATTTTATAGTCTATCCAAAAGAGCCCGAAATTCCAATACTATTTTCTCCCAATCTGCTGTTTTAACAAAAACTTTTCTAGAAAACAGAGACAAAACTATACCCGCAGGCGTTGGCTCTCTCTTTTTTCACCAAACTCATGTTAACAGATTGAATTTGTTTGAAAGCTGGGGTATGCTTATTAAAAAGACGAAGGAGGACGAACATGCCATCAGGGAGCAAGAAGGTCCTGGCCATGATAATGGCCGGGGGGAAAGGCACACGGTTATACCCCCTCACCAAAGAGCGGGCGAAACCTGCCGTACCTTTCGGGGGAAAATACCGGATCATCGATTTCGTTCTCACCAACTTCGTCAATTCGGGCATCTACTCCATTTACGTCCTCACCCAGTTCAAGGCCCAGTCGCTCATGGAACATATGAGGGACGGCTGGCGTTTCGGGTCACTCCTTAAAGACCAGTTCGTCACCATCGTCCCGGCACAGATGAGAACGGGCGGAGAATGGTACAAGGGGACGGCCGATGCGATCTACCAGAACATCAACCTTATCGAGCGTTTTTCTCCCGATATCGTCGCCATCTTCGGGGCCGACCATATCTACCGGATGGATATCAGGCAAATGATCAACTTTCACGTGGAAAACAATGCCCATGCATCCGTATCGGCTCTTCCAATCCCTGTTTCGGAAGCCTCCGAATTCGGCGTCATCCAGGTTGACAAAGACCTTAGGGTGAAGGGGTTCCAGGAAAAACCGGAAAAACCGGCGCCCATGCCGGAAGACAAGAAGAAGTCCCTCATTTCCATGGGAAACTACCTTTTTAATACCGATTTTCTTCTGCCTCTCCTGAAAGAAGACGCCGAAAAAGAGACGGACCATGATTTCGGGAAAACCATACTCCCAAGCATCTATAAATCTTCGCGCGTGTTTGCCTATGACTTCATGCAAAACAACATCCCCGGAATGGATGAGAAAGAGCGGGGCTACTGGAAGGACGTGGGGTCCATCGGCGCCTACTTCGAAGCGAGCATGGATCTAAAAAAGATCGATTCCACATTCAACCTCTATAACAGCAAATGGCCCATTAAAACGGCAAGCTACGGCGCACCCCCGGCAAAATTCTGTTATGACGCAAAAGGGAAAAGGGGAAGCGTTCTCAATTCCGTCGTCGCCGAAGGGTGCATCATTCGTGGCGCCAAGGTCCAGGATTCGGTCCTCGGCAGGAACGTTCATATACAGAGTAATGCGAACGTGATCAATTCCATTCTTATGGAAGGAGTGGAAATCGGCGAGGGGTGCAAAATCAACATGGCGATTATCGACAAAGGGGTCAAAATCCCTCCCGGCACGGAAATCGGATACAATTATGACGAGGATAAAAAGAAATATTTCATGGACGAGGAATCGAGCATCGTCATCATTCCGAAAGACGCCTGACTTTTACGCCGGGCAGAAATATGCCTCTGTTTTTCCGATTACCGCTATCTTCCTCTTACCGTTACAACCCGGCGAGTGAGTCCATTCATCTTTATGCGCCTTTTTTGCATTCAAAACATCCAATAAACAGATTCATCTTTAAAATTGTAATTCGGGAGGATTAAAAAACCATGAAAATTCTAATCGTTGACGACTCGGAAGACATTCGACTCCTTGTCAGGACAACCCTGAATGCGAGTGGGTACGAGGATACCTTCACGGCAGGTTCTGCCAAGGAAGCCTATTCCATTCTCGGCATTGAGGGAGGAAAAGGGAACATCGCAAATGGCGGCATCGACTTGATACTCATGGACATCATCATGCCTGAAATCGATGGTATCGAAGCATGCAAACGGATCAAAAACGCCGAAGAATATAAAGAGACGCCCATTATCATGGTGACGGCGAAAAAAGATACGAAAGACCTGGAATCCGCCTTTTATGCCGGGGCGAACGACTACATTATCAAACCGATAGACCGGATCGAATTGATGGCCCGCATCCGCTCTGCCATGAAGCTCAAAGAAGAGACGGACAAGCGAAAAGCCCACGAAGAGACGCTTGAAGCGAAAAACAGGGAACTGGAACAGGCGCTGAAAGAAATCGAGGGATTAAACCGGTCGAAGCCATCAAGAGATGAATGATAATGATTTAAAGGCCTCAATCTTTATTGTCGATGATGCGGAAGACATGAGGCTCCTCCTCCAGTCCCTGCTAAAGGAAGCGGGTTATACAAACCTTACCCTCCTCTCTTCTGCTAAGGACGCATCTGACCGCCTCGGGATAAACAAAAGCGGGTCGCCCTCTTCCGCCACTCCCTCTCCCGAACTGATCCTCACAGATATTGCCATGCCGGGAATTGACGGCATCGAACTCTGCAAAATGGTAAAATCAACCAGCCGCCTTCGTGACATCCCGATCATTATGATTTCCGCCCTCGGAGAATCAAGGCTGATTGAAGCCGCCCTTGAGGCGGGCGCCATGGACTATATTGAAAAGCCGGTCGACAGGATCGAACTGGTTGCCCGCCTCCGTTCAGCCCTCAGGCTAAAGCGGGAGATCGACGAAGGGAAGCGGAGAGAGGAAAAACTGCTCCAATTGACAAAGGAGCTTGAAGAAGCAAATAGAAAATTAAAGGCCTTTTCACTGAGTGGCAACTCGGCAGACAATGTCAACCAGCGGCAGATAGAAACAGATCAAAAGAAGGAGTAGAGCGGGGTGGAATCAGTTAAAAAAATAGTTGCCCCCCCCTCAACGAAAGAAGTCGAAGGCTTCTCGGCGCAAGTTCAGGGTTATCCGAGTGACAAATTGATAAAAAACCTGCTCGTGGAAGATTCGGAAGACAACCGGCTTTTAATCAAGACCTTCCTTAGTTTCTCCTCATACCGGTTGGACATGGTAGCCAACAGACAGGAGAGATTTGACAGATGCAAGAAAGCAAGCTACGATTTACCAAAACGATCAAGAGAAAAGACCTGACCGGGGCGATAAAAACCCTTTTCAAGGAGGCGGAATAATGAGCGGCAAAATCAGGGTAAATATAGATGCCGATCTGGAACCGATCATCCCCCGTTTTTTCGAACTCCGAAGGGATGACATCCAGACCATCGTCGAGTCCCTGAAAAAGGGGGACTTCGATACAATCAGGCGGCTCGGCCATTCCATGAAGGGGAGCGGCGGCGGCTATGGCTTTGACCGCATTACCGATCTCGGCAGGGCAATGGAAGAAGCGGCGCTCGGCAAAGACGTCAATAGAATCACCCATCTAAAGGATGAACTTGCCGCATACCTGGATAACGTGGAGGTTGTTTATGAATGATAAAATAAAGATTTTGATCCTGGAAGACGACCAGAGCCTGCTCGACCTCTATGATCTCGCTCTGCCTGACACTATTTTTGAAAAAAAACTGGCGGAAAACGGGGCGAGCGCCATGGAGAATTATCTCTCCTGGCGGCCCGACATCCTCCTTCTCGACCTCTTACTCCCCGACATGTCGGGGCATACCGTTTTAAAAGAGATTCGCGAAGACCACGGGGATAAGAATACGGCAATCATCGTCTCCACCTCTTCGGACTTCAAAACGGATATGGATACATGCAAGAGGCTCGGTATAGAGGGGTATCTGGTCAAACCCTTCAAACCGATGAAGATCGCGGGGCAGATACTGGAATATTATAAGGCAAAAGATAATGACCGGGCCGATGAGGCGCTAAAGTTGCTTGAAAATCGTTAAAGGAGAGACTTTATTCGAGTTTTAGCACCGTATCACGCCGCCAGCGCCGGTCGTCCGTTTCAGGGTAGTCGAGATTGTAATGGAGCCCGCGGCTCTCTTTCCTTTGCATCGCTGAGTTGATAATCAGTTCCGCCACGGTGGCAATATTCCGAAGCTCCAGAAGATCGCTTGTTACGATAAAATCCCAGAAATACTCCTTAATCTCCGCCTGTATGAGGTCGATCCGCCGCTTCGCCCGCTCAAGCCGCTTGTTTGTCCTGACGATCCCCACATAGTTCTGCATCATCCGCCGGATCTCGTCCCAGTTCTGGGAGACCACCACCGATTCATCGCTGTCTGTGGCGTTGCCCGGATTCCAGGGCGGCACAGAGGGATGATTACCGGACGCTGCTTTTTCTCGCGACTTGAGATAATCAAATATGAGATCGGCAAAAACCAGTCCCTCCAGGAGTGAATTACTGGCGAGCCGATTGGCGCCGTGCAACCCCGTTGAGGCCACCTCGCCGCAGGCATAAAGGTGGGGGAGATCGGTCCGCCCGGAGAGGTCCGTCGCCACACCGCCACAGAGGTAATGGGCGGCAGGGACCACGGGGATCGGCTCTTTAGTAATATCGAACCCAAAGCCGAGGCATTTTTCATAGATATTGGGGAAACGTTTTTTGATAAAATCGCTCTCCTTGTGGCTAATATCGAGGAAGACAGATTCGTCGCCAGTCCGTTTCAGTTCGCTGTCTATTGCTCGAGCGACGATATCTCTCGGAGCCAACTCCTCTTTAGGGTGATATTTCGACATAAAAGGTGTGCCATCTCTCAAGGTGAGCAGGGCGCCCTCCCCACGCATCGCCTCGGAGATAAGGAACGATTTTGCTTTCGAATGGAAGAGGCACGTGGGATGAAATTGGATAAATTCCATATTTGCCACGTAAGCGCCCGCTCTATAGGCCATGGCAATTCCGTCGCCGGTAGCCACGTCGGGATTGCTCGTGTAGCGGTAGACCTTGCCCGCGCCCCCCGTGGCGAGGATCGTTTCACCGGAGAGAAAGGTATCTATGCGGTTCTCTTTTTTATTCAGTACATAGCTGCCGATGCAGCGGTTTTCACTTTGTTTCTTAATAAATTTCGCCGTCGTAATAAGATCGACGGCAATGTGGTCTTCGAAGGTGGAGATATTCTCTTCCTCTCTCGCCGCCCGAAGGAGTCTGTCCATCACCTCTTTACCGGTAAAATCGGCGGCGTGAAGTATCCGTCTTCTTTGGTGTCCCCCTTCTTTGCCGAGATCGAATGCTCCCTTTTCATCGCGCGAAAAAGCGACTCCAAGTTCGACGAGTGTGTGAATAGCCCCCGGCCCCCCGCTGACGACTATATTAACCACCTCTTCCTTGCAGAGTCCGGCGCCTGCCGTGAGCGTATCTTTCACATGGTCTTCGAAACTGTCGTCCTTCCCGACCACGGCAGCAATCCCCCCCTGGGCATGAAAAGTCGCCGAATCTGAAAGCGACCGTTTCGTCACGACGGCAACAGTACCGAGGCGGGAAAGCCTCAGCGCCAGGCTTATCCCGGCCAGTCCGCTCCCGATAACAAGGTAATCACTTTTAATGTCCGCCATCATCCCTCCAAAGTTTTAAGACTATAAATTTTGCACGGAACGATGTCAAGAAACTTCGGAACAGTTCATTTTATTAATTTGACTTGGGATGAACCATTATTTATACTTTAAAATTTGAGGCTTTAGGCATGTGGAAGACAAAGATGCTCGTTGCTGACGATTCATCTCAAACGCAGGAACTCTTCAGCGATCTCTTTCTCGATAAAGGATTTGACGTCTTCCAGGCCTGTAACGGCATCGAAGCGAAGCAGCTATTCGATTCGAATTGCCCGGAGATCATCCTGCTCGACATCATGATGCCGGGGCAAAACGGCCTGGAAGTTCTTAAATATATTAAGGAGAAATCGCCCCATACCCTGGTGATAATGATGACGGCACACGGATCGGAAGAAACAGCGGTGGAAGCGATGAAGCTGGGCGCGGACGACTATATGGTCAAGCCGCTCGTCTACAAGGACGTTCTTCATAACGTGGAGCAACTCCTCGAAAAAAACAGGACCCGGCTCGAAAACATCCGGTTAAAGGAAAAGATACACAGGACCGAAGCCTATCTCGCGCACCTCATCGAAAATGTGAACGAAGCGATCATCTCCACCGATCTCGAAGGAGGCATCCAGTCATTTAATAAGGCGGCGGAAAGGCTCTGGCAGAAAAAGGAAAGTGAAATCCAAAAAAAACCTCTATCTGCACTCTTTAAAACAGAGGAGAAAGGGTATATTGACAACGTGCTTGAGCTCACACTGAAAAAGGGTTCTTACTCGGGCGAATTTCTTTTCCTGAAAAGTGACGGAACAGAGTTTCCAGGCTACCTCTCCACATCGGTCGCTGAAGATTCAAAGGGAGGCAAAGAGGGTATTGTGGCCATCATCCGGGACCTGACGAGCGAAAAAAGGCTGAGGGAGCAGTTGATCGAATCGGCCAAGCTCGCCTCCCTCGGGAAAGTGGTAGAGGGGATTGCCCATGAAATACGGAACCCCCTTCTTTCCATGGGCGGCTTTGCGCGGCGGCTCGGCAAAGAATTAAAGGATAACAAAGAGCAGTCACGCTATCTTGACGTTATCATTGACGACGTGGAGCGGCTTGAAGGGATGGTCAGAGATATCGAAGGGTACGTTAATTTTTCTAAAAGCCATAAAATCAACTTCCGTCCTATTGAAATCCAGGGCATCATCATCGACATCCTGGACGCCCTCAACCTGGAGGGAAAGAACATCAAGGTCGCACTGGAGGAGGCTGACTTGCCCGTCATCTATGCGGACAAAGACTCCATGAAGAACCTCTTCCTCAGCATATTCTCAAACGCCATCGAGGCAATGCCGGAAGGCGGCAACCTCGATATCAGTTTCACCATCGACGATAACAGCGTTACAATTATCGTGACAGATACAGGGTACGGGATATCAGAAGAGCAGCTCGGAGATATCTATGATCCATTCTTCACCTCCAAAATGACCGGTACAGGGATGGGCCTGACGAAGGCCTATATGATCGTCGAAGAGCATCACGGTCATCTTTCTGTGGAGAGTGAAGCAGGCGAAGGCACAACCGTCTCCATCCGCCTGCTCACCGAGAAAAGACAACCGGCGAGGATTCTCCATTGATTCGATCTCTGCTTATCATAAGTCTTATCCTGCTTCTTTCGACAGGCAGCACTGTTTTTGCGGCAGACGGCTTTTACAGTTTCAGGGATAAAAACGGCGTGCTTCACTTTTCCAACTTTTATTCCAACAGCCGGTTCAAATCAATGAACAGGCGCAAGCAAAGGGAAGGCCATCTTTCACCTGAAAAAATCAACATGATCATCCATAGCACATCAAGAAGACACGCCATCGATCCAAAACTCGTCAAGGCCATCATCAAGGTGGAGTCCGACTTCGACCCCAAGGCTCTTTCCCGTGCCGGTGCGCAGGGGCTCATGCAGCTTATGCCGGAGACGAGCCGCGATCTGGATGTATCCGACCCCTACAACCCGCATGAAAGTATTGAAGGCGGTGTGAGGCACCTGAGAAGTCTCCTCGATTATTTCAAAAACGACGTCAAACTGGCACTGGCGGCCTACAATGCAGGAAAAACGACGGTTCTTAGGTACAAGGGAATTCCTCCCTACAAAGAGACGAGGAATTACGTGAAGAAGGTGCTCGCCTACTACCACCAATACCGCAGTCTTTAACAGGAAGGTTATTCGTTCATTTCATGAAAAAAGGGATTTACACAACGGCAAACTATCTCACCACCTCCAGGATAGCAATCATTCCCCTCATCGTCGTCTCCCTCTTTTTTGAGGGCAAATTTGCCGCCTTCATGGCTTCTCTCTTATTCAGCATCGCCTCGATTACCGACTGGGCCGACGGCTACATGGCGAGAAAGAACGAAACAGTCACCACGCTCGGTAAATTCCTCGACCCGCTGGCCGACAAGATGCTCGTCATGGCCACAATGACCATGCTCATCCCCCTCGACAGGATCGATGCCTGGATCGTCGTCCTCATCCTGGCGAGGGAATTTGCCATCACGGGCCTGAGGGGGATCGCCTCATCGGAAGGGATCGTCATCGCGGCGAGTAACCTCGGCAAATACAAAACCGGTTTCCAGATTGCAGCGCTCATCGGCCTTACCATGCATTACGAATACTACGGCTTCGATTTTCATTTCTGGGGCACCTTGCTCCTCTGGATAGCCCTCTTTTTTACGCTCTGGTCGGGGTATGAATATATGAAGCAGTTCAAAGGCTTATTAAAGCAGGAATGAGTTTTTTCCTCCTCCCCTTGGGTTAAGAGGAGGCTTCGTCGTGAGCTCAGTCGAACGGTTGGGAGGGGTTAGGAAAACTTTCCTTTCTTTTCATTTCTGCCAGACGGCAGGGGATTACCTCGATCTGCCGGGAAAGCACAACATCACCTTAAATTTCAATTGACAAATTGCCATATTTTGCTATTATATTGGCTCTTTCGCGGGAATAGCTCAGTGGTAGAGCATCGCCTTGCCAAGGCGAGGGTCGGGGGTTCGAATCCCCTTTCCCGCTCCATAAAAACCTTTAATACCGGACGCAGCAGCGACCGGTATTTTTGTTTTTCCCGTCCCCATTTACACCTGTAGGGGCGCACCCGTGTGTGCGCCCGTCCTGCTACAAAAAGAGGGCAGACACACGGGTCTGCCCATTAACGCACTTGTAGGGGTTTGGCCTGCCAAACCCTAAACGTTTCATCCGATCACAACAACCAGGGCATGGCAGGCCATGCCCCTACAACAAACAATGTCATTCCGCACCCGATGCGGAATCCAGGGGTGTTGTCTTCCAAGGGGCGCTGCGCCCTTGCCATTGTCCTTTTAACCCTCCGGGCAGACACATGGGTCTGCCCCTACGAATTCAGGGAAATTAAATTTTTGGTTTGATGTTTTATCTCCCTCCCCCTTCAAGGGGAGGGCTGGGCCTATGGCTCATAGAGGTGGGGATGGGTAAATATCTCCGGCAGAAAGCCAAAGAGAGAAGCGAGTTAAAGTTCCATCAACCTCTCCGCCCCACCCTTTTCATCATCATCACTTTTGAGATCCTGCCAGATTATCCAAACGCAGACGAGAGCGCTAATCTCCCATAATGCGACCCAGACAATCTCCGGAATATGTGTCATCCCAGCCAGTGTTGCGCCATCACCAAAGTTGCGGGCATCGATAAGATAGGTAGGTGTTTTGAGCGCATCGAGCAGGATATAGCAGCCGACAAACTGCATAAGCAGGTGCACCGCTTTCGGGTGCCAGTTATTGATTAAAGGGATAAAAGAAAGAGCAGCAATAACCAGCAGGATTAAAATCGTAACCAGATCGCGCCCCCACAATACCAGCGTGAGCAGGGCCAAACCACCAAAGAGGGCAGAGAAAAAACGGACATTCCTCTGACCCAACCCTGTCACAGAGAGATAAAAGAGCATGCCGCTTATTGCCGCCCCCAGGTACCCGGCGATGGATACGATAAAACGTACGCCGCCTTGCGTATAACAAACACCGGAGCCCCGCAGGTCCAGTTCAATACGAACAATCCCCCCGCCGGTAATCAATGCCGCCACGCCATGGCTGATCTCATGAAAGAAGGTTTGCACCCACATAAAGGGCCAGTTGACAAAAGGCAGATAGGAGACGACAACGGCCAGAGCCATCAACAGTAGAAATTCGATACGTCTATTCATTTGATTTTAATTATATAGGGAATCTCTATTAATCTGTCATGCCGGGCTTGATCCGGTTGCCCTTTTATTGAGTAGAGCCATGCCTTTACTCCTTTAATTCATTTTTCAATAGTATAGCGTCATATCATTATAACTTCAATAAAGGAGCCTGTCACGTGGATGGCGTCAAAACTCCCTCCCCTTCAAGGGGAGGCTTAGGGTGGGGATGGGTAAAGCGTGCAAGCCTGAGCCAATTGCAGGCCCCTCTTTAGCAAAGAGGGGCCGGGGGAGATTTGATTGATTTTACCGGGATGTGGGGCTGTTAAATTATACAGCCCCACGCCCCCTCATTACTCGTGGTCAATCGAGGGGGAATTTAAGGGCAAAGCTTAAGAAATGCACATCCGATTCGATGATCGTATACTCCACCTCGCCCGTCATCCGGTCGTTGATCTTGAAGCCGCCGCCGAAGCCCAAAGAGAGTTCGATCTCCGAATCGGAGCCGCTGCCGAACCCACTGGAGACCTCCACCTTTTCATAGAGAAGGCCTGCCTTCCCCTTCAGGTAGGCGTCATTGTTTAGAGGGTGCTGATAGGCGACGTATCCGGCCAGGGTCCAGATATCAATATCGCCGCTTACCGGACCGAAATCAACATCCCCTCCGAGTATACCTAAATTGAACTCCCCTTCGAACCAGAGGTTCTCGGAACCTACATCGGGGATTATCTTATTGAGACGATGGCTGTATACGGCGCCGATGGGGATGATATCGTCAGCGCCGCGAACATCGATGAGCATGATACCCGTTTTCGGGCCGATGTAGCGGTCCGCAGAACTGGCCTCCTCCACCGCGAAAGTCATAACCGTGAACATGATAAGAACTAAAAGCATTTTTTTCATAACATTCTCCTTAAATATTTTTTTGTAGAGCTTAAGTTGACGCGATTATAGCAGAAAGAATATAAATGGCAAATCGAATTTATTGGCTAAGCCTCCTTTTTTTCGGCCGTTATTGCCATCCCGCCCTGCCCTGGCTACCTAAGGAGAGTGATCGGGTCGGTAAATACTTTTGAGTTCTCTATCAGAATCATATTCCCTCTTTAGAAAAGAGGGGTTGGGGGAGATTTGATTGTCCTTTTGCCCATGTAGGGGCAGGTCTCGTGCCTGCCCTTTATTTTGAGCATCCACGAGGGATGCCCCTACACATCTTTCAATCACCCGGCAGGTACAAGCCTGGCCCATTTGCAGCCCCCTCTTTAGAAAAGAGGGATGGGGGAGGTTTGGTTGTTTTTGACCGGGGGGGGGCAGGTCTAGTACATGCCCTTAAGTGGGGGCCCAAACGATCGAGGTCCC
>CBDVDA010000063.1:0-17197 GCA_965372635.1 uncultured bacterium | reverse complement strand
CAGATACGCCGCTTTTTTTCAACTATTTAAACACCACTTTTGATTATAACTCTTCCGGGGTTAGCCGGAAACTTATAACAGAAGGCAATTTCGAAAAAGGACTATTTTGGCTAAAGGTCTGATCTTGTCACATTAAAAAAAATGCTTAATTCTCACTCTTGAGTAATCATTGCTTCCTTCCTGTAATCCTCAAAATTGACCTTCATTGAATCGTAGTACCTTTCAACCTGCAATCAATTATACATTAATAAATAATGTTGATGGAAAATTGTCTAATTGATACTATTAGGTCCATTACAGACCATGAAATCAGTACCTTGCATATTTATTGGAATTCTTTTTTCTCTTGCACCCGTCAGTCAGTTACGGCTTAGGAAAAGACTAATATGAAACCAGAATATTTAGGAGCGAGAGGCTCAAATACCGGTGATGATTTCCATGAGTGGTGGGCGCTCCGGGCTGCATTGCGATTGATAAGACCAGCTACAGAAATAACAGCCATCAAAGTCGAAGGTGTGAATCTTGAAGACAAAAAGGATCAATCCTTAAGGTGCTGGGATTCTGTTGATTGTAGCTTATATTATGGTGGACACACCCTGGAGACTGCCAATAAAGTTGTTACGGAGCAATTAAAATATTCGGCTTCAACACCAAATAGAAATTGGACTGTTTCGGACCTGACAAGCTCAAAATCTAAGAAAATTAATAAAAGTATTATCAAAAAGCTTTGTGATACTTTTAATCGTATACAAACAACTAGGCCAGACTTGATAAAAAGTCAGTCATTTGAAATAAGGCTCGTCAGCAATCGGCCACTTGGTAATGATCTTAAAAAATCACTAGAAAACCCACACTTAGAAAAATATGAAAAATTGCAAATAGCTAGTGGCTTAAATAAATCAAACTTTAAAAAATTCGTCAAGTTATTCGATTTCTCAAACTGCGGTACGGGCTCTAGGTTTGAGCAGGAAGAAAAGGCAATTAAAGAAATATTGAGCCTTACCCATAGTGCTGAAAAAGGATTTGTGTTGGATCTAAAAGATCGAATACATAAACAGATGCTGCCAGAAGCAACGGATAGTTACATCACTAAGGAAACAGTATTGACATGGATGAATGTTTCCGATCCTCGGGCGTTATTTCCATGCCCGCCAAGGCTTAAAGCAGTAGAAAACTCTGTATATAGAGACACATCGACAGCTATACATACTGCGATGGCAGGAGGTAGCCAGTATATTTGCTTACATGGCGAAGGAGGTAGTGGCAAGACGACGGTGCTAAGGCAGGTTGAAAAAATGCTTCCTGATGCATCTGCAATGATTATTTACGACTGCTATGGTGCCGGCACCTATCTGGATAGCGAAGCATACCGGCATAGACGGAAAGATGCTTACCTGCAAATCATTAACGAGACCGCTGCACAATTGCGACTGCCTCTGCTGATTAATCAAGATTCTTCCATCGATATTCTACGAGCCTTGATGTTAAGAATTGAAAGCGCGAGCTGTATCCTGAAAGCGCAAGCCGAAGATGCATTATTGGTCGTGGTCATTGATGCCGCCGACAACACGATAACCGGGGCAAAACAGTGTAAACCAGAAGAAGTCAGTTTTATTCATGAGCTGTTGAAAATTGGCAGCTTGCCAAGCAATGTGAGGCTTATGGTTTCTGCGAGAACCGGGCGTTTAGACTCACTGGCTATGCCAGAAAAATATTTACGGATACCAATTACTAATTTTTCCCTGAAGGAAACAACGCTCAATGTTCACAACCAATACCCTGCTGCAACAGATGCCTGGATAGAGGACTTCCATGATTTATCTAACCATAATCCACGGGTGCAAAGCTACGCCTTTGACTATGCCGAGTCTGATCCGAGTAAGGCTATTGACTATCTAAGACCTGACGGAAAGTGCTTGGAACAGATTTTTGAAGCCAGGTTTAGAGAGGCGATTTTAAAGGAAGGGGATAAAGAAACACTGAATCTTGTTTGTTCAGTCCTTATCGCGCTGCCAAGACCAGCACCCAAGCAACATTTGGCCAGTGTTATAGGAATATCGAAAGAGATGCTTGATGATATTGTTTCCGACCTCCCTGGTATGCGAGTTTTGGGTAATAAAGTAGGATTTCTCGATGAAGATGTCGAATACTTTGTCAGGGAAAAGGCGAAAGCACGGCTGCCGGAGGCTTACCAACGGGCGGCAACTTACTTTTACGATCACCACGAAAGCGATGAATATGCGGCAATGCATCTGGGCGGGGCTCTATTCTCATCGGGCCAGGGAGAGAAAATTATTGAGATAATTGAACAGAGTCAAGCCCCGGATGCTATAAAGGATCAAATCATCCGCCGTGAGGTCCAGAGTCAGCGATTGCAGCTTGCTATGAAGGTTTGTCGATCGGCAGGAAAACCAGCAGACGCCATATTTACGTTATTGGTTGGCGCTGAGGCCATAAAAACCGATGAAGCCGTCGACAAAATAATCAGTGAAAATCCAGATTTATCCGCACATTTTGCACAAAATACTGTGGGCAGGAATATTCTGTACTCGTCAAAGGTGTATGAAAAGCATGGTAGGTTTTTATCGCACATTATTGCCCGCGAGGCACATGACAAAGACTTCATTGCTGCCCGTGAAAAAGGGCGAGTTTTTCGCGAATGGATGGATCGGCGAAGCGATGATATGGAAAAGCAAAAAGCGGAACAGAGTGAGCACAGGCGCCATATCAACCCTTGGTCGATAGAGCTTGAAGATATCGCTGCTGTCGCACATGCAGTGCTTGATATGCAGGGGTATCAATCTACATATGATTATATACGCAGCTGGAATCCCCGCCGGATTCATTTTGAAATTGCACTATTATTAATAAATCGCCTACTAACCTCTGGTAAGGCAGAAACCGTACAGGAATTTCTGGGGAGTGGTTGTGTTCCAGAACCTTGGTCATCACTATTCAGTATTCCATTAGCGTTGGTGGGCTACGAAATAAATATTGATACGTTGGAAAAGGCTCTTCGCCATAAGAAGATTATAAAATATTGTGACTTGAAAGCCTTAAGCAGACCATCGTCTAAAGAAGACCCCACAACTAGATATATTGAGATGATTCTGACCGGTTGTGAAATACTGGCGGCGAATGGCAAAGACCTATCTTCTGTACAACCTATTCTCGAACTGCTGTGCCCGGATGAATGGCGTCGCATAAATAATATATATACTCATAACAGCCTGATAAACGATATTGGTTTTAGGGCTTTTTCCCTTTTAAGGCGATATAGTGATAACGATGTCAATATAGAGTCATACTGGATTGAGCCTTCGAGCGCTGAAGATATTGATGAAAAGGAAAAGCGAAAGAAAGAACAAGAGTTAGATGAAAAGCGGAAGGAACTGAAGGATAACCTATCAAGTTTAATGAATGTTTATGCTGTTCGCGCTGATATATTGCTTTCTAACATACCACTGAGTAACGTCGAGAAAGAATTAAAGGCCGCTTTAAGCTCTTTTTTATCTGATTCTTGGCGGCTAACCAGGGAATACCATTTGAATGACATAAGCGACCGTCTTTCTTTGGCGGTTGGCAAGCTAACCGTTGTGCCAAACATTGATATGAACGTGGTGATTGAATTAGCGAAAGCATCTTTTAAAGAGTGGCCTGAATTGTTTTCACTTGGGCAACGTAGAATTATTGCGGATCTGATAAAAGTCCCGGCATTAAGGTCGCAACTTATTCGTGATATTTTCGAGCGATCAACCGATGTTAAGACCGTAAAAACGGCTGCGAGCGAAAAGATAGGTATCCTGCTAGATTTATCTCGGATACTAATCTTTGTTGACCGGGAAGAAGCAAGGGAAGTTTTTAAAATGGCCATTGGTATTGCTAATGATGTTGATGTTGACGCTATGCATGAAGTGTCTCTTTTTTCTGCTCTGGCAAGAAATGCAGCAGATCATTTCACGCAGTCTGAATCGAGCTGTATAGCCACACAAATGGCGGCTATCACAACTGAGTACGGCATTCTTCTTGACGGGTATGACCATTTCCCCTGGGCGGATGCTATTACTGCAGTTGCTACATTGGATATGCCAAGGGCAATCAGTCTAATTGGATATTGGGAAGATTGCGGCCTGTCACCAGCCAACTCAACCATTCCAAAGTTAATATCCATTGGTATACAAAGGGGCAGCATCAATACAACACAAGCGTTTTCTCTACTAAATTTTTGCGATGTCTTTGATGATAAATTGCTTGCCGATTTATTGCGGTCAGTAAAACCAGCGGATGATGTTGTCCAGCTGATTGAAGAGCTATCTAGAACCGAGCTATTGCGATTCAATAGAAATGGTAGATTAAACGTGTGCCAAAAGCTAAATGAACTGGTTCCATATGATAATAACAGTGGATACTGGCATTCGGAACTAAATGAACTGATTCTGTTTAAATCTAATAGTAATGAAAAATATAAGGCTGATACTGAAGGTGATTCTCTTGATTCGAGAGCCAATAGATTAAAAGAAAAAGATTTTTTAGACTCTATATCTGTTGCAGATATTACATTTGAATCAGCCCCTGATTTTATTAAATCTATGCAATTTAAGCAGGAAGAAGCTAGAAAAGATGGCATTTATATTAGTAGTGACGACATAATAAAATCTATTGCCAATCGCTTACCGCCAGAAAACCGGATCAAATTTCTTAACTTGCTCACTGATGAACAAGTAATTGCTGATAGCGGTTCTTCTTGGGCTAAAACTTTAATTTATTGTACTGATCTGTGGTCGGGTGCTTCTCATGCGATAGCCATATGGAAAAAGGGAAATCTACCGCCATTGATTGCTGAATACTTAGGCGAATTTACTTATGACGTTTCCTATGGCTACGAGAAAAATATGCTGGCTGATGTACTTGACAGTCTCAAGCTAGAACAGGGAGACATTGTTAATTTGTTGTTGGACGGACTTGAGAGGAATTCCGACGTTTTACTATTATCAAATTTGTACGCAGTGCTTGGATTATTGGTAGATTATTGCAAAGGGGCACAGGTTGCGGATGTCACCACCCGCTATATTAGCCGATTAACTGCGCGACTAAAACTTACCGAGAATACTGTGAAACTTGAAGGCACAGTAGACTCTGCTATTGCACATCAGCTCTATTCATTTTTAGGCGATGTTAATGTCCGTGTGCGATGGAGGGCAGCACATAGCATTAGAGAGGCTGCCAGAATGGGGGACCTTCAAACTATTGTTGCTCTGGCCGGGTTGTATGATTGTAAAGAGATGCCAGGTTTTCGAAAAGACAATGCACCGTTTTATTGGATATCAGCACGCCTTTGGCTTGTTATTACATTTGATAGGGTTGTGTCCGAGGTGCCGGAAGCCATAGTACCGATAGCACGCTGGTTGTTGAATATCGCTACGGATCAGGACTTCCCGCATGTATTGATACGTCATTTTGTAAAATCCTGTTTAACAAAGCTCATATCAGGTGGTCATGTCAATTTTGATGTCCATGAAGTCGATGCGGTGCATGCCATTAATACGTCGGCATTAGAACAAAAAGAACCGAGTAAGCGATATTCACGAGGCGGGTTTCACGAATATGGTAAAGAGAGGGAATTTAGGTTCGATACGCTTGATACGCTGAGGTATGTATATCCGAGCGCAATAGAATGCTTTGCTGATGTTGATGAAGAAACATTTCTTGACGAAGCAGAAGCCTGGATTATTGACCGATGGGCAAAAGGTTGCAGGTTGTGGGAGTGGCAAAACGAACCTAGAAAATACCAATTTGAAAGAGCTAGCCACAACCTATACGGCCATAGTCATGGCTCTATGCCGACACTTGAACGCTATAGCTATTATCTGGAGTGGCATGCCATGTGGTGTACTGTGGGATCTTTAATGTTAACAAAAGCGTTGGCTGAGCCTAAATATGAAGATGATGACTATGGATCATTCAATGCCTTTTTAAGACAAGAAGGATTAACACAACCGCCACATTGGTCTGCCGATCTTCGTTGTGCAACACCACTTGAACCTCGTTTCCACTACCCTCCTGTTGAAGATCAAGACGAATGGATTGCCTCGATTGATGCTCATGATTTTAACCTTGAACTTGGCCTGGGATCGGATGGAAATAATCTGATAATTGATTCTTCTAATGAAATCCGTACAAAAAGGCATCGTGCGAACGTAAGAATATCATCTGCCTTGGTCGCGCCCGATACGGGACATTCTTTGGTGAGGGCACTGCAAACATCCGATGATTCTCATGACTACCGCTTACCGCCTGCTGGGAATGATATGGAAATCGATGATGAAGAATACAAACTTCGTGGTTGGATTAATGAATGTTCTAGTGACCCTCGGCTGGATAAGAAAGATACTTTTAATCACGGCATTAGAATGATTGAAAGCACGCCTTCAAAAAATGTTATTGAGGTGTTGGACCTGTGTCGGTCAGAGGATTATCCGGTTAGCTGGATCGATAAGGATAATGGGGAAAAGGTCTTCATCTATGAGGCATGGGCGGATGTAAGAGATGATTCTAACAGGGAAGAATATATTTCCGGTGAAGAAGTTATATCCGATGGTCACCGCCTGAAAGTATCATCAAAATCGTTGAATACTTATTTGAATAAAATTGGCTTTGATTTAATCGTCGAGGTCGAAATAACGCGCAGAGGAGTTAAAGATGGAATTACGAAGTATAACCAAGAGTCCAAAAAAGAAGCGCGGTACGCAAGAATCTATCTTCTCAGAAGAACTGGAGAAATCCTTACCACTGAAGGATGTGTTGGTACTTGGACACCATCTGACAACTGAACTAGGATTTGCAGAGAGTTGTGACACCCTCGGAAAATGGATGTCTCATCATCTGGCAGAAGTGATGGACTGCGCTGAAAACGAAGAGGTGCCAGAAAAAAAATCTGAGTATCAGAATCAAGCCGTGGAGTTAATCTTAAAAATATGGAAACACCGAGGCTCTTTAAGCGGTGATGCTTACCCCTTGGCTCGCTTTAGGGATATTATAAATGCTTTAAGCCTTCTGTCACCTGAAGCCAATGTCTGGGAAAGAAATAGATTAGGGAAATATGAATCATTGGCTGCGGACACTTTCTCGATGATTATTGATTTATACAGATCGTTGTACTTTATTGAGTTTGTTTCGCTAAAGTCTGTAAAAAGCAAACAGGTTCCGCCCACAGTATTATCCGACGATGAGCAAAAAATGTACGAATTATTAACCTCTTGGGCTGAAGACGCATTAAAATTTCGACCTGCAGATAAAGTTTCAAAGGGGAAGACAGAAGTTCAGGTTGCTACTGAGAGTATGTGTGAATTTATCGATGATTTATGTGTAAAACTAAACAAACTAAAGGGGGAATTGCTCCGGCCAGAAATGAGCCAAGATGATTCAAAGAGTCAGTTTATTTAGCTCACAAGAATTTAAAGCTATATATCCTCTTCCGACCAAGCTAGGCATTATGGAGAATATCCCCAGAACGAGCTGCTGCACTCGGAATAATTACTTGCTACGCACCTCCTTTTCCGGTGAGCAAGGCGTTACTTTCAATCAGTAATACTCAAATTATATCAATTACAATATTGTTGCTTTGTAGGTGTAATCAACAATCCAGACCGATCACTGGCTTTCCGGGGTTAGCCAGGAACTTATAACAGAAGGCAATTTCGAAAAAAACTATTTAATCAAGCTCCTGATTCTTGCGGCATTGCCGATGACCAGGATGGAGCTGACCGGCATGGCGATGGCCGCGACAACGGGGGTCACCATCCCAGCCATGGCGAGGGGGACGAGGACGAGGTTGTAGAAGAGGGAAATGCCGATATTCTGGCGGATGGTGCTCACCGTTTTCAGGGAGAGGTCATAGGCGAGGCGGACCGTATCGAGCCGTTCGTTCATGAGCACCATATCAGCGCTTTCGATGGAGACGTCCGTCCCGGAACCGACGGCAATACCTACATCGGCCCTCATGAGCGCCGGGGCGTCGTTGACGCCGTCGCCTACCATGACCACCCGGTCGCCTGATGTCTGGAAGACTGCAATTCTCTCTTCTTTTTCTTCGGGGAGCAGTTCCGCTTCTACGGTCATCCCTTCCAGCGTTTTAGCCGCCGAAAGGGCGGCTTCCCTCCGGTCGCCGCTCAAAAGGGTTTGCTTCATCCCGCACTCCCTGAGCGTCTTCACGAGGGGCGCGGCATCGTCGCGGAGCGTATCTGACAGGGCGATGATAGCAACGGGAACACCCTCATCTGCGAGATAGATGCAGGTCATTCCCTGGCTCTCCAAAGCGAAAGCGCGTTCCTGAACCGTTTCTTCGATTTCTATCCCTAATTCGTCGAGCCAGCGGCGGCTCCCTGCGGCGACGGTGTGCCCTTCTATCTCTCCCCGGACGCCGAGGCCGGGCCGGGCGATAAAATTCTCCACGCCCTCCGGCAACGGGGGCAGCGAGGCTTTTTCCGCTGCCTTCACGATGGCCCGGGCGATGGTGTGCTCTGAATTTCCTTCAAGGTTGGCCGCTAGCCTGAGAAGTGAATCGTCTCCTCTCCCGGCTAGATCGATAACTTGACTGACAGACATACGTCCTTCCGTGAGCGTTCCCGTTTTATCGAAGACGAAATGGTTCGCCTTTGCCAGTGCCTCCAGCGCCGCGCCGTCTTTAATCATGAGTCCCTGCCGAGCGCCAAGGCCTGAAGCGACGGCAATCGCCATGGGCGTGGCAAGGCCGAGTGCACAGGGGCAAGTGATGATGAGGACCGATGTGGCTGCCATGAGGGCTATATCCAAACCTTCCCCCTGCCAGTAGAGGAAGGTGGTGGCGGCGAGGAGCAGGGTGAGGGCGACGAACCAGGGGACTATCCGGTCCGCCATCCGCTGGATAGGCGGCTTCGACATCTGCGCTTCTTCTACGAGATGGATGATCTTTGCGAGGGCCGTGTCGCTCCCGGTCTTATCGACAGAAACGACGAGCGCCCCTTCCGAATTGAGAGTACCTGCCGAAACCCGGTCGCCTCGCCCCTTCCTCACGGGGAGCGACTCCCCTGTGAGCATCGATTCGTCCACCGACGCACACCCTTCTGTTACGATACCGTCAACAGGGACCTTCTCTCCCGGCCTCACCTTCACGAGGTCTCCAACTGACACCAGTCGGACGGGGATTATTTTCTCTTCCTCTCCGTCAATGACAGAGGCTACTTTCGGCTGGAGGTCGAGAAGCCGCGTTGTTGCGTAGGAAGCGTTGTCGCGGGATGATCTCTCAAAGTAGCGGCCAAGGAGGATGACGAAGATAAAGGTAACCACTGTGTCGAAGTAGACCTCTCCTTTTCCTGTGAGGGTGCCGAAAGTGGAATAGCCGTAGGTGACGGCGGCGCCGATAGCGATGGGGAGGTCCATATCGAGTCGGGCGTTAATGAGTCCGGTGAACGCACCTCTAAAAAAGGGAGAACCAGAATAGATGAGGACCGGCGTGGCTAGAGAGAAGCTCAGCCAATGAAAAAAGGGACGGTATTCCCCATCGTCTGCGCCGGAATAGAGCGCCACTGCTATCCATAAAAGGTTCATCATGGAAAATCCGGCCACGGCAATCCTGAAGAGGTCGGCCCTCTTCCTCTTTTTCGTCGCCTCTTCGGCCTTTTCGAGTGAGTAGGGGAGGGCATTGTAGCCGATTTTGGCGAGCCTCTCCATAATGCGGGAGAGCGTGACCATTTGAACGTTCCAACAGACCTTCAGCCGCTTGGCCGAGAGGTTGACGCCTGCACTTTCCACGCCTTCCGTTTTTTTGAGGGTCTCCTCGATGAGCCAGATACAGGCGGCGCAGTGGATGCCGTCCAAGAGGAGAACCGCCTCCCGCTGATTGCCGTCCTTTATGACGAAATCAGCCTGCACCTCTTCTTGATCGTAGAGGGCCGTCTCCAGAGGTGTGTCGGGTGGGGGGGCCATCTCGCCCTCCCCAGCGGTGAGGCTGTAAAAGGAATCGAGGCCCGCCTCGAAGATGGAGAGGCAGACACTCCGGCACCCGTTGCAGCAAAATCGGCGCAAACCACCGCCTACCTCTGCCGCCAGGTCGGTTTTGTCCGTAATGGGGAGGGAACAGTGAAAACAGGTCATTTTAGAGGAAATGAGTGCTCCCTTCGTGAAAAATCAGGACGGTTTTTTCGACACGAAAATCCGCTTCGGCACGTCGAGAAGGCTGTCGCCTCTCTTTATGCTTACGATAATATCCCACGTGCCGGGCATGGAGAAGGTTGCCTTGCCGGTAAAACTGCCATCCTCTCCGGGCGTCATAGGGTGGGAAAAATCGGCAGAAACGTCGGACGGACGGTAGGCAAAGAGGGTCGCCTCTTCCACTTCAATAATTTTTCCATCTTTGTCCGTTGCCCGAACAGAAATCATCTCTTCGCGACCAGCGACGCTTTTTTCGGACATAACCAACTCCGCCTTCCAGCCGAGCTTTGCCTCGGCGGCCCGTCTTTCCAGCGTCTTATTGTAATTCTTCCCCCGCTCGTAGTAATCTTCCACCACCAGGCCGGGCGAGGTCCGGTGGGCGATGACTATCATCACCACGTTGGCCGACAGGATGACTGCAACCATTGCAATCCAGCCGAGCACCCAGGGGCTTTTAAAGGCCGAGTTTTGCTCCTTCCATTCCTTGTCCATTACGGTGGCGTCACTCGAATCTGTCATTGTTCTCCTTCCTGTGATAAATCTTTTGACACGGATTAACACTGATTTTTCTATGATTTTAATCTGTGGAAATCATAGCTCTTATCCGTGCATATCCGTGTCCTATTTTTTTATTTCTTCGGGCCCATGAACATGCTTTCGTAGCGGTCCTTCATCTCTTCATTTTCCAGGTTGTAAACCCTGAAGACGACCGGCATGATCGGCTTATTGATATCTCTTTCCTTAATTCTCAAGAACAGGGTAACCGGTTTTACCTTTCCCACCGGGACGGTAACTTTTTCCGGCAGACCGGAAAGGTCGAGGCCGGGCGGGCCGTCCACTTCGATCTTCACATGAAGGTCGCCATCTGTAGGGTTAACGATTTTCAGAGTATACTTGTTTTGGATAGAACCGTCACTCATCCTGACAAAGAGGGGCTGGCGTTCGTGGATGACGCTGATCGCCATCCCTCCGAGATTGGCGAGACCGTAGAGGATTCCTGAAAGTGAGAGTGCAAGTATGGTTGTATAAATAATAACCCTCGGTCTTTTGAAAAGGGGCGGAAGCTTCCGTCCCTCCATTTCATCGAGCGAGGCGTACCGGATGAGTCCTGTGGGCCTGTTCACCCGCGTCATTACTTCGTGACAGGCGTCGATGCAGAGTCCGCAGGTGATGCACCCTTCCTGCTGGCCGTTTCGAATGTCGATTCCTGTGGGGCAGACGGCGTGGCAGAGATTGCAGGCGACGCAATCCCCCTCCCCTTCCAACTGCCCTCCCTTGTGGAGCCGCGTCCTCGGTTCTCCCCGTTTTAGATCGTAGGTAGGAAGGATGGTGTCCGAATCATACATCACCCCCTGTATCCTCGCATAGGGGCAGAGCCAGAAGCAGACCTGCTCTCTAAGAAAACCTGCGAATGTGAATGAACAGAGGATGAAAAAGAGGAGCGTAATCCATGCAGGCAGAGGCGCGGAAAGTGTGAGGAAGGCTTTCCATAGCTGAAAAGCATCTGCAAAATAGGCAGCGAAGGTGGCGCCTGTGACGATGCCGATGAGAAGCCAGAGGGCAAATTTCATCCCTTTCTTTGCTGCCTTCTCGGCGCTCATTGGAGCCTTGTCCAGCTTTCGCCGCACCTGCGGCGGGCCTTCCACCCACTCCTCGATACGTGTAAATATGTCGGTCCAAACGGTCTGGAAACAGAAATAACCGCAAAGAACGCGCCCTGCTATCGCCGTTGTGGCAAAGAGAAGGAGGGCGAGGAAGAGGAGTACGAGGGCGAGCATCCAAATGTCCTGCGGCCAGACGGTGAGGGAGAAAATGTGGAATTTCCGCCCCGGAATATCGAAGAGCACCGCCTGCCTGCCGTTCCACCGGAGGTAAGGCCCAAAGAAAAAGAAGAGGTAGAGCGAGGCGGTCATCCACTTGTAATTCCGGAACCGTCCCCTTATCCTCGTGGCATGAATCTTCTCATCACCGGGGTTGACGTGCCAGTAGTGGTCTTGCATGTCATCCACGATTTCCGGCTCTTTTTTCAGCGTATCAGCGGGCATGGTTTAATTCTTTTGGGAATATATGAAATTGAATAGGCAGATAAATCTTTATTCAGATAAATAATATCCTGATAAGATTCAATTTTATCCAACTATGAGACTGAATGCAACAAGGGCGTAATAAAACAACCCTACCGGGCAACAAAATCTTGTAGCTTATCTTCGGCATTGATCGCATGGGAGAAGTCAGCATAACCCGCCACTTAGCGCATGTTTTATCGCGCTTAGTGGAATGGCTAGTAGTTCCATCAGAGGTCATAGTAGGCGAAGGAAGTTATCTGAGGCGGTCAGATAACGGGAAACGAGCCCCGGAAAGGGGAGGACTCACCCCGCTGAAGGACTGAACAGGAAGGAAGTGTTGACTACACCTACAACTAAACAATTATGTGAACTAAAAAGTTTAACGGTTATTGGTTGAAATAAGTAGATTTTATACAGGCTCAACGAATCAACTAAAGCGTCTCTTCTCCGGTACTCCCTCTAAAATGAGGACGTCGAAGGTCCATAAGCGCTCAAGGACAGCAAGCTGGCTGTCTCATTCTTCGTCACCAACTTCAAGAATGCCGGGCCTTTCCAGGGGGAGGCCAGCGTAAAATGTCGAGCCTTTACCGGGTGTCGATTTAACGCTAAGCGAACCGCCGTGGGCCTCCATAATGTCCCTGCAAAGCGGCAGGCCGAGGCCGGTGCCCCTTTCTCCTGAAGTTCCGTCCGTTGAAGTGCTCTTCTCATAACTGAATATATGGTCAATGCGGTCCGGCGCTATGCCGACGCCTGTATCGGAGACGACGAGGACGCTTGAATCTCCCTTTTCCATAGACAATGCAATGGAATCTCCCTTACCGCAAAATTTGACGGCATTGGAAAGCAGGTTGCGAAGAACCTCAAAAATGAGCGTCCTGTCGGCCCATATCCGGCTGTTTTTGGGGATTGAGTTAATCAGCCTTATCCCTTTTTGCGATGCAGGGGTCTCGAATTCCAGCATGGCCTTCTCTCCCAGTTCGTCCGTATCGATCATAATCTTTTCAGGCTCGAGTTTTCCCGTTTTAAACATACCCATGTTGAGGAGATCCTCTATAAGGACCATCATCTCCCCGCATGAACTACCCGCCGTATGGAGAAGCTCCCTGTTCTCATTAAAATCTCCCCCACCTGCCTTGACCAAATCAAGGAGGATTATCACCGTGGATAAGGGGCCCCTCAAGTCGTGGGATAGAAGGGAAATAAACTTGTCTTTCAGTATTGTCGCCTCTTCGGCCGATTCCTTGGCGAGCCTGAGTTCCCGGGTCTGCTCCTTTACTTCCACTTCAAGCTTCCTGCTGAAGTCTTTAATAAGCTCCTCCGCCTCTTTTCTTTCTGTAATGTCCGTGGCTATACCGCAAATGGCGTAGATTTTTCCCGAAGCGTCGCGAATGGGAAATTTTACCGATATATAAGTGTGGATACCGTCATCGTGGGGTGCAATCTCTTCCATCTTCAGAGCTTCCCCTACATGGGCCACTTTACTATCATTCTCCCGGAATTTATCCGCCATCTCCTTGGAAAAAATGTCGTGATCCTTCATGCCGATAACATTATCCCTCGTCACATGGAAGAGTGATTCAAAGCTGTCGTTTACAAGAAGGTATCTCCCCTCCATGTCTTTCATGAAAATGACTGAAGTCGCGTTATCCACTATGGATTGAAATTGAAGCTTGCTTCTCGCTATTTCATCGGCATGCCTGCCAAGTTCTCTCCTCGAATCCAGCAACTTACCGGCCATGGAATTGAAGGCGTCCTCCAGCGCTTTTAGTTCATTTTGCCCCTTCGTATCGATGTTGACCCTGAAGCCGTCCAGCCTTTCCAGGTCCAGCTCACCAACGGCCCTGGTCAGTTTTTCAAGCGGCTTTTCGATTAACCTGCGCGAGACCCAGAAGACAAGCAGCCAGAGAGCCGCCGTTTTCACGACGGCATTTACAATAATGAAAATAAAGCCGGTCTTTACCCTGTTGAAGACGACGCCCCGGCTTGAATATAGGGTGGCCCTGCCCAAAAAGACCTTCTCTCCCGACTGCCTGTAGGTAAGGGGAAAGGAGTAGTGGAAGGGCCCTTCCTCCTTACCACCTTCATTAATGGCGCTCACTTCTATTCCCCTCTCGTCAATTTCGCCGGACGAGGCTATCTCTTGTCCATTCTCATCAATGATCCTTACGCCTATCACCGCAGGCAGTTCGGCCATGCCGAGGAAAATAGGCTTCAACTGGTCCAGGTTGAGATCCCACAGCGCTTTTGAAAGTCCCGGTGAAAATGTCTCGCCCACAACCTTTAGATCATGGCGCACCCGGCTTTTAGCATTCATATATTCGGAATACATGTGAAGAGAGGTCAAGGCAAAGGTAATCACAATATAGAAGAGAAAAACCGTCTTAAGCAACTGGAAGGCAATGGAATCTCTGGCCTTTACAGGGTGGCCCTGGTTCATGGCTTTACTCTCACGTTTTCCGGCGATAAAACATCTTGCGGTCCACGCCGAGGAATTCAGCGGCGCGGGACTTGTTATTGTCACACCGCTCCAGGGCGATATCGAGAATATTATCTACGGCGGTCTCTAATGAAAATGTTTTAGAGGGCATCCTAAGGTCGATGTGGACCATTTGGCTGCCTCCCGGAGAATCCCCCTTCACCCCGATGCTGAGGTGTTCACTTTCGATCACATGGTCGGCAAGTATTACCGCCCGCTCAAGGCAGTTTTTCAGTTCGCGCACGTTGCCGGGCCAATCGTGGTTGCAAATCAACTCCATGGCATTCTTCGATAGGGCGGAAACGTTTTTACCCATTTCATTGCGGAACATATCGAGGAAATGTTCCACCAAAAGTGGAATATCCGCCTTCCGCTCTCTAAGCGGCGAGATGGTTATAGGAAAGGTGTTGATGCGATGATAGAGGTCTTCACGAAACTTTCCCTTCCCGATCAGTTCCTGAAGGTTCCTGTGGGTAGCAGCGACCACTCTTAAGTCGGCCTTTATCTTTTTAGCGGAACCAACCCTCTCATAACACCGCTCCTCCAGCACCCTGAGCAGCTTGGTCTGGAGGTCTGGTGGCATGTCCCCTATCTCGTCGAGAAGGATTGTACCTTTTTGGGCCAGGTCGAACTTTCCCTCCTTGTCCCGATCTGCACCGGTAAAGGCCCCTTTCACATGACCGAAGAGTTCGCTTTCAAGCAGGTTTGCGGGGATGGCCGCACAGTTGACGGCAATAAAACGGCTTTCCAGCTTTCCCTCCCGGGCATGAATAGCCTTGGCCAGCACCTCCTTGCCTGTTCCGCTTTCCCCGAACAGGGCGATTGTCGTATTCGGCGACGCCGTCACCTTTTCGGCCAGTTGCAGGGCCTTTTTCATTGCCTCTGATTTTGTAACGATATTTTGGAAACTGTGGAGATTACACTGATGATCCTTAAGCTCACGATTCTCCCTGCTAAGGCGGCTGTATTCCAGGGAACGCTCAATGGTCGCCTTCAACTCATCGGGTTTATAGGGCTTCTGGAAATAGTCGTCGGCCCCTTTCTTGATGGATGTAACAGCTTCATCTATTGTGCCGTAGGCAGTCATTATTATAAAAGGAAGGTCGCCCATATTCTCCTTTACAGCGTATAAGAGTTCCAGACCGTTCATCCCCGGCATAGAGCGGTCAGATATGACAAGGTCAAAGAGTTCTTCTTCAAGGGCCTTTAGCGCTTCAATCCCGTTGCCCGCTGTTTTCACTTCATAATCCCAGCGCTTCAATTGCACCTTGAGGGCAAGGGCAAAAGCTTTATCGTCATCTACTACCAGTATTTTTGCTTTTTCCATCTGACTTCACCTTTCGGTTCCATGAAAAACCTTGAGTTGATTAAACCGTTGATATCTAACGCCCCCTAACCCCCTCTTACTCTAAGAGGGGGGATTTAATCCCCTCCTCTTAAGATAAGGGGAGGCTGGGAGGGGTTATGATTCTATCAACCGTGAACAGTTTTATACTAACACGAGCTGTGTCAAAATGGTACACGAATAATATGAACCACTTTGCTACCGTTAACAAAAAGACAACTGTTCCTTTCCGGGACGGTGCGTACCATTTTGGAACAAATTTCCGGGACTTTATCTTACCTCCTCCAGGCAAGCCGGAGGGGGGAAGTTCAGCCAGTATCATGCGTCAAATGGGGTTTCTCTCATCTTCATTTGCCTTTCATGGCCCTTATTTACGTCATGGCACACATGTTGCGCTACAAGTATATTAATAGTTCTAAAAATTGCTTTTGTAAGGAGTGCCAAGTGAAAATTGAGTTAAGGGATGCATCCGGTCTGTTTCTTTTTGTTTTGCTCGCAGGTTTCATCATAGGCTGCGGCGGGGGGGGGGAAAGTGGTAGTTCCGGCGGTGGCGAGAGTGTTATTTATGTGAGCAAGAGCGGTGATGATGCCGACCCAGGCACTGAGGCCGAACCCATGCTCACCATAGGCGCGGGTATTACGGCTGCCGAGGCTCTGGGTATCCCGTCAGAGGTTCGCGTCTCCGGCGGGCTCTATGATGAGAGTGTCACATTGGTAGAAGGGGTTTCTTTATTCGGTGGGTACTCTACTGACTGGGCATTACGCGACGCGGATAAGTATACTACAACCATAGCCGACCCCGCAGTTGCCGACGGTGTTTGGAATAGCCCCAATTGTGCGATTTGCGCGGGCGGTACCATAACAACCGATACCATTATAGACAGGTTTACAATCCAGGGCGGCGGCGGGGAGTTCTCTTCCGGTATATTTGCTGGATCGGGCGGCGCGCCGACCATACAAAATAACACCATAAACGGCGGCAGCGGGGATAAAGCCTACGGCATTCATAATTACAACTCCTCCTCGCCATCCATAGCTGATAACACCATAAATGGCGGCAGCGGGCTTAAATCCTACGGCATTTATAACGACGAATCCTCCTCGCCATCCATAGCTGGCAAC
>CBDVDA010000062.1:0-17770 GCA_965372635.1 uncultured bacterium | reverse complement strand
TTACTATAAATCAGACAGGTAAGGAAATACAACGTAAAAGGAGTGGCAAAAAGAGAGAGAACGCACTTGGAGTAAAGATTACTTTTTGAGCTATTTCAGTGTCATTTCCCCGCCTGCTCAATGAGCTCGATCTTGTAGCCGTCCGGATCTTCCACGAAAGCGATTACCGTCGTGCCGTGCTTCATCGGGCCGGGCTCGCGGGTCACCTTTCCTCCCTTTTGTCGTATCTGTTCGATGGTTGCGAAGATGTCCTCCACTCCGAGGGCGATATGTCCGAAGCCGTTGCCGAGATCGTAGCTTTTGCTGTCCCAGTTATATGTCAGTTCGATCTCATGGCCGCCGACCTCGCCGTCACCTAAGAAGGCGAGGGTGAACCGTCCTCCCGGGTATTCTTTTTTTCGCCGTAGCGTCATGCCGAGGGCCGACCTGTAAAACTCAACCGACCGCTCAAGATTGCCTGTCCTTATCATGGTATGAAGTATCTCCATTCAGCGATTACCTCCCGTTCCGGATTTGACATACAATTAAATGAGCATAAAGCAGATGCTGCTGTCAAAGTTCTATCCAAAATCCTCCTGCTTGCTTAAAAATTCTTGATTTATTTGGACAATCTGCTACTATGACAGTGTTTTAGTCAAAAGTATAATTGTCAAAGGGTTTTTATGATTGTTCAGTGTGACCAGTGCCAGTCGAAATTCAGGCTGGATGATTCCAAAATCACAGACAAGGGCGCCAAGGTCAGGTGCAGTAAATGTAGCCACATCTTTACAGTAACGAAGGAAGGGCCTCCACCCGCTGAAGCCCCGAAACCGGCTGAAGCAGAGGCAGAAGAAAAAACGGAAGCAGCAGCGCCGACTCCACCGCCGTCCCCCAAAGAACCTCCCGCACCGGAACCCCCGAAACCGCCACCGCCTCCCGTTCAGCCTCCGGAAGAGGAAAAGGAAATTCCTTCAGAAGTTGAAGAAGAACCGACTGCTGAAGAAGATGATGAGGACATTAGTTGGGATGATCTCGAAGGAGAGGTGGATGAATCGATTTTTGATGATGAAGAATCGGAGGGCGAGTCTGAAGAGGATTCGGGAAGCTATGAAATAGACGAAGGAGACTTTGACGAGTCTGTCTTCGATGATGATATTCCGGAGGAAGAGGCGCAGGGTTCTGCGGAAGCTTCGCTGGAAGAAGGAGATTTTGACGCCTCTGTTTTTGATGAGGAACCGAATGAAGTCCCGACCGGCGGTGACGAGGAGAACCAAAAGGCACCCACCATCGCCTTTGAAGATGATGAGGATATCCCCGGCTTCGGCGAAAGTGAAGAGACAGCACCGTCTTTAGACCTCGGTGGTGGAGAAGAGGCGGCGCCCTCCTTCGACCTCGGTGGTGGAGAAGAGGCGGCGCCCTCCTTCGACCTCGGTGGCGGAGAAGAGGCCTCCGGGTTTGGAGATGTTGCTCTTGATGAGGGTGGTGAAATGGGGGGAGGGCTGGATGTTGAAGAAATGCCGGCACCATCAGCACCGGATAGTGAAGGCGATATGATGTCGCCGCCGGTGCCCCCTTCCGAGATGGGTGAAGAAGGATCGATAAGCCCGGAAGCTGCCGGAGAGGAAGGAACGGCAGAGAAAGGTGCGGCAGAGAAAGGTGCGGCAGAGAAAGGTGCGGCAGAGAAAGGTGCGGCAAAAGGGAAAAAAAGCCCGGCCAGTTTGGTGCTCTTCCTGGTGCTTTTCTTATCCCTCGTTGGAGGCGGCTATTATATTCTCTCATCGGGAAGAAATATCACCATCGGGTCCTTCGATCTTCAAAAAACAATCCAAGATATCACCGGCTTGATCGGCAGTGAAGAGGCGTCCGAAACCGGGAATATAGAGATTAAGGATCTAAATGGCTACTACCTTCAAACGGAAAAAGAAGGTCTTGCCTTTATCATCGAAGGAAAAGCGTTCAATAATTTTCCTTCCCTGAGAAGTTTCATCAAAGTGAGAGGGAATCTTTTTGATGAAAAAGGAGCCGTTGTTATGTCTGAAGAAGCGTATTGCGGCAATGTTTTTAGCAAGGATGAAGCAGCCTCCTTCACACGGAGTAAGGTTGCCGAAGAAATGGCGTATAAATCGGGAAAGGGATTGATGAATAACAATATAAAGGCCGGGAAGGAGATTCCTTTCATGATCGTCTTTTACAATACACCTGACAACCTTGCCCAGTTTGATGTGGAACTGGTAAGTTCGAAGAACCCTTTGAAAAATTGATACTAAAGCTCTATACAGTTATTTATTTTCCCCTGGTATTTTAATTTAGCATCACAAGTGTGCTATAATTTTTACTATTTGTTATAGGAGGTTATTATGGCGGGCAAATCGACGATCAATGTTCAGGATCATTTTCTAAATCAGGCTAGAAGGGAAAAGATAAAGGTGAGAATCCTGCTTGTGAGTGGCAAGGAAGTGGAAGGACATATACGAAGTTTTGATAATTACTCCTGTGTTATAGAAGAGACCAGTGACGTGAACCTGATTTATAAACACGCCATTGCCATGGTCTCGCCTCTCATACCGGAAAAGATGAAAACCCTGATCTCTTTTCACGAAAAATAACGTCTTCTCCTTGACCGGTTTGAACAAGATGAGTTACAGAAATTTATTGTTTTTTATCCTGCTGTCCTTCTGCCTGGCTAACGTTCCTCTGGCAACAGCGGCGGAGCTTTTTGAAGATGACCGCGCTTTTATCCAGATTGTCGATAAGGGAGAAATCAACTGGACAGATGGTTTGGTCAGGGCCTCAGGCATGGGACCTTCCGATGAAAATGTTTCCAACCCTGCTATCAAGAAACTCCAGGCGGAGCGTTCGGCAAAAATTATCGCCACGCGAAATCTTCTGGATGTTTTAAGAAAAATTCGTGTCGATGAATCGACAACGACAGATGAATACTTGATCTCTTCCGACTTCGTGCGGAACAGTCTCCATCGTATCGTGAGGGAGGCAAAGATCGTAGAAAAGAACCACCTCTCAGGCGGAAACGTCGAGGTGGTTCTTGAAATGTCGATTAAAGGCCCTTTTATTCAAACCATGGTTCCAGATACGGGTAACCTGGCTCTCTCCTCGGAAGGGAAACAAATGTATACGGGACTGATCGTAGATGCGACCGGCATCGGTATTAAGCCGGCACTGGCGCCGAAAATCCTCGATGAACGGGGGAGGGAAATCTATGGTCCCTCCTATGCAAAAAGGGGTTTTTTTCTCGCCCAGGGGCTGGCCGCATACACCCGAAACCTCTCCTACGCCATGGAGAGAGACCGTATTATGGAGAACCCTCTCGTCATCAGAGGACTCCGCCCTTCCAGCGAGGGGGATAGCGATATCATAATTTCCAGAGAAGATGCGGGGAAACTTAAAGGGGCATCGAATAATCTGAATTTTTTGCAGGAATGCAGGGTCATTATAGTGATTGATTAGTCCCTATGTAAACTCTTCGGCAAGCGAGTTGGAACTATGAATGCAACGTTTATCATCGTTGGCGCCGCCCTGTTTTTTTATTTTTTCGGTTACAGGTATTACGGAAAAATAGTAGAAGAAAAGCTGATCTCTCCCGGTGATTCACCCACCCCCGCCCTTACCATGAGGGATGACGTTGATTTTGTCCCCGCAAAAAAACCTGTCCTCTTCGGCCATCATTTCGCCTCTATTGCAGGGGCCGGGCCGATCATCGGCCCTATTGTGGCTCTCGTTAATTTCGGTTGGCTTGCCGCGCTCGCTTGGATTGCCGTAGGCAATGTTTTTATAGGCGCCGTTCATGATTACCTCACGCTTATGATTTCCACCCGCAACCGGGGGGCGTCGGTGGCCGACATTGCCGAAAAGGCGATGGGCTCGCGCGCCAAAAACGTCTTTTCTCTTTTCCTTTACCTGGCGCTCGTTTTAGTGGTGACAGTGTTCGGAATGGTTGGGGCCAAAACGCTCGTCGCCCAGCCCGGCATGGTGGTTCCCACCTTTTTCCTGATACCCGTGGCCATCCTCTTCGGTTGGTTTGTTTATGTGAGGAATTCCCCCCTCCTTCCTGCAACAGCCGTTGTTGTTTTAATCAATATGGGCGCCATTTACTTTGGCTATCATCATCCCGTTAGCTTTCCAGAAAGCGGCGTCTTCGGCCTCCCTCCCATCCACCTCTGGTTTGCCATTTTGATGTTCTATGCTGCCATCGCCTCTGTTCTCCCCGTCAACCTTCTTTTGCAGCCCCGCGATTATATCGCTACCTTCAATCTCTACTTTGCCATGATCCTAGGATTTATCGCTATCGTTTATGTGGGTCCCGAAATGAAGGCGCCTGCCATTATCACCACCTTTTCCGACAAGCAGGGTCCTGTCTGGCCCATGCTCTTCGTCCTTGTCGCCTGTGGGGCCGTTTCCGGTTTCCACAGTCTCGTCTCCAGCGGCACCACCTCTAAACAGCTGGCCCATGAGAAAGACGGCAAGGCGATCGCCTTCGGCGGCATGCTCCTGGAGGGGATGCTCGCGGTGATGACGCTGGTTTTCGTCGGAGGCGGACTTTACTGGTCCTCACCCGAAGGGGGGATGGTTGACATGGAGCGATACGGCATCAGGGAAGTAATGGCTTCAGGAGGATGGGTGGTCGCCTTCGGAAACGGCTTCGGGAATATCGTTGGAACTATGCTCCCCTTCATCGGATTTGCCATCGCGTCGATGATCGCCATGACGGCGCTCAAGACCTTCATCCTCACCACACTCGACTCATCGACGCGGATTGCCCGCTTTATCATCCAGGAATCTATCGGGCGGCAAATTCCTCTCTTCGCCAACAAATATATCGCCCTTGTTTTGGTAATCATTCCTTCCTACCTGCTCGGCATATCGAGCGGCTATGCTAAAATATGGCCCGTATTCGGCGCAACGAACCAGCTCATTGCCGCCCTTGCGCTCATGGTCGTTTCCTCCTATCTCGTAGGCATCAAAAAGCCTGTAATATACACACTTATTCCCGCTCTTTTTATGATCGTTACAACCGTTGCCGCCCTCAGCTGGCAGGCCTACACCTTTTTTACGGGACAAACACCGAACTTCTTTTTAGGGAGTCTCTCCCTCGTTCTCATCGGGCTGGCCGCCTTTGTGGGGATCGAGGGGTACAATGCCTTTTTCGGGACAAGGGAGAATCGCGAAGAAATACTGGCCGAGGCCTGAAGATAGACCAGTTGTAATACTTTTCTATGTTAATTTTTTTCGGGGAGTTCCATGACTAGAATAATGATTATCGGAGGGGGTGCGGGAGGGGCGGCACTCCTGCCCATTTTGCACGAAGACAAGGAGATAGAGCTTGTCGGCATCGCCGATATCGCCGCCGATGCGCCCGGCTTAATAAAGGCGAAGGAGCTCGGCATCAAAACCTCCACCAGCTTCGAAGACCTCGTCAACGACGTCCCTGCCGACGTGATCGTCAACGTAACGGCCAATGAAAAGGTCTCAAAACGTCTCCACGAGATCAAGAAACCGAAGATGGAAATCCTGGAGGGGCTCAGTGCAAAGCTCCTCTACAATCTCGTGGACGAGAGGAAAAAGCGCGAGGAGGAGATTTCGAGGAGCCTCCAGGAGCAGCAAATGCTCTACGATATCGGCCTCATGCTTACCTCCTCCGAAGAGGTGGAGGAGATGCTCGAAACCATTATCAAATATGCCATGAAGCTCACCAACTCTCCCGCAGGGAGCATCGCCCTATACAATGAGGCCCTCGGACAGATGGAGATGGTGGCCTTCCTCGGGTTCAGCAAGTCCTTTTCCAGGCATACGAAATGGAAAATCCATAAAGGGGGGATCACGGACCATATCCTGAACGAGGAGAAGACGGTTGCCATCAACGATATTTCAGAAATCATTAAAATGGAGAGTCCCGCCATTCAATCGGAAGGAATCCAGGCACTGCTTGCCACCCCTCTCATTGCCGAGCGGAAGACGATCGGCGTCCTCTATGTGGATGACTTCAAAAAGCGTGATTTTACAAAGAAGGACAAATCGATTATCGCCCTCCTGGCGACTCAGGCAGCAGCAGCCATCGAAAAGCTGCAGATGCTGGAACGGACGAAGAAGCTCGCCATTACCGACGAGTTGACGTCGCTTTACAATCACAGGCAGTTCGTTAACATGATGGCCGAGGAAATGAAGCGGGCGAAACGATACACGCGAAGTTTATCGGTCATCCTCATCGATATCGACCACTTCAAGCATTACAACGATACAAACGGCCATCTGAAAGGGAACGACGTTTTAAGAGAGGCAGCCACTGTCATGGCAGACGCCGTGAGAGGCATTGACATTCTGGCAAGGTATGGGGGAGAGGAGTTCGCCGTCATCCTGCCGGAAGCGGACAAACGGGTTGCCAGGCAATGCGCCGAAAGGATACGGAAGGCGATAGAGAAACAAAAGTTCTGTAATGAAGATTCTCAGCCGCTCGGAAAACTAACGATAAGCATCGGCCACGCCACCTTCCCGGACAACGCAAAAACGGAGAAATCGCTCATCAACAAGGCGGACATCGCCCTTTACAAGGCGAAGGATGGGGGGAGAAACCGGGTTGTCGCTTTTGACAAATAACCGGCTGGCCGTTTTTCGTTTCAGCCTCTAAAACCTCACACTTCTTGACCTGAAACAGAGTCATTACCCTTTCTGTTGATAAATGGAATCCAAATCACTATGATAACCGGTGATGGAAAAAAAGGGGTTCGGTCTTAGCGGTTTATACCGCTTCTTCCTGAAAATTAAATATTCTTTCCCGGGGAAATTTTTCGAAATTTCCCCGCCCGACGCACACCGGGGTTTTGTCATCATCCAGGTGGACGGCCTCTCTTACTCCGCCCTTTTAAGGGCGATGGAAAAGGGTTATACACCGACTCTTCGAAAGCTCGTCAATCGCCAGAATTTTCGTCTTGTCCCTTACCACTGCCCGGCCCCCAGCAATACGCCTTATTTCCAGACGGGAATCATGTACGGCAATAATTCGGGGGTTCTCGGTTTCAGGTGGATGGAAAAAGATAAGGGGCTGCGCGTCACATTCAAAGACGCGGCCTCCGCTGCGTTCGTAGAAGAGCGGGCCGCTAAAGGGAGACCCGGTCTCCTCACCCACGGGAGCAGTTATTTAAACCTCTTCAGCGGAGATGCCGAACGGTCCGTATTCACACTGAGCACCTTTGCCACAGAAAACCTGCTGAAGAAGAAAAAACTCCGACAGATGGACATTTTTTTCCTCTTCCTTCTCTATCTTCCGAATCTTTTAAAGACATTTTTTAATCTCCTCACCGATTCCCTCCTCGAATTTTACGAGTGGATTATGGTACTCTTTTCAGGCCGCACGAGAAGGCCGGAGGGTATTTTCCCTTTCATCAGACTCATTAATAATGTCCTTATTCGCGACATAGAAACCCACGGCGCCATGACGGATATTATCCGTGGCGTACCGGCTGTCTACGTCACCTTCAACGGTTACGACGAGATTGCCCACCACCGCGGCCCGGAATTTTCCGGGGCATTCAGGGCCGTAAGAGGAATCGACAAGAGAATAAAAAAAATAATGGTGGCCGCAAAGAGCAGCAGAAGTCGGGCTTACGACATCTATATTTTTTCCGATCACGGGCAGACCCCTTCAATGCCCTTCGCCTACAAATATGGAGAAACGCTGGCGGAACTGATCCAGCGAACGACCCCCGAAACACTCGAAATCAGCGAATTTAATGCGCCCCAGGAGGTTATTATCTATGAAGGGTGGAAATACCTGGAGGAACTTACCTTCTACACTCTCAACCTGCCCCGCTTCGTCTACAATGCCGCCGAAAAGTTTCGCGCCCTCATCGTCAGGGATAAGCCACAGATCCTCCCTTTCGTTTGGAAAGAGGAGAAGGAACAGATATTTGTCAATGATTCCGGCCCGCTTACGCACCTCTATTTCAATTTCAGGAAAGAAAAGGTTCCCTACGATGAAATTGCCGACCGGCATTACAATCTCTATGATGCCCTCATGTCCCATCCGGGAATCGGCGTTATCGTCGGGCACGGGAAGGCTGAAGAAGCGGTGATTTTAAAGTGGGACGAAAACCTCCCCCCCGAAGCAAGGGAGAATTTTCTCTCCCTTGCCTCAGAAAAATACGCCGGGGACCTTATCCTACAGGGTTCCTTCGATGAAAAGGAGATCATCAATTTCGAGGAACAGTTAAGCGGTCACGGTGGAATAGGCGGCGACCAGAACCGTCCCTTTTTCCTGCTTCCACCCGATTGCAAACTGGACCTATCAAAATTAAACAACCCTAAGGATTTCTACTCATTCTTTTTTGAAAACTACACAAAAAATGGTATAAATAAGATTTTAGAAAACAGCCAGTAAACTATTGCCTGGTGAGAGCCCTCATGAGAAAATAATCAATGCCTGTCTCTTATAAATTGTCATTATGAACTTTGTGAAATATAGCTTTTTGTTTTGCCTTGCAGCATGTTTGTTTGGATGCTCTCTCTTCTTTGGGAGAACGATTACTGAACTGGATCTAAAAAGAAACAGGGAGATGGCGCGCTATGAAGTCGGCGATGATCTCGCGCTTGTCGTTAAGAAATTAAACAGCGACGGCGAAGCCGTAGTATTGGCAAAATACAACGATAGCCCGGTCTACTTGCAGATATTTGCAACGAGAAGCGGAATAATAATCAGGCACTACGACGTGAACGAATATAATTTTGGCAAGTTCGACATCTATGAAGGGGACTGATATCCCGTGTTGATTCATACGCCGTGGGCCACACCTCGCACAAGATGAAGGAGGGGATGAGCCACTACCGCTCGAAGGTGAAACTCAAGGTGATAGCGCCCGACAAGAAGGCAGAGAAGAAGGACGCCTTCCCCATGATGGGGAGTTTCGACGCCGAGTTCGATATGGAAATCGAAGGACACTTCCCAAATTAGCTAGTGCCCATCCATGAATGGTTTTTTTCACGTAGGCATTGCCGAGTCTGACAATAAATATGCGTCCTTGTGGATGTTTTTTAAAACGCCTGGGATTTCACAGCGCTCCTTCATCCGAAATCCCATTTTCAAGACGCACCTGCCCCTGAACTTACTCTTTCTGTCCTGACTTCTGATAAATCTAGGCCAGTTGTTTTCTGGCCAAGGTCAGTAGGTTCGCACTCATAATGGCCGACCACACATAACTTTTAAAGGAGGACAAACCCTTCCATGAACAGGTGTCCAAACCAAAGCATCTCTTCAGCCAAGATATCCCCGACTCGATTCCTGCCCGGAAATCTCGTAATTTCTTATAGACATAGCGGCTTCTACACATCTGATCTTCTTTAAGACCTCTTTTTTTGGAGAAGCATACGTCTTTGATCTTTTCACCTTTGGCATAGGCCAGATTCTCCTTGGATGCAAATCCGCCATCAAGAGCCACCTTGAGAGGATAAGTCCCATAAATTATCTTTTGCCGATCAAGCATATCTTTTACAAGCTCTGAATCTGCCGGATTTCCCTCCAGGATCACACAATCGAGAATTAAGTTGGACGCTCCTCCGGTCAAGCAGATTTTATGTCCGTAATAGGTATCTCGTCGGTCCTTTCTGATGATATCACTATGCTCTTCAAAGATAGAAACCACCTTCTCCTCGGCAGGTACGCTCTCCCTCATAAGTAGGCGGCGCTCTGTTTGATTAATGACACGCAGACCAAGCGCTTTATATCCCTCCATCTCCTTTCTTAAATCCCCTGCCAGGGCAATTTCTTCCAGAGCATTGAAGGGGTGGACCTTTAATGCATCAAGAGCTCTGTCAACATAGCTGATCACTTTCTTCGTTACCTTAAGAAGATCTTTGTAGCGCGCTTTGCGCTGTTTTTTATCCTTTGCATTCAAAACGCCCAAAGCCCTCCGCTTCGCCCGTTTTGTATGATCTTGAAAATGAAAGTCTATCCTTTCAAAGGTCGCCCCTGTCTTTATCAAAAGACGATTTAGTACCCGAACAGTGTCCCAAAGCAGGCTTGAATCGGTTGGATTGTGGATGTTCGAAGAGACCACCGTACAGTCAATCCGGGCTTTTCTACCCTTTTCAATCCCTTCTTTACCTGCCCAGGCGAGGATTGTCACGTTGATGGATTCCCATGTCTCAGGACTTAATGCCTTGATGTTGCTCTGCAATGCCGACTTTTTAAAACACTTGTTCCCTATTCCAATTTTGCAAAATCTCGAAAAAGTACGGGAGTCTGCAATGTGAAAAGCCAGTTTGTCGTAGCTTAAGGTCTCCATCTGCTTTAACAGAGCAGCATGAACCACTTGTTCTGCACTCATCCCTTCTGCACCAACATCTTTTTTCTTTATTGCCCCACCAAGATCTTGCATCGCTTTTTCGTATATGGTAGGGTTTTGATTAAGAATCTCATCGATCTTTTCCAGTTCTTTCATCTTGGGGTGGAGGGGGGCCGACTCCATTAATGGGAGTTGTTTTTTACATGTTTTTCGCATCGCAAAATGTCTCCTTCGCTGATTTGTCGTGTTATTACAATTACTTAGTAATAATTATAATAAACGATATTGCGAAAAAACTCCACTCCTATTTAGAGGTTTTACCCTTTTATTTCAAGTAGATAGCTATGCTTGGATGGGCACTAGCTAGAGAAAGCGTTTCGATGGAACCTCTATCTTGCCATCCGCTGCTCTCGCTTCCAATGCCGGGGCAGAATGTCCGCGGCCATCCATGGCGCAGCGAAGCCCGCCGATATGGTTCGAAAATTTTGGGTGCATCCCTTCCTGGCCGCCGTCCGTGCCCACTCGGCTCGATTTCATCTGAAAAAACTCATTTTTCCTTTCATCTTTACATTGATTTATGCTATTTTTAGAAGCATTTTTTAGAATGGAAGGCAGCCTTGGCTAAAGTTATTACCATAGCGAATCAAAAGGGGGGCGTCGGAAAGACGACGACGGCCGTCAATCTGGCTGCATCTCTTGCTGTCGCGGAAAAGAAAACGCTCCTCGTAGACGTCGATCCGCAGGGCAACGCCTGTAGCGGGCTCGGTATCGGCAAGGAAGAGCTTGCCAAAACCATCTACAACGTCCTCATCGGTGAGGAGGAGATGGCGAATATCATCCTCCACACGGAACTTGACTATCTCCATATCGCCCCGGCCAATTCTCATCTCACGGGTGCGGAGATCGAACTGGTCGGTGTGCTGTCGAGGGAAACGAGGCTGAAAAACGCCGTAAAGTCGGTTGTTGATGACTATGATTACGTCCTCATCGATTGCCCACCCTCGCTCGGCCTGCTTACGGTCAATTCTCTAACGGCAGCCGATTCCGTTCTCATTCCGCTCCAGTGCGAATTTTACGCCATGGAAGGGTTGACACAACTGCTTCGGACCATCAACCTGATTCGCCAGCAACTCAACCCCGATCTCGTCGTGGAAGGCATCCTGCTCACCATGTTCGACAAACGGAATAACATTTCCCACCAGGTGGCCGAAGAGGTGAGGGAGCATTTCGACGGGCAGATTTTTTCATCGGCCATTCCGAGAAATGTCCGCCTCAGTGAAAGCCCGAGTTTCGGCAAGCCAGTTCTCCTCTACGACATCGGGTGTAACGGGGCATCGAGCTACCTGGAACTGGCAAAAGAAATAATGTTCGGGAGAAACTAATTGGCGGCACTTGACAAGAAAAGAAAGGCCCTCGGAAGAGGGCTCGGCGCGCTTCTCCCCATAGCCGAAGAGGGGAACGCTCCCTCCGGCGGAGCAGGCAGGACCTACCAGTTATGTCCCGTGGAAAATATCCGGCCTAACAAATTCCAACCGAGGAAGACCTTCGACGACGAGAAACTGGTTGAACTGGCCAACTCCATCCGGGAGCAGGGGATCATCCAGCCGATCATCGTAAGGAAAGAGGACGAGAGGCACTTTGAACTGATCGCCGGGGAACGGCGCTGGCGGGCGGCCCAGAAAGCGGGGCTGAAAGAGGTGCCTATCATCATAAAAGAGGCGACCGACAGGGAAAGCCTGGAACTTGCCATCATCGAAAACGTTCAGCGCGACGACCTCAATCCCGTGGAGGAAGCGGAAGGGTATCAACGGCTCATGGACGAGTTCTCCTACACCCAGGAGGTGCTTGCATCGAGGGTTGGTAAAGAAAGGGCCACTATCGCCAATCACCTGAGGATACTCAAACTCCCGGGTGAGGTGAAAAAAGACCTTGTCTCCCGGCTTTTGACGATGGGGCATGCAAAGGCGCTGCTTTCCTTAAAGACGAAGGCTGAAATTGTGGAAACGGCGCGAAGGGTAACAAAACAGGGCCTCTCCGTAAGGGAAACGGAGGCACTAACAAAGAAGGCAGCGGGGGGAGCTAAAAAAGAGAAGCAGGCAGGCAAGAAAGATCCCAATATCGCCGGGTTGGAAGAGAAACTGACCTCTTTTTTCGGCACGCGGGCGAGGATAATTAAAAAAGGGGAAAAAGGGAAACTGGAGATCGAGTTCTATTCGGCGGACGAGCTGGATCGGCTGCTCGAAGTGATTGGAATTTAATTTTTTTTAAATTCGAATCAACCACCCCGCAACAAGCTGACGGGGTATGAACTGGAGTAATTTATTTTGTATCGTAGCAAGCTACGGGGAATTGCACCCGCTAGGGATTAAATCAATTCAAGGTTTAAAAGGAGGAAAGTGTGAGCATGATTTCTAAAAGAGACAAGGGGCAGGAAATGAATATGGGCGAAATTAATGCCTTTTTGGGCAAGGGAACCGATTTTAACGGGAAACTCACTTTCGAGGGTACTGTTCGGCTCGACGGTAAATTTTCGGGTGAGATCTTCAGTCCCGGCATCCTGATTATCGGAGATTCGGCCGTTGTTAACGCCGACATGAATGTCAATACGCTGATCCTGAGCGGCGAACTCAAAGGGAACATCGAGGCGAAAACCCGTGTTGAGATTCACGCACCGGGGAAACTCTATGGGAACATCAAATCGCCCGTTCTTGTCATCGACGAAGGGGTCATCTTCGAGGGGAACTGCGTCATGGCGAAGGCGGAGAGTTCAAAGGTTTCCATCCTGGAGAGAAAAGATAAAGAAGAAGAGAAAGCGGTCAATCCTTAAGTCTTGAGCGTGGGCAGTGAAAAAAATATTTTTTCTCTAAAAAGGGAAGCGGACCTCCTCCTTTCCAGAGTAGAGGCGCCTTCCGCCACTTTCGAGGATATCGAAGATGCGGCCACCAAGCTGGCCGGGATGGGCAGCCGCGCCCCTTTATTCGTGGCGAACCGGCTGAAAAATGCCCACTCGACCCATGCGGTCAAAAACATCGCCTCCCTCATCGAGCTTCTAAACGACTTTTCCTATGCAGAGATACTGAAAGAGATACTTCTTAGCAGTGATGGGAAAAAACTCCCCGATGAATCTAAGCTGGAAATCCTGGCGGCGCTCAAAAGCTATGAACCCTCCGCGTTAAACGGTACGCTCTCCACCTTCTTCGAAGATCCCGCCGGTGCCTACCTCCGGTGGGCGGCAAAGGTGTTGAGCGATTTCGATCAAAAGGAATACAGGGCACTCTCCCTCCTGGAAGAATTCCTTGCCGAATACCCGAATAAGAACCACCTGCTGAAGCAACTCATATCCACCGCACAAGACGCTGCCGTTCCGCTGCTGGCTCTGCTGGCAGAGAGCGACAATTTGGAGATTTCTTTTTTCGCCCTTCAGTCTCTCGTAACGATAGGGAGTGAGCGGTCTCTTTCTGTCTTGAAGCAGATAAAGGAAAGGGCCTGGCAAAAGGAGACCGCAGACGAAGCTGCCAGGTTGCTTAGAAAGATGCAGTTTGCAGGGCGCAATCTCGGCTCCGCAACGCCTCTGCCGGAGAATAGGAAAACCGATCTGAAACGCCTAACCGGATATTGCAGCCCCGTTGACGCTATGGGAAACCTCAATCTCTGCATTGTCTCAAAGAAAGAGGACGGCAGGCATGACACCTTTTTTCTCGTACTGAACGACGAGGTCGGCATCGTAGACGCCTGCGGCGCTAAAGGGGTAGATTCCACGGAGATGACCGAAATCATCAGCGAGGCGGGCGAAGAGATGGTCTTTCAAAAAATGGACGTTGCCCTTTGTCTTGCCCTTGTGGGGCACGGGCTTTACCGGAATAAGACCGAAAAGATTCCTCTCCCTTCGGAATTCCATTACCGGAAAGAGATGCTTGCCGGGCACTTTAGCCCCGAACTCTTCGTTCCTTTTTTCAGATGCTCGCTGCTGAAAGAGATTTTGAGGGACAACGCCCTCATCCCGACAAGCGGCAGCCTTCTTGAACGAGAGGAATTCAAGGCCTGGGCCATTTCAACGCCCCTCGTTTTTGACTATGCGGAACGGCTTGGCCGGTTGACGGAAAAGGGAGAAACCTTTGTTCGCCCGGATGAAAGGAACCTGATCAAAAACTTTTGCCGGAAGGTGATTTATCCCATGAGAGAACAGATCCGGCGCCGCCTCTTTATCCTGGCTGCCTTCATGGAGAGGTCGAACGCCCCGGAAGAGACCGTGAAAACAGCCCTCTCCGTGGCGCTCCATCTCGGAAGAAAACCTCCCTGCCCTCTGGAAGAGATCCCCTTTTTCGCCGGGCTGGCAAAACAAAGTATGCGCAACTGCCTGGCGGCTCTCGAAAACGGTTTCGATATGAGAGATTTCGACGGCGAAATGGATGAGCTAGACGAATAAAAGCCGTGATCTCCCGGAAGCTCTACTCCCCTCGCTAAAAAATCAGCAGCAATTTCAACCCATTGAACTTATGAACAGGGTAAAAACAGTCGAACTCGAAGAGAGAGTTTTGGCAGGCCACAACCTGACGGAGGACGAGGCGCTCACCCTCATCCATCTGGGTGGCGAAGAGGTTTATGACCTGATTTCGTCGGCAAACAGGATTAGGCGCCGCTTCAAGGGGAACAAAGTCAACCTCTGTTCCATCGTAAACGCCAAATCCGGGCTCTGCCCCGAAGACTGCACCTTTTGCGCCCAGTCGGCTCACTTCGAGACGAAGGCGCCCGTTTACGACATGATTGAACCGGAACGGATCGTCGAGGCGGCCAAAAAGGCGAAGGCGATGCATTCGCGGGAATTCAGCATCGTAACGAGTGGCAGCTCCGTCGAAGAGGGTGCGGAACTGGATGCACTTTGCAGCGCCATCGAAAAAATCAAAGAGACGGGGGGGCTTGAAAGGTGCGCTTCGCTTGGCAATATGTCGAAGGAGGCATTGTTGAAGCTGAAGGAGGCGGGACTTCAGAGCTTTCACCACAATCTCGAAACGGCGCGTAGTTTTTTTCCTGAGATATGCACCACCCACGATTACGAGGAGGACGTTGAAACCGTACGGACGGCGAAGGAACTCGGCTTCGAGACCTGCTGCGGCGGGATCTTCGGCCTCGGCGAATCGCCCGAGCAGCGTGTCGAACTCGCCCTCACACTGCGGGAATTGGACGTCGATTCTATCCCTCTCAATTTCCTGAATCCCATCGAGGGGACGGCTCTGGCGGGGAAACCTACGGTAGAACCGATGGAAGGGCTTAAAATTATTGCCCTCTTCCGTTTTCTCCTCCCCCGGAAGGATATCATCGTTTCAGGTGGCAGGGAGGTTACCTTCCGTGATCTTCAGCCGCTTATCTTCCTGGCCGGAGCCAACGGCACCCTCATCGGGGATTACCTCACCACGAAAGGCTCCTCTCCCGATCGGGTGCTCACCATGATTCGCGATCTCGGTCTGGAACCGGCGGGGTACTAGTTTTTCCAACCCAAAGGCATTCCCAAACTTTATATATCTTTCCAGCGCCAGTTCCCTAAAGCCTTCCCTGTCTTCATCGTCGAAGCTCGCCTTCCACTTACTTTCCCACTGCGCTTTCAGCGCTCTTGCAAAAGAGTGGTTATTGGCAATATACTCTTCTTTTCTTACCTGTTCAAGAACGGACTTAGGCCAATCCTTCCGGCCTTCGAGCCCCTTTATTACCCCTCCGAGGTGGGCCAACGCTGAGTTTAGCCGGGCAACGACGAGGTTCCTTCGGCGGCTCGGGCCGGTGTCCCCCTCTTCGTCCATTAATTTCAGCAGGTCGTAATTCTCCATCACCAGCAACTCATAGGTCTGAATGGTGGAGAAAAGAACACCGTCGTCAAAACCCCGTTTCTCGCCCCTCTTTTCGATAGAAGCGCATGACGGCATTGCCATAAGGAAAAACAGCAGAGGAATTAATACTCTGAGGAAAACCACTCTAAAAACCCTGCCTCTCTATTTGAACGATTCTTTGACTTTGCTGATCGCACCGCGCGCCGCCTTGTCAACCTCCTTGGCGGCCTTATTCGTATCTGACCTCATCTTGTTGAGTGTCCCTTTCTGCTGCTTGTTACACCCGGCCATTGCGGCCAAAAAGGTAAGGGCAATTAATAGGGCTGTCATCTTCTTCAGATTCATTATTGTCTCGCCTCCATATGTTCTAAAAATGTGTAATATTTTTTCCTGATCAGCCTAACTGTACCTCGGCACTGTTTAGCGACTTCCAGTCAGTAAAGCCGATCCGTCGTTCTTCGGCCATCCCGAGGTAAGGAACGTCCTCAACGCGCAGATCAAGGAACTGAAGCGCCCAGGCATCGATGGCCACCTCGTCGAGCCCGGCCATGACGGTGTTTTCGATGGAAACGTCGGAGATGTTTCCACCTGTCGGGCCGTTTCTTTTCAGCACGCGCGTGGCGTCCATAACGGTGAGGGTGGGACGGATGGCTGCGGCGAGGTCGGCAATAGAGGTGTTGATATCCTGGTGAAGCTGGTTTCGCCGCCCGCCGAGCACGCCGTACAGGTTCTTCATGGCAAGGGTCGCTTTACTCAAAGAGTGGTGTTTGAGGGCCGGCACATTAATTACCCTGTCCACGTCATGATAATGGCGGAAGACGGGCCAGACTTTCAGCAGTTCCCCCTTCATATCCGTCATTACAAAATCGTTGTCCGAGGGGTAGAGGATTTTGCCGCCCGCCTCATTCGCCGCCTTTTCGATCCCCGATCGGGCAAAGGTGCGGTAGGCGTCGTTTATGGGCACATCGGTGACCACTATCTTCGACGCCTTCGCCTCGCGGCAGAGTTTTACCACCGCTGCCACTACCTCGGGGCTGGTGTTTGCCCCCTGCTCCGGCTGGCGGTCCCAGGCGGCGTTCGGTTTGATGAGAACCGTTTCGCCCGGCTTGATAAATCGGGAGATGCCGCCCAGTTTATCGACAGCGGCCCGCACCAGCTTCTCCGCATCTTTCCCCCTCGCCACGGCAAGGAGGGGGTAGACGCTGGATGGATCAGACCTGAAATCCCTGAAGGTGAAAATCTTCTCCGCCTTCTTCCGCACCGGCTCATCGCTGTAAAAAAGATATCCCCACGCCACGGTCGTCGCGGCAGCGCCGCCGAGAAGAGCAGATTTTTTTATGAAGCTGCGCCGGTCGAGCCTCGGCTCTTTTTGCTTATCTTTGGACGTCATGATTAACGCTGAATCCCTGGCGGGTGCAATTACCCGTAGCTTGCTACGATATAAATTATCCGGTGCATACCCCCGTCAGCTTGCTGCGGGGTGGTTGATTCACCGGTCGATAGGGAGTAGTATCAACTTCCTCCTGATTTTCTATACCTTATAGGGGCAGGTAGTCAAGAAAAAAAGTTGGTCCTTCGAAAAGGCTGCTGCTCCCCCCCTTCTGTTGTCCAGGTAGTTTCTCCGGCCCCTAGTACTCCTTCAATGTGATAAATTGGGGTTCAGAGTTTCACAAATTGGTCAAG
>CBDVDA010000061.1:0-18148 GCA_965372635.1 uncultured bacterium | reverse complement strand
CTGTATTTTTAGACTTTAAGTTGGGGGCAATTTCCATACCGAACAGTATTGGGACAGCGACTGTTTTATTATAGTGGCCGTAAAACAAACAGTCGCTGTCCCTATTTTACTTGGTAATAAGCTGTTGACTTGTTCAAATTCTGTAATTTCTACATTGAGTTTAGAAAAATAATCGCCTACGTCTAAAGGAATAGTTTGCCAAGTAATTGACATATAGTTATCGACTAATTTAATCAGTCGTTCATCATAAATAAAATTGATTTTTTGAGAAGAGAAATTCTCAAATATTTTTTCTTGAGCATTTTGGGATATGCTTTCATTTGAAATTATCCAAATTTCACTTAATGTAATCTTCTTTTTCCCGCCTTCTATAAATCTTGATAACTTACAATCATCTATTTGTTTATATATGTCATTCAGGTCAGAAGTAATCTTGCCAGTTTTAGCAATTATACCTATATAATCAACGGTTGAGAGGGTGTCATCATCACGTGTGATGATGAAGTCAGCTCCTTTTTCATTTGGCCCGTGTTTATATTCGACGCATTTAACTCTAGGTAATTTTGGCAACAATCTTTCCAAAAAAGGATGAAATTGTTTCACTTCTAGTTTTAAAGTAGCCAAGTATTCTTTTTTATCTTTTAAGTTATCCATAACATCTCTCCTTTTTGTGACGCTTTCGTTATACCACACCTCTCCCTTAAGTCAAAATAAATTCCAACCCCTTGATTTGAAAGGGATAAGAAAGGCGACACATATTGCTCTTTTTGCGACATATATTGCTCTTTCGGTGAGGCCGTCAGCCGCCTCGATCTTCAAAATCCCCTGCAATTCCGGCCTGTTTGCCTGTTCCAGAGATATTAAATGAATATTTGAGCGAAAATTATCGATTGAAAAGAGGCCGACAGTATTTTTGAGGCCGTTGACAGTAGACCGGGGGTTGTATAAGATATCTTTATTGACACTGATTGATTCCACCCGGAGGTGACCGTGAAACGATTTGCCCTTTGTATTGCTGCTATTGCCCTTCTTTTCATTTTCGAAGGTTGTGGCGCCATTAAGCAGCCCTATACTGCCGACATGATTAGCAGGGGCTTTAAGCCGAGAAATATGAGCATAGTTCATAGCCCTCAGGGCCCGGCTGTGAAAATCGATGCGTCCCTTGGTCTATCCGTGAGCGTAGAGGGGGGAATCCCGAAGGGTCAGATGGGCGAGCTTAAGAAAAAGCTGGAGACTTCCCTCATCAACGCCATCAGCGACCTGGAGATGTTCCGGTCTGTCGCACCCTGGTCGGAAAAGGCCGACGTGAAGCTGGATGTTAAATTCTCCTATTCCCATGTGGGCACCCCGCACCTCGAAGTGATGCCCATCGCCTGTATAACCTGTCTTGCATATACCCCTACAACGGTTACGACAAAGGGAACGGCCAATGTAACGGTCAGCTGTCTCGTCGTTAGCGACACCCTTGTAAAGACTTTCGAGGTTGAGGCAGAGGGGTATGTGGCGTCCGAGATTTATTCCGGCCCCGGCGTTGGCGCCACACAGTCGGTGGGGGCGGCCTCTTCGGTGCTGATGGACCGGATTTCGACTTTTCTTCTGGAAAACCACTCTCACATAGATAAGATGGTCCAGGCAAGGAAACCTCTGAATGATTTTTTTAGTGCTGTATTGGAGAACAAGGTGAAAGAGGTTAAGCGCCTGCTCCGAAAGGGGGCGAGTGTGGATGCCGTGAACGCCAGGTCGGGCGGAACGGCCCTTCATCTGGCGGCAGGGCAGGGGCTGCACGCTATGGCGAAGCTGCTCCTCGACAGGAAGGCAGAAATAGACGTTGCCGATGCGGATGGGAGGGCACCGCTTCACCTTGCGGCGGAGGGAGGCTATGCCGATCTGGTACGTCTCCTGCTGAAGAGGGGCGCGTCCGTGCAGGTGAAGGATAACTGGGGAACATCTCCCGCCGATCTCGCCCGGAACGGAGGATACACAGAGGTGTGGGAGATGATCCACTGCGGCCCGGCGGCTGCTGCCTTTGCACGGTGCGAAAAGAAAAGGGGGGTGGCCTGCTACAGGGCCTTTATTGCCGACTTCAGCGAAGGCGAATGTTCAGAGTCGCCAAAGCTGAACCTCGCCCGCATCAGGGTGCAGAAGCTTCTCAAAGGGAAGCAGGCATGCAGATTAAAAGAGGATAACGGGATATACAGTGGGACCGCCTGCAGGAAGAGGCTGGCCCACGGAGAGGGGGTCGCCTATCACATGGAGCGGGACCTCAGATTCGAGGGGACCTTCAGGGCGGGGCGCCGAATCAAGGGGATCATCTATAAGGGAGAGACCCCTCTCTTCGACGGGCCTATTGTGAACGGCCGCCCGGACGGCGTGGGGATATGTTTTCATGAGGGGGAACCGGAAGAGTGCAAATTCTACAAGGGGAAGCGGGTGGATGTGGTGTACAAACAGCGCATCGAGATGGCGAAGCAGAGAAAAGAGATGGAACTGATGAAAAAAGAGATGAAGGACGAGATGAACAGAACGGTGGAAGAGATGAGGAAGACCCAAACATTCGCGCCGCAGGGCGATCAGGGAGCAGACTCGGTGATAGTCGATACGATTAAGAAGAAGGCGACGGAGAAAGTCATGGGAGAGGTTTTTGACATGCTCTTCTAGGTTAAGGTACTAATTTCCAATTTTAAAGGAATGAAAAGGCGACACATATTACTCTTTTTGCGACAGATATTGCTCTTTCGGTGAGGCCGTTAGCCGCCTCTATTTTCAAAAACCTCAGCAATTACGGCCTGTTTCCCTGTTTAAGCGGTTTAAATAGAATATTTGGCTGAAATTGAATGATTTTGTTGTTCCATGAGGCGGGATGCTGCCCATTATCCTTCGACTAGCTCAGGATGACACGGGGGAGGGGGTAGGACTGTTTTCACCCTCACCCCAACCCTCTCCCCTCAAGGGAGAGGGAGGAAACATCAAAAAAAGCCCACTCAAATCAATGAGTGGGCTTTGAATTACGGTTGGCGGTGACTTAGGTTTTTATAGTCCACCGCGAATGGGCAGTACGTAAGAATAGGAACAACCGCAGTCCTTTTTCCCGTGGGAAATAGCCCCTGTTCGAAAATCTACCGTTACTGCCCATGGTTCCGGGCTATCGGCGGCATAGGTCGTTGATGACCAGTAGAAATTGGGCACCATATAACTGAATCCCTGTGTGTCCAGCCAAGCGCTTGTGTCGGCTTCTCCCGAATGTACCAGGCTCTCCAACTCATTGACGTTCGGCAGCCGCCAGTCGCTATGACCGAGGTAACTGTTTGCATTCAGGCATGCCACGTAATCGAGGCCTTCCTGCCACTTCATTCCCCCGCCGAAACAGGGTCCAAAAAATGGGGTATCTCCTTCGGGAACCCATACATTGCCGGTAAGATTGTCTGTTATCGTAGTATCTCCGTTAGTAGTAAAACGGGGAGAAGGCCATGCCATGCCGACCTGCAGGTTGCCGTCATCTCCGGTTGCATAGCTTGCCGTCTGGCCTGTTTGAGGCAGGGCCGTAGGCGTTGAGTAGATCAAGAAGCCGGAACGTACGGGCAGGGCGAATCCTGCCGTACCCGATTTAAGCAGGCTGTCGGCAACGGTGCCGTCCCAGGGATGGAGGGCCCATGCAAAAGCGGGACCGTCCGCCGTGGTTGTTGACGACAGGTAGTAATTCCCCAACTGGGTCTGGATATTACGGAATTCCTGGAGATTAAGCCACGCTCCCGGGTTGGCCTCTTCGTAGTTTACCAGGCTCCTCAACTCCTTCTTGTTCGGGAGGCGCCAGTCATTGTAGCCGAGATAAATGTTTGTATTGAGGCACGCCACGTAATCGAGGGCCTCCTGCCACGTCTTCATACCGCCGGTACAGGCTCCTACAGTTGGCGTACTCCCATCGGGTGCCCAGTCAAGACCGGTGAGCCAGTCCATAACCGGTTCCGTTGTGGTGTACGCCATAAACCTGAAAGCTGGCCATTCTATGCCTTTTTGCAGGTCTCCATCATCACCCGTTGAATAAGTCGTCACCTGACCGGTTCGGGAAAGATTGGTGGAAGAGAGGACAGGCTCCGACACTGTCAGCGTAGTTGAATCCGATATTTCTCCCGAAGTTGCCGAAATGGTGGTAGGGCCTGTGGAGAGCGCTGATGCCACGCCTTCGGTACCCGGATCATTGCTGATTGTGGCAACACCCGTATCAGAGGAATCCCATACGACCCATGCAGTCATGTCTATTGTCGAGTTGTTTGAATAGGTTCCCATGGCTGTAAACTGCTGGGTTTCCCCGGCCGTTACCGTTGGATTCGCCGGCGTTACATCTATAGAGAGCAGCGTTACAGGGAGTTCTACCGTGAGCGTGGTGTCCCCTGAAATAGCGCCGGATGTGGCCGTAATGGTGGTCGAGCCTTCGGCAATTGTCGATGCCAGCCCTTCGGAACCTGGATCATTGCTTACCGTAGCCACTTCCGTATCGGAGGAATCCCACGCGACCGACGTCGTGATGTCTTCCGTTGATTCATCCGAATAGTTTCCCGTGGCTGTGAACTGCTGGTTCTCCTCGACCGTCACTGTAGGGTTCGTCGGCGTTAGGTCAATAGAAACTAGTACAGGAACGACGGTTAAGGTGGTCGATCCCGAAATTCTTTTCTTTGACGCCGTAATAGTGGTTGAGCCTGCGGCAATGGTCGATGCCAGTCCTTCGGAACCGGAATCATTGCTTATGGTGGCAACGCCCGTATCCGAGGACTCCCAATCAACCTCTGTGGTTATGTCTGCCGTTGAGTCATCCGAATATGTTCCTGTTGCCGTGAATTGCTGTGTTGCCCCCTCGCCAATGCTTGGGTCGGCAGGCGTCACGCTGATCGATACCAATTTAGCAGGCCCTCCCCCCCATCCGATATTGGGCATACCAATAAATATGAATAACGATAGAAACAATAATAAGGACTGCTTTTTCATGACTCCTCCTCCTGTTATTTGTTTTCTCTTTAGATGGTTTTGATTGATCATATTAAAATTTAGTTGTTCGACTTTACTCATACGACGACTAACAGTACCTTATCAAGGTACCCTTGTCTAGTAAGAGAACCGTATAAAAATAGTAAGAAATCCGACATTTTTGTATTTTTTTCTGGATGTTTCGGTGTGTCTCGCACCGAAAGGGTGGTTTGGTTATAGCGCGGGGACGCACCGAAATATCAAATGGAGAGGAAAAAGTGCTACTATTCCATCGAATATTTGACTGAAAATCAGCATTTGTGTTACCCTAAAGTCACCTAAAATGTCTCATTATTGATTTTTCATCTCCCATTACATGACAGATGACAAGGGTATGAACGATTCTCTGCCTCTCTATAGGAAGATAGATTCCATCGGCGATATTCAATCCGCCGCCGTCGTTCATTTCGACGATATTTTAGACGACCTGTCCCCCACCATTTTAGACGCCTTCGGCGCCGACCTGAATATTTTCCAGATCAGCAGCAGTGAAGCGGAATCGCTCTGGCAGAGTCTGCCCCCGATATCCTCTTTATTACCTCTCTTAAAGGCAGGTCAAAAGAAGAACGCTTCGACCTCTGCCGGAACCTCAGAAGCCGGGGATACGAAGGAGTGATTATGCTCGTTACCGACGACATCGGCCTTATGGGCGGCACCCCCTATATTACAAGCAACGGCTTCGACAATTACCTCCTGAAAAATGACGACAAGACCCGGCTCCTCGACAACATCCAGTGGGCTATCCTGAACAGGCGGAGGCGGAACAAATTTTCCATCCAGTTCGATAACAACCCGGATATGTTCTTCACTGTCGATAACGAGGGGAAAATCTATGACCTGAACGACGGCGCCACAGCCGGTTCCGGCATGACGCCGAAGGAGATCGTCAACTCGGGTAAAAGAGTCGATGAGATCGGTTCGCTCGAATGTTTTGGCGATCTCATCCAGCCGCTAATCAAAAGAGAGAATATCGATAAGGTCTTCAGCCATACGAGTGAGGAAGGGGAACTGACGGCCCAGATAAGAACCAAGGTGCATAACGTCTCCACCATCGGTCTCGTGGCGACGGTGGTGAAGACGGACATTACAGAGGCGATGTATGCCAACACCATGGACATCCTCATCAATTCGGTCACCCTCCTCTCGCACCGGGACAACTACACGGCATCCCACTCGGCGCGGGTCTTCTACTATTCCTCATGCATTGCCGATCAGATGGGACTTACGAGTGATAAAAAGTTTATACGCGATCTTTACTTTGCGGCCCTGCTTCACGACATCGGAAAGATTGGGGTGAGGGACCATATCCTGCTTAAAGAGGGGAAACTGGACGATGAGGAGTTTGCAGACCTGGCGCAGCATCCGGTCCGGGGGTATGAATTGATCCAGCACTACGCCTTTCTCCACGGAGCGGGGGAACTGGCGCGCTGGCACCACGAAAGGCCCGACGGTAGAGGCTACCCGGACAAATTGAAAGGGGATGAAATCCCCCTCGGCGCATCCATCATCTCCGTTGCCGACGGTTTCGATGCCATGACCACCTGCCGTCCCTACAGAAATTCGCTCGATTATGACAGGGTAATAAGTGAGATTAAGGATAATCTTGGAGGACAGTTTCACAGGGAAGTGGGGGAGGCCTTTCTCTCACATATCACCCACAGCCTCGTTGAAGAAGTCCAGATGATCGCGGAAAAACCTCTCAAAGAGATATCGAAAGAAATCATCGATACCATATTGAAGTAGCCCCTTCGGTGTCCCTGTTATCATCGTGTAGGGGCACGGCTTGCCGTGCCCTTTCATGTCTATTTGGGCGAGGCAGGCCTCGCCCCTACATTTAACGTTTCTGATATTTAGGTGCGTCCCCGCGCCGAAACGAGTGCGTCTGTCATTATTGTTTCGGTGTGAGGACACACCGAAACATGATCCATCAGGGCAGACACATGGGTCTGCCCCTACGGTATCCCTGTTGTCATCAGGTAGGGGCAGGTCTTGTGCCTGCCCTTTATTATTGGGCATCCACGAGGGATGCCCCTACATTTGTCGTTTTCGACTTGCCCTCTATTGTCAGTCTATTGTCAACGTGCCTCATCTTTTATTGTCAACCACATGACGAATCATGGCGTCGAGAGTGGGGCTGAGGTTTTCTCTTTTGATTTCAATATGAGGGTGAGCTTTTTTAAAAACCCGGAAGATCTCATCGGCAAATCCCTGTCCAATCGATTTCACACCGGCAAAATCGAGTATGATTTCCCTGAAACGGTCCAGCCTGTGCAGAAGCCTTCTGGCTTCCGAGCGTGATACATAATCGCGGTGAAAAAGCCTGACCAAAACCCTCGTTTTTTCAAAGCGAAAATCAAATTCTTCGGGAGCGAAGCGGGTGAAGACCTGGGCCAGTTTTTTCTTCGACTGCCTGCTGATTGTAAAAAAGACCTCTGTTCCTTCAATATGCTTTTTTTCTTTTACATAGACGTCGTTTTTATGGTTGTCAAAAAGGAGTTCCGCTTTGTGTGATCTGAAGGAGATCGAATCAGCGCTCTTGGAGGTGAAGAAAATCCCCTCTCCGCTATGTTTTTCCTCCATCGTCGTTGTCTTTCCCTTGAGCAGTTCTCCGATTGCGGCATGTTCATCGGGCAGGCCGAATTTAGAATAGACTGAATGAAAGATGCCAACCCCCCTGTCACGGATGGAAAAACTGAAACGGTACTGATCGAGCCGCGCCTCCAGAGTGCATTTCTCAGAGTGTGAGTGATCGATGGCATTGTTGAGCATTTCCGTGAAGGCATAACCGGCGATATCGAAGGCGTTTTGACTGAGGGAACTTTTAAGGTTTAGTATCGCGGCGATTTCACTGAAAACGGCATCCTCTTCAAGACCTTTTAGGAACAGGGTCTTCGCATATTTTCTTCCGATAGCCTTCCCCTTGCCCGGTGTAGAAAGCCGGTAGGCTGCGTTCCTGGTGGTGCCCTCTTTTAAAATCTTCTCCTCTTCGATAAGTTGTTTCAGGTGTCTGTTGAGTGCCTGCCGTGTAATGCCGAGAAGACGTGACAAGTCACCGCCAGGCACACTTTCTTTTTCTTTCAGGTAAACCAGTATTTCTGTTTTGATGTCCATACTGTGATTCTACCGGGATTGTCAACTTATTGTCAACCAATATTTAAATTAATTGTCAACCGAAAAGATGGTGTTTTGAGAAGGAATAACAGGCAGGTTATGGTGTTGCAGGTAGAAGTTAAAACCGGTACGTCAACCGCCGATCTCCTCTAACCTCTTCTCGATTATCTCCCGCACTTTTTCATTCAAAACCTTCCGGTCCGAGGGGGGGAGTCCCTCCGTGGGGATCGGCTCGTCGATGACGACTGTTATTTTGCCCGGCGTCTTGCCGAAGGACTGCCGCTTCCAGAGCTGACCTGCGTTGTGGGTGACGGGAACGATGGGGACGCCGTTTGCGATAGCGAGGCTCGTGCCGCCGGGGTTGAATGCGCCCATCGTGCCCGGTGCGGCGCGCGTCCCTTCGGGGAAGATGACCATGCTGAATCCCTTGCCGAGAATCTCCGTCCCCTCGCGGTTGATCTGCTTGATCGCCTTCGCGCCCGCCTTCCGGTCAATGCCGATATGGCCGAGTGCCATGAGGCACCAGCCGAAGAGGGGGATCTGGAAGAGCTCCCGTTTCAGGACCCACATGAAAGGAGGTAGGAAGGAGGGGAGGGCGATGGTTTCCCAGGCGCTCTGGTGCTTTGCCAGGTAGACGGCGGGGCCTTTCGGGAGTTCGCCAATGATTTTCACTTCGCATGATATGCCGCAGACAAGCTTCAAAAAGAGAAGGTTCAATCGGCTCCAGAAACGTCCGATCGGGTAGGCCGCCCTTATTCCGAGAGGACGTAACATAATGATTAGCACCGAGAGCAGGGCTGTGCTTATCCAGAAAAGAATGTTGAAAACAAGGGCGCGGAGAAAGTTCAAGTGGGATGTCCTGAAAAGGTATTTTTATTGTCCATAATGTATAGGCTGAAGGGTGGAATGTCAACCGGGATAATCGGTCCCTCCATGTGTAGGGGCACGGCTTGCCGTGCCCAAATACCCTCCCTGTACGTTTTTCGGTCTGAGCGCACTTTTTCATATGGGCAGGCAGGCGGAACCGGGAATTGCTCTCATCGGACAGGGCATGGCAGGCCATGCCCCTACAGCAATGCCTGCATTCATAATCAGATTTCCTAATAGTTTTGGTAGGGTAGAGTGGGGTCTGGCAAGAATATCTCTCACGGCACAAAAAGGGGATGACCTTTCGGCCATCCCCTCCCTTAAATGGTATTGCTGTTCTGCTCAGCCGTGGTTCTTGAAATAGCTCTTCGAGCCTTCGGGGTCGCCCTGCATAGTGTCTTCCCCTTCCGTCCAGTTGGCGGGACAGACTTCACCCGTTTTGGCGAGTGTCTGGAGTGCTTTCAGCACCCTTAAAACTTCATCCACGCTTCGGCCTATGCCGAGGTCGTGCACCACCTGGTATTGGATCACCCCTTCGGGATTGATGATGAAGAGGCCGCGGAGCGCCATGCCCGGTTCGAGGAGGACGCCATAGTCGCTTCCAATGGTCCGGCGAAGGTCGGAGACGAGAGGGTAGTTGATTTGTCCCAGCCCCCCTTCCTTCCGGGGCGAACTCTTCCACGCCAGGTGGGTGAACTTGCTGTCTACGGAGACGCCGATTATTTCGGCATCGGCGTCTTTAAACTCGCCGTGCCGGTCGCTGAGTGCCGTGATCTCCGTTGGGCAAACGAAGGTGAAATCGAGGGGGTAGAAAAAGAGGACCACCCACTTTCCCCTGTAGTCGGAGAGGGAAATTTCCTTGAAACTGTTGTCCGGCATGACGGCGTCTGCCGTAAAACCGGGTGCTTCGCCTTGTACCATGGGACAATTTACTGCTTCATTCATTTTATGTCTCCTTTAAAAACTTCGTTGTTTGGGGAATAAGATGAGGTCGTAATGGAAAGGATTCAAAAAAACAGTTCGGAAAATTAAAACCTCGCACCCAGGCTGAAGGAGAGGGTGAAATCGACGGTGGAATCGTGAATCAGGTCTTCCCGCATGGAGAGTTGCCAGAGGAGTTTCTTTTTTGAGGTGACCCCCTTGATGCCGTAGATGATCTCCAGGATTTCATTGTCGAAGGTTTTTTCTCCCGTCTTTGCGAAGGGACTGTTTTGCCCTTCCAGTTGTAAAATGAGGGAAAGCCTGTTTTTCAGCGCCATAAATTCGACGCCGACGAGGGTGTGAACGATTTCTTCGGTGACGAGTTGTTTCAGCTCGGCGGGCGGGTTGATGATGTTCAGATCGAGTCCCCCGAAGAAGGAAAAGCGTTTTGTCGCTTTAGACAGGAGGACACCGAGTGCGAAGTCGAGCCTGTCCGAGCCCGTCCCTTTGCCGTAATTGCCGGTGGGGAGTTTGACGCCTGCGCGGAGTGCGGCTGCGGGACGGCCTTCATGGTCGTCCCAGACCTTCCATTTCAGGTCGATGTTGATGTCGGAGAGATTGAGCCCGGTAGAGGAAAAGTCGAAGATTGTTTGTCCCCCCTGACTGAAAGAGTAGCCGAATTGGCCGTCTTGAACATTGTCCCGCTCGCCGTTTGGAAAGCCGAAGAGGTCGTGGTAGTCCTGTATGGCGCCGTCCATCTGCCCGCCGTTGAAGGCGAGGGCCGGAATCTCGGTGTGCAGATCGAGAGAGTCTGTCAGGCCGTAGGAATAGTGGAGTGCGGGCCGGTAGATCTCCATATCGTAAGCGAGGACGGTGGAGGCGGAGGCCCTTTCCTCGTAGATGTTCGATATGTCGATGGCGAGGCGAATCTCCTGCTTTCCTTTACCGAGCGTTTCCGTTCCCGTGGACTGCATGACGTAAAAGAGGTTTAAAAGCGGCATCTGGTTTCGTCCTTCCACCGGACCGAGGGGTGTATACCCTTCGGCTTCGTCTGCGAAGCTGGTATGCGGGGTTGTTATGACGATCAGAACAGTGGTGAGGAGAACTAGAGTTTTTAATTTCATTGTTTTCTTTTCTTAAATTAATCTTTGAAATTCCGGTGATATGAACAGGGGGCAGAGTTAAAAGGCTTTGCCCTAAGTGTTCTTGCTTTTCTTTGACGGCCAAAGAAAAGTAAGCAAAAGAAAGGCCGCCCACAACGCAAGGCCTTCGGCTTCCCTCGTTCACGCAGATGATTGCGGCGGGGACAAAAACTCGCTTCGCTCAAACAGTTTGTCCCCTTTTCCCGCACTCACCTGTTTCACTCGGCTTCGTTGAAAAGGGATAGAAAAGATTGACAAACCCTTCTAGGGCAAAGCAATGCCACGTTCTCTGAGTGTGGCATCATTACTGTAATCGCAGGCCGATGGATTGAAGTCCCGATATGATAGCCTAAATCGACGCTGAATGCCATAGGAGCCGATGAAGAAGATGTCCTCTCGGGAAGCCCCTGCTTTCCCTTGAAAAAGTCTCAACTATACTATAATATGCACTCAATCATGATAGGACGGGAACGATGAGAAGGATAAAACTTTACGACACGACACTTAGAGACGGTACGCAGGCCGAAGAGATCGCCTTCTCCGCTGAGGATAAGGTGCGGATTGCCGAAAAACTGGACGAACTCGGTATCGACTATATTGAGGGGGGCTGGCCCGGTTCGAACCCGAAGGATATGGAGTTTTTCGAGCGGATCGGGAAGGTGAAGCTCTCTACGGCGAAGATCGCCGCTTTCGGGAGCACCCGCCGGGCGGGCAATAAGCCGGAGGACGATCCGAACCTGAAGGCGCTCGTTGAGTCGGGTGCACCGGTTGTGACCATCTTCGGCAAGACCTGGGACCTTCATGTGACGAAGGCGCTTCGCGTCTCCCTTGAGGAAAATTTAGCGATGATCCACTCGTCGGTTAGCTACCTGAAAGAACGGACGGAGGAGGTTTTCTACGACGCCGAGCATTTCTTCGACGGTTTCAAGGCAAACCCTGAGTATGCTCTCAATACTCTTTCTGCGGCGGCGGAGGCGGGCGCGGACTGTATCATCCTTTGCGATACCAACGGCGGCAGTTTGCCTGAAGAGGTGAAGATGGCCATTGCTCGTGTGAAAGAGACGGTTGATGTTCCCCTCGGCATACATACTCATAACGACGCCGAACTGGCTGTGGCGAATACGCTGGCGGCGGTGGAACTCGGCGTCAATCACATACAGGGGACGATCAACGGCATCGGCGAGCGGTGCGGCAACGCTAACCTCTGCTCCATCATCCCCAACCTCCGGTTGAAGATGGGGCTCGACTGCATCAGCGATGAACAGTTGATGCGGATTCGAGAGGTGTCGCGTTTTATCGTGGAACTGGCCAACCTGCCGCACAACAAGCACCAGCCCTATGTTGGGAATTCAGCTTTTGCACACAAAGGAGGGGTCCATGTGGACGCCGTCCTGAAAGAGAGCGAGACCTACGAGCATATCCGGCCTGAACGGGTGGGGAATCACCAGCGCATCCTTGTTTCCGACCTTTCGGGACGGGCCAACGTCCTTTTCAAGGCGAAGGCTTTCGGCCTCGATATCGACAGCAAAGACCCGGCGGTAAAGAAGATCCTCGAAAGAATAAAGGACCTCGAAAACCGGGGCTTCCAGTACGAAGGGGCCGACGCTTCTTTCGAACTTCTCATGCGGAAGGCGAAGGGAGAGGAACGCAAATTTTTTCACCTCATCGGGTTTCGGGTGATCGACGAGAAGCGGAAGGAAGACGAGCCGCCTCATACGGAGGCGACCATCATGATAGAGGTGGGCGGGAACGTGGAGCATACGGCCGCTACCGGGACAGGTCCCGTCAACGCGCTCGATAATGCCCTCAGGAAGGCGCTCGAAAAGTTCTATCCCGCACTGAAAGAGGTGCGCCTCATCGATTTCAAGGTGCGTGTGCTGGCGGCGGGAGAGGGGACATCGGCGGCGGTGCGCGTGCTCATCGAGTCGGGCGATGGTGTAGACAAATGGGGGACGGTGGGGGTTTCCGACAACGTGATCGAGGCCTCCTGGCAGGCTCTGGTTGACAGCATCGGCTATAAACTTCTGAAAGAGGACTCCCGTAAGAAGTAATGGCGAAGGAACTGGTCGTCGTCGCGCTCGCCCTTTCAATCCTCATCTACAATCAAATCCATAGTTACTCCGAAAATTCTTTGGCCGACGCGTCTTTCGGTTCAGCCGCTGAAACCGGCTTTGCTGAGGTCGTCACAAAGGAGGGGGGACGGGTCTATCCTCTTCCCAAAGCGCGGCGAATAGCCAACCTCGTCTCCGATGATCCGCTCGAAAAGGGGGAGAGGGTTGTTCTCAGCGAAGAGGGTTTTGTTAATATTGAAAAAATGGCGGGGGGAAAGCGTCTCCTTTTCGGGATGCCGCTTCAGATAAACAGTGAGAGTGCCGAAGACCTTGTGGCGTTGCCGGGGATTGGCCCTAAAAAGGCGGAGACAATCGTTCGGGACAGGAAAGAAAGGGGTCCTTTTAAAAGTCCCGACGATTTGGTCCGTGTTCGGGGAATCGGGGAAAAGACGCTCGAAAGGCTCCGCCCTTTAATTCAGCTTTAGACAAAGACGGCGACAGCCGTCAGGTCATTATGATCTTGTTCCTCAGTATGAGGATATCGAAGGCCATGACCGCCTTGCCGATGATCCGCTGCAGGTCAGGTGCCTTTTTGCCAAGCTCTCCCTCGTTGCCGTCTACGTAGAGGATATTGACTGCTTTTCCCATCATCATGATAGGTACGAGCAGGGCTGCCTCCGGCTTTTTGCCCCCGAGGACTTCGATGAGCATATTATTGTAGGGGGTTTCGGGGATGGGGCCGAGGTAAAAGTTCTTGTTTTCCGATACCGTTTTCAGTGCCGATGGCTCATTTAAGGGGATGCTCAGGTTGACGATGTCGTCCATCGGTTCGTCTTTGACGAACGCCTTCCAGCCGACGGCGGACTGTCCCTTGAGGATGAAAAGGGCGGCCCGGCCAAATTCGTGGCCCGCATATTCGGCGATGATTTCGGCAATCTCGTCCCGGTCCATTGCCGCTGCCAGTTTTTTGGAGACGTCGTCGATGGTGAATTCCTCAAGAATGAGCCGCCGCTCCTCCTCTTCGATAATCTCCGCCTCTTCCAGTATCTCTTCCTCGTCCACCACTTCGATCTCTTTTTTTGCCTCATCCCGGTTCGCCAAAACGGAGATATAGCGCACGTCTCTCTGGATTTTATAGTACCTCTCCAGTGCCGAGACGAGGCTGATCTCGGGGGTGACCACGGGGACGATGGAATAGCCGGTGGAGAAGGATATCTCGTCGATGGCGGCGAAATCGGTGGGGTCGGACATGACGAGGGTGAGCCGCTTTCCACTTAGCGCGATGGGGATGACCTTGTATTTCTCGATGATATCTATGGGGAGGATGTGCAGCACTTCGGGCGGAATATTGGTGAGTGCATCGTGGGGGACGAATTTGGTGCCGAGCTTGTTGCTCAGGAATTTTGCGATGTCGTCTTCATCGAGGTAGCCGAGCTCGATCAGGTTGGTGCCGAGCTTCCCGCCATAGATGACCTGGTATTTGAGCGCTTCGTCGAGCTGCTCGCGGTTGATCATCTCCGCTTGTACAAGCATATCTCCCAGTTTCAGTGCCATAATGTCTCCTTGTCTTTAATTAACCTTTGAAATACTCGTTCTTTGATCGAGGTTAGATTTAAAGGGCTTTGCTCTAAAGGTTCTTACTTTTCTTTGACGGCCAAAGAAAAGTAAGCAAAAGAAAGGCCGCCCTCAATTTTGGCCTTCGGCTACCCTCGTTCACGCAGATGATTGCGGCGGGGACAAAAACTCGCTTCGCTCAAACAGTTTGTCCCCTTTTCCCGCACTCATCTGCTTCACTCGGCTTCATTGAAAGGGGTTAGAAAAGATTGATGAGCCCTTTCAGGGCAAAACAGGGGCACGTCCTCTGGGAGTGGATTCTTTACTCGTTTCCCTAAACATGGCCGGAACTTCTCCCGCTAATCCTTGACTAATCCCCTGGTTGCTTCTATTATTTGTCAATCCTATACTAGGCTTTTTTGTATCATAAAAAGCAATAGATTTCAATCGCTTTGAGAGGAATTGTTCGATTTCTTTTCCATGTTAGGGTTTTTTTATGTCTGAAAACAGGAAGATCATAAAGGGGGCGACCCTTGTTGGGGGACTCACGGCGCTCAGCCGCGTGCTCGGCCTTCTTCGCGATATGGTGATCGCCCGCTTTTTCGGGGCGAGCCTGGCGGCGGACGCCTTTTTCGTCGCCTTCAGGATACCGAATGTGCTCCGGCGTCTCTTTGCCGAGGGGGCGCTCACCGTCACCTTTATCCCTGTTTTCAAAGAGACGGAGTTGAAGGAGGGGAGAGAAAAGGCGAAGGAGATTACCGACGTGGTCTTCACCTTTCTCACCTGCATTCTTGCGCTCGTTACCGTGGCGGGGATCATCTTCGCCCCCTTCATCGTCCGCCTCATCGCCCCCGGCTTCGATGCGCCCGAAAAGTACGAACTCACTGTTTACCTGACACGCATCATCTTTCCCTACATCTTTTTCATCGGCCTCGTGGCACTCGCCATGGGCGTTCTCAATTCGGTGGGCCATTTCGCCGCCCCGGCGGCGGCGCCCGTGCTCCTCAACGTCGCCATCATCGGGGCGACGTTTCTGCTCTCCCCCCGTCTCGACGAGCCTGTGACGGCCCTCGCCATCGGCGTTATTATCGGCGGTATATTGCAAGTTCTTTTGCAGCTCCGGCCGCTAAGGAAGGCCGGTTACCTTCCGGGGATCAGATTCGACCTCACCCATCCGGTGCTTCGAAAGCTCGGCAGGCTCATGGCCCCCGCCCTCTTCGGCATCGCCGTCTACCAGTTGAACATCTTCATCTCCACCATCATCGCCTCTTTTCTCCCCGAGGGGAGTGTCTCCTATCTTTACTATGCGGACCGTTTCTTTCAACTTCCCCTCGGCATCTTCGTTATTTCCATGGCGACGGTTGTGCTTCCAACGCTAAGCGACCAGGTGGCGACGGGGAGGCTGGAGGAGATGCGGGACTCTCTCTCCTTTTCGCTTCGGGTGATCTTTTTCATCACCTTGCCCGCTACGGCGGGGCTGATCGCCCTCAGCGAGCCGGTATTCAGCCTCTTCTTCCAGCGGGGCGCCTTCGACCATCACGCCACCCTTCAGTCGGCCATCGCCCTTCGTTATTATGCGCTTGGCCTCTTCGTCATCGGCGGGGTGAAGATCATCGTTCCCGCCTTTTACGCCATGCAGGACATGAAGACGCCCGTCCGGGCCGCCTTCGGCGCTTTTGTCGCCAACATCGCCCTTTCGCTCCTCCTTATGGGGCCGCTCCTCCACGGCGGTCTCGCCCTCGCCACTACCCTGTCGGCGCTCCTCAACCTCGCAATCCTTCTGCTCTTGCTAAAACCGAAGGTGGGAGTGGTTATCGACCGGCCTGTGGTGGTCTCCTTTTTCAGGTCGCTGGCGGCGTCGATTCTCACCGGCGTGGTGGCCTATCTGGTCTGCCTGGCGGGCGACTGGCAGGTGGACGGCATTAACGGCAATAAACTTGTTGTCGTTGCCGCTGCGGTCATGTCGGGTGTTGCAGTCTACATCGTTGCTTCCCTTTTGATGAAAAGTGACGAGACGGCATATGTTTTAAAAGCGCTGAAAGAGAAAGTGAGGAGGCAGCGTGGGACGGCTGAGAGTTGATACCCTCTTCGGCAGACTTCTCATCGAATATACAGGAAAAGGGATAAACGCCCTTTACCTCCCAGGGGATAACTTTGCCGACGGGCTGACAGACGAGACGGGGGAGGGAAGTGAAAAGGCCGAAAAGGCAGCCAATCTTCTGCGCCGCTATTTCTCCGGCAAAAAGATTGATTTCAAAGCTCTCCCGGTCGATCTCACGGGGCGCTCTCCCTTTTTTCACACAGTCGCCAACCGGGTGCGGACCATCCCCTACGGCGCAATATTTAGCTACAAAGAGGTCGCCCAAGGGGTGGCCAGGCCGGGCGCGGCGCGGGCAGTGGGACGTGTGATGGCCTCAAATCCGATCCCCATCATCATCCCCTGTCACCGTGTGCTGGCCTCAAACGGCGATCTCACCGGATATTCGGCGGAAGGGGGGCTTGGACTCAAAGCGCGACTGCTCCAGATGGAAGGGGTGGAGTTTAAGGCAAAGGGGACGGTTTTGCTTTAATGCGTTAACTTTGATGATCTAATGTGCCCTGTCAACTCAATCGGGGAAAGACCTGCCAGCCAAATTTGACTTCCTGCCGTCTCAATATAAGCAAAAAAAATCTTCCCAAAAGGCCCAATATAGTGGATAATAGGCTTCCTTTTTGTGACTTGCGATGACTTTGAGATTTAATGATGTCTGACAAATGCGGGCAGTGGAAGAGAGCGTTCGGATTCGTGCCGACCGCTGCCTGATTCGATTGACCCATGTTTACCTTTGAAAAATCTAATCCCGGCGGGATGAAGTCATCGGAGTCTCTTAACCGCCGCACGCTGCTGAAAGCAGGCGCACTTTCTGCTGCGTCGCTTCTTTTGCCTCAACGCGCTCTCGCCTCTTTAGATTTCCCCGCCCTTTACCCCGAGCGGAACCTCTCTCTCATTAACAGTCACACGGGGGAGCGGCTGAAGACCGTCTATTTTAAGGACGGCGGCTATCAGCCCGAGGCGCTCATAAAAATCGATCACATCATGCGGGACCGCTTTACCGATGAGGTAGGGGCCATCGACGTGTCCCTTCTCGATCTGCTCCACTCCCTGTCGACTGCTCTCCCTGTGGAGGCCCCCTTCCATATAATTTCCGGCTACCGTACACCCGAGTCAAACGACAAGTTGAGACAAAAAAACAAAGGGGTGGCGAAGAAGAGTTATCACCTGTTAGGGAAGGCAATAGACATCAGGATTCCGGGCCTCCATACGGCGCACTTAAGGGACGCGGCGCTGAAGCTGAAAGGGGGAGGGGTCGGTTTTTATTCGCGGTCCGATTTTGTCCACCTCGACGTTGGGCCGGTGAGAAACTGGTAAGCCTGCTACTTGGAAAGTTCGCCGCGTTTTTGAATCAATGACCCCGATCGTGGTTTAATTACACTACAGGCAGC
>CBDVDA010000060.1:0-18532 GCA_965372635.1 uncultured bacterium | reverse complement strand
AGATATAATAGCACAACTTCTCAAAATGGTCATGTTATTAATTTACAGTTCCTAACCATATGCCCCTGCTATCTCCTCCAACTCCTCCCATCGCTTGTAGGCAACTTCCAGCTTAACCTCTACCGCTTCCACTTCCGTCTTTGCGGCTGCAACCGCTTCCCCGCCCTTCTGGTAGGTCTCGGGATCAGCCATGAGCTTAAAGAGCCTCTCCTTTTCCGCTTCCAGCGCCTCGATCTCCCCCGGCAACTCTTCCAGTTCCTTTTTTTCTTTGAAACTCATCTTTTTCGTGCGCTCTTTCTTCGTGCGTCCCTTTGCGCCGCCTTTTTGCGCGGTCTTGTCGCCGTGATTGCTCTGCCTCAGCCAGTCGTCATACCCCCCGACATACTCGGCCACCCGGCCTTCCCCTTCGAAGACTAAAGTGCTGGTGACGATATTGTTGATAAAGGCCCGGTCATGGCTGACGACGAGGAGGGTACCCTTGTAGTCGATGAGCAGTTCTTCGAGCAGGTCGAGAGTTTCCATGTCGAGGTCGTTTGTCGGCTCGTCCATAACGATCACGTTGGAGGGCTTTGTGAAAAGCTTTGCGATTAAAAGCCGGTTCCGTTCCCCCCCGGAGAGGATTTTGACGGGGCTCCTCGCCCTGTCGGGGGTAAAGAGGAAGTCCTGCAGGTAGCCGATGATATGGCGGGGCTTGCCCTCTATGGTGACATGGTCGTCCCCTTCGCCGATATTGTCGAAGACGCTTTTCTCCTCGTCGAGTTGGCCCCTCAACTGGTCGAAATAGGCGATGTTGAGATTGGCCCCGATTTTCAGTTTGCCGCCAAGGGGAGGCTGCTTCCCGAGGAGACTGTTTAAAAGTGTCGTCTTCCCGACGCCGTTCGGTCCGATGATGCCGATCTTGTCGCCCCGCATGATGAGCGTGGAGAAACCGCTTACGATGCATGTCTCGCCATAGCCGCAATCCACTTCTTTCGCTTCTATGACGATCTTCCCCGATCTCCCCGCCTCCTGGAGTTGCATCTTCACGTTGCCCGAAACAGTTCTTCTCGCCCGTCTTTCCTCCCGCATCTTTTCCAAGGCCCGCACCCTCCCTTCGTTCCGGGTGCGCCTCGCCTTGATCCCCTGCCTGATCCAGGCTTCCTCTTCGGCGAGTTTTTTATCGAACTTGGCGTTCCTCGTCGCCTCGGCATTTAGAAGGTCTTCCTTCCTCGTAAGGTAGCTTTTATAGTCGCAGGCCCAGTTGATAAGCCTTCCCCGGTCGAGTTCCACGATGCGCGTCGCCAGTTTTTGCAGGAAGATACGGTCGTGGGTGACAAAGAGGAGGGTGCCGCCAAAACGGAGCAGGAAATCCTCGAGCCATTTGATCGCCTCAATATCGAGGTGGTTTGTCGGTTCGTCCAAAAGGAGGATGTGCGGTTCCATCGCGAGGCCCCTTGCAAGGAGTACGCGCCGCTTCATCCCCGCCGACAGGGTCTCAAAGGGCGTTCCGCCGTCGAGTTCCATATGGGAGAGTATCTTTTCGACCTGTTGCTGCCCCTCCCAAACTGAACTATTATCGAGGTCGCCTGAGACGATCTCAGAGATAGTTCCGCTAAGACCGGTTGGCACCTCCTGACCGAGATAGGCGACACGAAGGGACTGCTTTCGGACTACTTTCCCGGAATCCTGCTCCATTTCGCCCATGATGAGTTTCATGAGCGTCGATTTGCCTGCGCCGTTTCTGCCCAAGAGGCAGACTCTCTCACCCTCCTCGATTTGCAGGTCCAGATTGTCTAACAGGAGAGGGCCGCCGAAGGCGAGTTTTACGTTCTGCATGCTGAGTAGCGCCATAAAGAGAGTTCTCCGGTCAAGTTAGTTGAAAATAAAATCAAAGCAACCTAAAAACCTGAATTAGACACAGATAAAGGCTGATAAGATATGATTTTCGCAGATAACTCTTTTGTTTATTTTACCCATAAGGGTCGAGGTAGTTTATGGCATAACTCCGTGCTATGTCATAATAAATCAGTGAAAATCAGTGTCTAAATATTTTTTTAAGAGCAACCTTTTGGAAATAAAAAAGGCGCACCCTGAAGTGTGCCTTTTTAGATTGATCTAATGTTGCCGACTTAAGCAGTCGCTGCCTTGCCGGAATCAATAGAGTCGATGATGCCGTTCAGGGTCGCACTCGGGCGCATAGCCTGAGATACCTTCGCCTCGTCGGGCTGATAGTACCCGCCGATATCCTGCGGCTTGGCCTGTGCTCCGATAAGCTCGTCATTAATCTTATTCTCGCTGTCTGCAAGCGCTTTTGCTACGGGAACAAACTTCGCAGCCAGGTCAGCATCGGCGGTCTGTTCTGCAAGTGCCTCAGCCCAGTAAAGGGCGAGGTAGAAGTGGCTTCCCCTGTTGTCAATCTGGCCCACCTTACGTGCAGGAGTCCTGTTGTTGTCAAGTATCTTGCCGGTGGCCTGATCGAGGGTATCGGCAAGAACTTTCGCCTTGTCATTTTTGAAGGCGCCTGCAAGGTGCTCAAGAGATACGCCCAATGCGAGGAACTCACCGAGTGAATCCCAACGGAGGTAGCCTTCTTCGAGGAACTGCTGAACATGCTTTGGCGCTGAACCTCCGGCGCCTGTTTCGAAGAGCCCGCCGCCGTTCATGAGTGGAACGATGGAGAGCATCTTTGCGCTCGTGTTCAGTTCGAGGATCGGGTAAAGATCGGTGTTGTAGTCACGAAGGACGTTGCCTGTAACGGAGATTGTGTCCTCACCGGCTCTCATCCTCTCAACGGAGAGTTTTGCAGCCTCTGCAACATTCATAATGCGTATATCGAGACCCTCTGTATTGTGGTCCTTGAGGTAACTGTTTACCTTTTCGATAAGCTGTGCGTCGTGCGCCCTGTTTTTATCAAGCCAGAATATGGCCGGAGAACCGGTCGCCCTTGCGCGTGTTACGGCAAGTTTTACCCAGTCCTTTATAGGTGCATCTTTTACCCTGCATGAACGCCAGATATCGCCTTCTTCCACCTTGCTTTCGTGGATGCTCTTTCCATCTGCGTCAACGATACGGATCGTACCGTTGCCGGGGGCCTCGAAAGTGGTAGGATGAGAACCATACTCTTCCGCCTTCTGGGCCATTAGTCCCACGTTGGGTACTGTTCCCATCGTTGTAACGTCAAGCGCTCCGTTTGCGATGCAATTATCAATAGTTGCCTGATAAAGATCTGCATAGCTGTGGTCAGGGATAACCGCCTTACAATCGTGGGCCTTGCCGTCAGGTCCCCACATGATACCACCGTCACGTATGACTGGAGGCATGGAGGCGTCGATGATGATATCGCTCGGCACATGGAGGTTTGTAATCCCCTTGTCGGAGTCAACCATGGCAAGCTCAGGACGGTTCTTGTAAACCTCCTGGATGTCAGCCTCTATCTCGGCCTTCTTATCGGCCGGAAGTTTCTCGATCTTGTTGTAGAGATCACCGAGACCGTTGTTGAAATTGACGCCGAGTTCCTTGATGGTGTCTGCATGCTTCTCGATAACATCTTTATAGAAGACCTTTACGCAGTGACCAAAGATGATAGGGTCGGAGACCTTCATCATGGTTGCCTTCATATGGAGCGAGAAGAGTACGCCCTTCTCCTTTGCATCATCGATCTGCTCGGCAAGAAATTTTGTCAGTGCATTCTTGCTCATAAATGTGGCGTCAACCACCTCACCCGCCTGGAGAGGGAGGCTTTCCGTGAGGACGGTTACCTTTCCGCTAACCTCTACGAATTCGATCTTGGCATCCGTCGCTGCGGCTATTGTTGCAGATATTTCGTTAGAAGCAAAGTCTCCGCTGCTCATAGTCGATACATGGGTCTTGGAATCTGGGCTCCATTTACCCATCCTGTGCGGGTTCTTCTTGGCGAAATTCTTTACTGCTACCGCCGCACGACGATCGGAGTTTCCTTCACGAAGCACGGGGTTAACGGCGCTTCCGAGACACTTGGCGTATCTGGTCTTGATCTCCTTCTCTCCGTCGTTCTGAGGATCTTCCGGATAGTCGGGCACCTTGTAGCCATGGTCCTGAAGTTCCTTGATGGCGGCTTTCAACTGCGGGATGGAAGCGCTCACATTCGGCAGTTTGATGATGTTGGCGTCAGGTGTCTTTGCCAGTTCACCGAGCTTGGTAAGTTCGTCATCTATCTTCTGGTCTGCCGTCAGGTTGTCCGGGAAGTTTGCGATGATCCTCCCTGCAAGGGAGATATCCCGCGCCTCGACAGAGACACCCGCTGCCCCGGTAAATGCCTGAACGATGGGAAGCAATGAGTAGGTCGCCAGTGCAGGCGCCTCGTCAATTTTTGTCCATAAAATCTTCGATTCTGTAGCCATGTCTTTTCCCTCTTCCTAATTTTTTTTTGAATCCCTGGCGGGTACATTCCCCGCGGCTTGCAGCGGGGTGTTTGTTTTAAGCCGCCATGGTTGCCTTGGCGTACGCCAAGGCTCCACCGGCCTTCAGAACTTCTATTGCCCTCGGATCGAGGCCATGTTCCAGTTGATAGCTCTCACCCTTGGTTTTGTTCTTGAGGGTCATCGTCTTCTTGATGTTCTTCGTGTTCATCTCAAGCTGGTCACCCTGATCGATCTTGTCATAGTCTCCCTCGTTGACGAAGGTGAGCGGGATGATGCCGAAGTTGATCAGGTTGGCGAGATGAATTCTGGCGAATGATTTGGTAATGACCGCCTTCACGCCGAGGTACATGGGGGCCAGTGCCGCATGTTCCCGCGACGAACCCTGTCCGTAGTTGGTGCCGCCGACAATAAATCCTCCCCCTTTTTCTTTAGCCCTTGCAGGGAATTCGGGATCGATCACCTCGAAAACATGCTCGGATATCTTCGGAACGTTCGACCTGAGCGGCAGGATCTTTGCTCCGGCAGGCATGATGTGGTCTGTTGTGATATTGTCTTCCACCTTGAGAATAACCTCTCCGCTCAATGCTTCCGGCAGCGGGTCTTTGGTCGGGCAGGGTGCAATGTTCGGTCCGCGGAGTATCTCCACCTTGCTCCCGTCTTCCAACGGGGGAACGATCATGTTGTCGTCAACGAGGAACTTTTTAGGCATCTTCACCTCAGGGTAGTCGCCGAGTTTCCTCGGATCGGTGATCTCGCCCGTGATGGCTGCCGCAACGGCAACCTCGGGAGATACGAGGTGTACCTGCGCGCTCTTCGTACCGGAGCGACCGAGGAAGTTCCGGTTAAAGGTTCTTAGGGATACGGCGTCCGTAGAGGGGGACTGGCCCATTCCGATGCACGGCCCGCATGTGGATTCGAGAATCCTCGCACCTGCTGCAACCATGTCGGCCAGTGCGCCGTTAAGTGAGAGCATGTTGAGGACCTGCTTTGAGCCGGGTGCGATACCGAGGCTGACAGAGGGGTGGACCGTCTTCCCTTTGAGCGCTGCCGCAACGGTCATGAGGTCCCTGAATGAAGAGTTGGTGCAGGAACCGATGGCGACCTGCTGAACCTTTGTCCCTGCCAGTTCGGAAAGCTTGACTACGTTGTCGGGCATATGGGGTTTTGCAATCATCGGCTCCAGCGTGGAGAGATCGATTTCGACCGTCTTGTCGTACTTGGCTGAGGGGTCCGCCTTCAACCTCGACCAGTCCTCAACCCTCCCTTGAGCTTTCATGAACTGCTTGGTTATCTTGTCGCTCGGGAAGATGGAGGTAGTGGCGCCGAGCTCTGCGCCCATGTTGGTGATAGTCGCTCTTTCGGGTACGGTGAGTGTTTCGATACCTTCACCGGTATATTCATAGACCTTGTTTACCCCGCCCTTGACCGTCTCTCTTCTCAGGAGTTCAAGAATGACGTCCTTTGCAGAGACCCAGGGCTGAAGTTTACCGGTAAGCCTGACCTCGACTACCTCGGGCATGGTGATGCGAAAAGGCTGACCCGCCATAGCGAGTGCAACGTCGAGTCCGCCTGCACCCATAGCCATCATGCCGATGCCGCCGCCTGTGGGGGTGTGGGAGTCGGAGCCGAGAAGAGTTTTGCCCGGTGCACCGAACCTTTCGAGGTGAACCTGATGGCAGATGCCGTTGCCGGGCCTTGAAAAGTAAATGCCGTGCTTGGAGGCGACCGACTGCAGGAACCGGTGGTCGTCTGCATTCTCAAAGCCGGTTTGAAGCGTATTGTGGTCAATATAGCTTACGGAGAGTTCCGTCTTGACCCTGGGGATTCCCATCGCTTCAAACTGGAGATAGGCCATTGTCCCGGTGGCGTCCTGCGTCAGGGTCTGGTCTATTCGAAGCGCAACGATTGAGCCCTTTTTTAGTCTTCCTTCTACAAGGTGTTTCTTGATGATCTTTTGTGTTACATTCAATCCCATAATAATCACTCCTCAACGTTATGTTATGATTTGGAGAAAAGACTTCTTTTTTACCCAATTTCAGAGAGAAAGTCAAGGTTTTTTGCGTCCTCTCCGTGCTTCCAAAGAAAATTTCCTTTAGAAGGTCTATGCCCTAAATTTAGGGCGAGATTGGAAATAAAGTCGGATCGTTTGAAAAATGAAAGACTTTTTCTGATGGGGGAAGGGGGGGGGGTGAAAAAATGGGTTGTCCTTTGAGCCTCTTGCAAAAGTCCGAAATTGCCCTTCGACAGGCTCAGGGCGAACGGTTTCAAGCTGAAAACCTCCAGTTTCCTGTTCGTTGTGAGCTTTTTTGCCACAAAACAAACACATAAAATACTTTTGCAAGAGGCTCCTTTGGTATTGTGAATGACAGAAAAGAAAAGGGGTCAGCCGACTTCGTTGTAGGGGCGGAGTCTGAAAAGGACGCCAAGTTCCTTCTCAGCTATCTCCCGGCAGCGGTCAACATCGATGTTGGGAAGATCGACGACACTGGCTGTCACCTCAGGGATGGATCGCTTTGCGGACTTAATAAATTCTTTTACTGACTCCCAGGCGTCTTCGAAGGGAGGGCGGCAGAGCTTATGGTAAAGCTCATTTGAGTCGGCATTCAGGCTGACGGAGATAGAATCGACGAGTCCTTCCAACTCGGGGAGGATGTTTCGCCCGTGGATACGGTTGGCGAGGCCGTCCGTGTTGATGCGCACCTTTGTTCCTTTCTCCTTCAGCCATTTCGAAACTTCCTTCACCGCATCGAGGCGGATGAGCGGCTCCCCGAAGCCGCAGAAGACGACTTCTCTGTATTCGCTAGAGTTGCCGACGGCGGCGATGATCTCGTCCGTTGTTGGTTCATGCCCCAATTCCAGGTAGTACCCCTTCACTTTATAGTCCTTGAATTTCGGGCAGAAAGGACAACGGTTGGTGCAGCGGTTCGTAATGTTGAGGTAGAGGGAGTTCCGGATTTTGTAAGCGATTTCAGTTGCGGCGGTGCTTTCACCGATGCGGAAAAGCGCTTCCGCATTCTGAGTGGTAATCCTCCCCACATCTTCCAGGGAGAGTCCTTTAAGCTCGGCCACCTTCTCCGCCACCATCTTTACATAGGCCGGTTCGTTCCGCTTGCCCCGGTAGGGGACGGGGGCGAGAAAGGGGGAGTCTGTCTCGATGAGCATTCTTTCGATGGGGATGGCTCGAACCGCTTCGTGGATGTTGGTCGCCTTCGGAAAGGTGACGATGCCTGGGATGGAGATGTAGAAACCGAGCACCAGGCACTCCTTAGCCATCTCCACGCTGCCGGAAAAGCAGTGGATGACGCCGCCCGCTTTGCCCGCCTCCTCTTCTTTCAGGATCGAGAGCGTGTCTTCTTCCGCCTCTCGCGTATGGACGATGAGGGGGAGGTTTTTCTTCTTCGCCAGCCTGATGAAGCGCCGGAAGACCTCTCTTTGCACTTCCCGCGGCGAGTGCTCGTAGTGGTAGTCGAGCCCCACCTCGCCGATGGCGATGACTTTGTCACTTTCTGTAAGGGTGTTGATTTCATCATAACACTTCTCGGTGACACTCGCCGCCTCGTGGGGATGGACCCCTGCCGAGGCGTAGATGAATGGGTTGGCTGTGGCAAGGTCTCGGGCGTTGCGGCTGCTCTCCACCGTAGTACCCACTGTGAGTAGTTTTGTAATGCCTGCCTCTTTCGCCCGTTTAATGACCTCATTGAAGTCCTTTTCGTAATCGGGAAAGTCGAGATGGGCGTGGCTATCGATCAGTTTTAATTCGTTCATCGGAATCCAAAAAAAAGTAAAAACAGTGGCGGAATGGGAGGTTAAATCTTTTTCCACAAAAAGTGTGGATAAGCTGTTGATTTTGTCTGTTCTTTTTCAGGCGAACGCGCTTTCGATGCTGCCTTGAGCGATCTGCTCAAAAAACAGGCAGCGGGCCTGCCAAAAAATAGTTCTTACAAAACAGGCAGTTAAGGCTACTTGAAAAATATTTAAACAAATGACTCCTTTTTTAGGGTTCTTTCTCTCTTTTGGCATTAAATTATCCACAGACGGTCTCACCATCTGTGGACAAGTGATCTAAAACAGCCTTGTGCGAGGGTTTGTTTTGATCTTGAAAAAGAGGAGCTATTTTATCCGGGTTCCGGGGGGCACTTCTCCGTCGAAGGTGAGGAGGCGGAGCCGATCTCCTCCGGCAGCGAGGAGCATCCCTTGCGATTCCACACCCATGAGCTTTACCGGTTTCAGGTTGGTCACGACGGCCACCTGTTTCCCCGGAAGTTTGTCCGGTGAATAGTCCTTGCCGATACCGGCAACGACCTGCCGCGTCTCGGAGCCCGTATCTACCTGCAAGCGGATCAGCTTTTCCGATTTTGGCACCCGTTCCGCTTCCGTTATAATACCTGCCTTCAATTCCACTTTCATGAAATCATCGATGGTGATGACGTTGTCCATTGCCCTCTCCGCCTTCTTCTCTTTTTTTTGAACCGTTCCGCCCGTTTCTTTTTTCTCTTCCTTCCCGACGCGCGGGAAGAGGATCTTTCCCTTCTTCACCTTCGTCCCCTTTTCAAATCCGCCCCACCTGTTGAGGCTGGCGAGGGTGAGCGCCTCTGACTGCGTCTCGATGCCAAGCTGCGCCTGCATCTCCTTCGCCGAGTCGGGCATGAAGGGGGAGAGCATGACGGCGATTTGCCGGAGCGCTTCGAGGAAGGTATGGATGACCGTATCGAGCCGTTCCCGCTCCTTCGACAGCTTCCAGGGCGCCGAATGATCGATATAGCGGTTCGTCTCCCTCACAATCTCCCAGAGGTGGTCCAGCGCCCGGTTGAAGGCGAGGGTCTCCATCGATTCGCCGTATTCCTTACGGCACTTCGCCGCGTGGGCAATAAAATTGATGTCTGCTTCTGTCTCTTCCGAGGGTTCCGGGACAACTCCGTCGAGGTATTTCTCCGTCATGGTGAGGCTTCGATTCAGCAAATTGCCCAGGTCGTTTCCAAGGTCGCTGTTGATCCTGCCGATGAGGGCGTCGGTGGAGTAGTCGCCGTCGAGGCCGAAGGAGACCTCCCGCATGAGGAAATAGCGGAATTGATCGACGCCGAATTCCTCTGCTACCTGGTAGGGATCGACTACGTTTCCGCTCGATTTGGACATCTTCTCCCCCTCTACGGTCCACCAACCGTGGGCAAAGACGTGCTTGGGCAGCGGCAGGCCTGCGGCCATCAGAAAGGTGGGCCAGTAGACGGCGTGGAAACGGAGGATGTCCTTCCCGATAAGATGAACGTCTGCGGGCCAGCATTTATCGAACTTCTCCTCGTCGGTGAAGCAGCCTGCCGCAGATATGTAGTTGGAAAGCGCGTCGAACCAGACGTAGACCACATGTTTATCGTTGCCCGGAACGTGAATGCCCCAGTCGAAGGTGGTCCTGCTGATGCTTAAATCCCTCAACCCCTCTTTGACGAAAGAGACGATCTCGTTCCTTCGTGAGACGGGCTGGATGAAGCCGGGATTTTTTTCGATATGCTTTAGGAGCTTCTCCTGGTAGGCCGACATCCTGAAGAAGTAGCTCTCCTCCTTCAGTTTATCCACCGGTCGTTTGCAATCGGGACATTTTTCGTTCACCAATTGCTTGACGGTGAGGAAGGTTTCGCAGGGGGTGCAGTACCAGTCTTCGTATTCACCGAGATAGATATCCCCCTTCGCTTCCACCTTTTCGAAAAGGGTACGCACCACTTTTTTGTGGCGCTCTTCCGTGGTTCGGATGAAGTCATCGTTGGAGATATTGAGAACTTTCCAGAGATCGCTGAAGCGTTGGACCACCCGGTCGGCCAACTGGATTGGCGTCTCCCCTCTTTCTGCGGCTGCCTTCTCAACCTTTTGCCCATGTTCGTCCGTGCCGGTGAGGAAGAAAACTTCCTTCCCGGAAAGACGCTTAAACCGTGCGATTACGTCGGCGGCAACGGTGGTGTAGGCGTGTCCGATGTGAGGGACGTCGTTAACGTAATAGATGGGGGTGGTGATGTAAAAGGACTTGGACATTAATTCCCCTTGTTGGGTTGTTTTCTTCTTCTCCGGTTGCGGGATCTTTTTCTCCCCTGGTTTTCGCTTTTTTTTCCCTCTTTGGCCGGGTCTGCCTTCTGTTCTTTCTGTCTCTCCGAGGAGGGATGTTGATTGTTTTGCCTTCGCGGCGGCTTCTCTCTTGCCTGTTCGTTCCTTTCCGGTCTCTCTTTGCGTGTAAAGAGGGGCATTACGTCCTCCTCTTTCTCCTGTGTTTTCTCTATTTTGGCCGCTGCCTTTACGGCCTCGGCGTATTTTGCCATAGTTCCGTCCACATAGTTCTTGTGTTCGTAGGAAAGGCAGCACATGAGCCGTCCGCACATCCCCGAAATATTATTCGGGTTGAGTGACAGTCCCTGCACCTTCGCCATCTTGACGCTCACCGGTCCGAAATGATCTATCCAGGTGGTGCAGCAGAGTATCCTGCCGCAGGGGCCGATGCCCCCCTTTCTCTTCGCTTCGTCCCGGACACCGATTTGCCTCATCTCGATGCGCGTGTGGAGTTTCGAAGCGAGGTCCTTCACGAGTTCGCGAAAATCGACCCGCTCCTCCGCCGAGTAATAAAAAATCGCCTTGCTCCCGTCGAAGAGATATTCCACGTTGATGAGCTTCATGTCGAGACCTGTTTCCTCTATCCTGGAATAACAGGCCTTAAAGGCGTCATTGGCCTTCTCCTGGTTTCTCGCCTGCTGCATCAGGTCTTCTTCGGAGACCTTCCTTATAACCTTTTTTAAATTTCCCCCGGGTTTCTGGTGGGGTTGCTCGGACGGCGCCGTCCTGACGGTCCCGAATGCGAGGCCCTCCTCGGTTTCCACGACTACCTTGTCCGAAACTTCAAGTTCCATTTCGTCTGAATCGAAGTTGTAGGTCTTTCCCCATTCGTCGAATTTTATACCTGTAATCATGAGCAGACTCCCCTGCGTTTTTCGTAAAAACCGAGCAGCATGGTTTCTACGGTCAGTTTCTTGTTGGCGTTCATCATAAGCGCCGCCTCGGTTTTTGAAATTTTGTCCGCCATGGAAAGAAGATCGCTTAGCGAATGTGCTGACGCACTTTTTTTGATCGCTTCGAAATTGCCCATACTTATAAGACGGTCCTGACCGAGACCTGTCTTGATGAGCATGGCGTCCCTTAGAAAGAATTTGACCATTTCAAGCATTTCCGTCAGTCTTTCCAGATTGTCCTTGTTTGTCAATTTCTCAGCCGTAGAAAAAACGTCTTCAACGGATTTGATGTCCCAGATCGTCCCGATGAGCGCTTCCCGTTCCTCTTCCGAGAAGGATTCGAGATAGCCGAAGGCCTTTGCGGCGCTCCCTTCGGCAATCTTCGCCACAGCCTTTGCATCTTTACCCTCTACGTCTTTTTCAGCAACGAGAATCCTTACGATATCCTCTGTGGAGAGGGGATGAAAGTTCAACCGCTGGCATCTCGATAGAATGGTGGGAATCACCTGCCTCACATTTTCAGCAACAAGTATGAGATGGGTCGCCGGCGGCGGCTCTTCCAGCGTTTTGAGTAAGGCATTGGCGGCGGCAATATTTAAGAAATCTGCCCCATCGATGATGCATACCGTCGCCTTTCCCTCAAAGGGTTTATAGCCGAGTTGTTTTTGCAGCGTCCTTATCTGTTCGATCTTGATATAGTTCCCGTCCCGTTCCAAAAGCGTTACATCGGGGTGAATGCCGCTTTCCGTCTTTTCGCATCCGCTGCAATGATTGCAGGGGCGTTCCCAGGAAGCGGTGCATTGCAGGGCCTTGGCGAGATTAATGGCGACCCTTTTTTTGCCGATCCCTCCGATCCCGGTAAAGAGATAGGCATGGGGAACCTTGCCGCCTTCCAGTGCGCGGGTGAGGGCCTCAAGTTGTTTGCTATGGCCGATAATGCCGGTTTCTAATCCCATCAGTCTTTGCTTTTAATTATAGATTCGATCGAAAAAAATGGTCTCAATTTTCCTTTGTATCTCTTCCACCGGTCTATTCCCGTCTATCGTGACAACCCTCTCTTTATCTTTCCCGGCGATTTCCTTGTATCCTGCCATGACTCTCTTGTGAAAGGCCCTCGCTTCATTTTCGAAGCGCATCTCGCCGGGGGCGGTTTCACCGTCCCTCGAAAAGGCTCGCTTAAGGCCCACTTCAACGGGGCAGTCGATGAAAAATGTCAGTGCCGGTGAGATCGTCCTGGAGGCGATCCCGTTCAGGTCGTCGATCAGCTTTCGATCAAGCCCCCTGCCAAAGCCCTGATAGGCGATGGTCGCATCGGTGTAGCGGTCGCAAAGTACGACCTTCCCTTCTTCGAGAGCCGGCAGAATGAGTTGATCCATATGTTGCGCCCTGTCTGCGGCATAGAGGAGAAGTTCCGTTCTGTCGGTAATTCCCCTGTTTTCCGTATCGAGAAGGATGCGCCGTATTTTGCCCCCGATCTCCGTTCCACCGGGTTCACGCGTCAGGATGAACGGGATGTTCCGTTTTTCCAGACAGTCCGCCAGAAGGGCTATCTGGGTGCTCTTCCCGCAACCCTCGATGCCTTCGAATGTAACAAAACTTCCCACACTTTTCTCCCGAGGCGATTGGCAGAGGCCGGTTCAAGCTCCTCTCGTGCGGCTCAAAAAAAGATTTTCAAACTGGCTGGGGTTGTAGCCGGAGACTTTCTTAATACGCCGATTAAGAAGGACAATTATAGAGTAAAGTGGTTTGAATGGGCAAGGAAAAAGGGGGGCAGCGGCGCTGCCGGGCGGGGTGACGGCTTTGGGGAAAAATGGTGCAGAGAAAGGAGTGACTGTTTTCCCGTTGCCTGACGGCGGTCAGACTAGTACTCCTTCAATGTGATAAATTGGGGTTCAGAGTTTCACAAATCGGTCAAGGCAAGGCGCAGTCCGAAGAGAATGGCTATTCCCTTTTCAAGGACTGCAACGCAGCATTGGCCGATTTGTGAAGCTCCCTTCGGGCCAGCCAGGAAGCTGTCATCTGTGTTGTTGCACTCCCTTGAATTAGCTACGGCCAGTCCTGCGGTCGTGCGCCTAACAGCTAACCGATTCCTGACTGGCTGAATCCTAATTTATTACATTGAAGGAGTACTAGGTTGGAGGGGTTGATATTATATAGGTCTCTGAACTTTATCAGTTTATCCATGGCTTCTTTTTCGATCTGCTTGATCTGTTCGCGGGTAACCCCTAAGAGCTTACCTAATTGTTTCACAAAAGAAGTGGTAAAATCTCGTCATAGATTGCTCTTTTTTATGAAATCATGATCAGAATACCCCGTGCTGTGCACGGGGATGAATGGCATCCTTACCAAGGGTATAAGGGGAAAGTATGTCCCCTTATCCTTGCTTTTTAGATGCCCCGCCTTGTAGGCGGGGAGCTTCATTTGTTTGGTTTTTTTGAGCGTTTTCATTCCTTGGATGCATTCTCTCCGAGCTTTTCTCTGCGGTGTTGAAGGGCTGTCTTTCCGTAGACGCTTTTAAAGGCTCTCTCAAACTGTCGCAGGCTGTTGTACCCGACGGCAAAGGCGACCTCGGAGACATTGATGCCTCGTCTTAAAATGATCTCCTCAGCTTTTTTTGTCCTCAGGTAATTCAGATAATCCGTAAAAGAGATACCCATTATTTTTTTGAATAGCCGTGTGAAATGAAAACGGCTGATCCCTGCTGCCTCAACCACTTCTTCGAGGGATATGCGGGTCTGGTAATTATTTTTAATAAACTGGATGGCCCGGCCGATGCTTGACGTGTCTTCGATTTCAGCGCCCACTTCAGGGGGGATGGCGAGTCCCTCAAAATTTTTCAGTTGCGCCTTCTTTTTCCCTCCCATGATTTCGAAAACGCGGGACATGAGGGCCTTGGGGTCGAAGGGTTTGATGAGATAATCGTCAATGCCAAGCTTGAAGGCCTTGATGGAGATGGTCTCCGAACCGTAGCCTGTCATAAAGATTACCGGAAGGTTGCTGTCTGTCGCTCTTATCTTCTCAAGAACCTCAAGGCCGTTCATGTCGGGGAGATTGTAATCCAGTATGACGAGATCAACCGGTTTTTTTTCGATTAATTCAATCGCTTTTTCCCCGCTCAGAACGGATTTAACATCGAAGCCTTTCCTCGAAAAAAGAAGCCCCAGACTTTCGCCTATCCATTTTTCATCGTCAATGACGATGATCCGGCCTTCCGATTTCTTTTTCTCTAAGGTCACGATCAGAACTTCTCCAGGCGAAATTTGATGATTCGTATTAAAACAGAAGTAACCTGCCTCTTGTCAAGAAAAAAATTGTTGTTTTATAACGACTTGGTGCCGGTAAAAAGGGATGTATTTCAACAAAAGCGGAAAGAGAGCCGGGGATATAAGGGGTTTGGCAGGTTGACGGATGGGAGAATCTTATGGCGGGCGCTTTCATGCAGAGGAATATGATGTCAGGTTTTGCTGCTTCTCTTATCTTTTCCTGTTCTTTCCTGAACGCTGCTTAAAGTGGATCGTCAAGGGGGTCCCTTCGAAACCGAAGGCCTCCCTTATCTTGTTTTCCAGGTATCTTCGGTAAGAAAAGTGGATTCCTTCCGGGTGATTGGTGAAGATGACGAAGGTGGGCGGCGAAGCAGTGACCTGTGTGGCATAATAAAGTTTTACAAACTTGCCCTGATGGGAGGGCGGATGGTGCCTCTCTTCCGCCTCGCTGATTACCCGGTTGAGTTCGCCCGTTGCAACCCGTTTATCGTATTGTTCCCGGACCTTGTCAATGAGATCAAGTATCTTGGTCGCTCGTTGCCCCGTCAGGGCGGAGATGAAGACGATGGGCGCATAACTCATATATTTGAGGTCTTCTTTTAATCGCTCCACGTAGAGCCCCACTGTTTCGTTGTCTTTTTCCACAAGATCCCACTTGTTGACGGCAATCACTGATGACCGTCCCCTCTCGTGGGCATATCCAGCCACCTTCACATCCTGCTCCGTCACTCCCTCGGCGGCGTCGATGAGAAGGACAACCACGTCGCACCGGTCGATAGCGGAAAGGGCCTTGACGATGGTATATTTCTCGAGGCGCTCGCTTACCTTGCTCTTCCTCCGGATGCCTGCCGTATCGACGAGGAGGTATTTCTTCTCTCCCCTGTCGAGCAGGGTATCGACGGAATCTCTCGTCGTACCGGGGACGTCGCTCACGAGGAGCCTTTTTGTTCCTAGAAGCCGGTTGACGAGGGATGATTTCCCTACATTCGGCCGGCCGATGATGGAGACCCTGACAACGTTTTCGTCTTCGGTTGTCTCCTTGTCCGGAAGCTCGCCGATGACAGACTGCATCAGGTCATCGATCCCTCTCTTATGCTCGGCCGAGATTGTGAGCATCGTTTCCATGCCGAGGTTGTAAAAATCGTAGGCATCCTCCTCTTGCTGTTCCCCGTCGATCTTGTTGATCACAAAGTAGACCGGCTTCTTGATCCTCCTCAACATTTCGAATATCGCTTCGTCGGTAGGCGTGGGGCCTTCTCTCCCATCCATGAGAAAGATGATGCTGTCCGCCTCTTCAATGGCGAGTTGCGTCTGTTCCCTCATTTGGGCCAAAAGCCTGTCAGTTGAAACAGGTTCAAAGCCCCCCGTATCAATAAGGGTGAAGCGCTTCCCGTACCAGTCGACTTCGCCGTAGTTCCGGTCGCGGGTGACGCCCGGCATGTTGTGGACGATGGCGTCCCGCGTTTTTGTGAGTCGGTTGTAGAGAGTCGATTTCCCCACATTGGGGCGGCCTACGATGGCGATGATCGGTAACATAGCGTTACATAATAGAGGAGACGGCGGGATTATTCAAGAATAGAGTCGAGCCGGATTTTAAAAGGGCATAATTTTCTTGACACTTCGGTGAAAGTGATGGATATTTGACTGAAGTCGGGCGGTGGATACTTTCTAATATAAAGGAGGAGGATAAAATGTCGAACCTGGTGAATGAACTGAAGAAGGACCACGAATCGCTTCTTGCAACGTTGGATGAGGTGACTTCACTCGGCATCAGTTCCGAGGAGGGGTTAAAAAAACTCCTTGCTGTAAAGGAGGGGCTGCTTGCCCATTTGAGCCGTGAAGACAGGGACCTCTACCCCCCGTTGAAGAAGGCGGCCGAAAGCGATGCCGCTCTTCAGCACACCCTCGACGTCTTTGCAAAGGACATGACGGGCATTTCACAGACGGCCCTCGATTTTTTCGGAAAATATATCGATGGTGGTTCGAGTATGGAATTTGCCAGGGATTTCGGACGGCTCGTAGCCGCCCTCAAAAACAGGATCGGCAGGGAAGAAGATATCCTCTACCCCCAGTATGAAAAGAGGATGTGAAGCCATTGAAGATGGACTCATATCCTCGGCGGTCAAATTCTGACTTCTCGATAAGGATCAAATATAACTAAACTCAAGTTTCGCACCCCTATAAGGAGCGATAAGTCATTGAAACAGTTAAATAAAAATAGCTGAGCGGGCTCCAGAATAGTATAGTTGATTTTAAATTTCCCCTTTAAAATCAATAAACTACAAAGGAGCCCTCTTATGGATCATAATAGCACACAATGGGGGTGTTGAAAAATCTCTGGTTCAGTCGTTGCGAGCAAAGCGAAGCAATCTCAGTCTTTTTAAATTCAAATACTTAGAGATTGCCGCGTCGCTGATGCTCCTCGCAAAGACACTTTTTCAACAGGCCCACAATCACTGGTTAATGAATTCAGTTCTACATACGGCGCAATAACTTTTGGGCATTGCGCAGTCTGTAGAGTACTTAAAGGGATGACAAAACAAAAAGACCCCGCACATTTCATTGTGCAGGGCCTTTTTAAATTTTAGTTGAAAAGCTTTATTTTTCCAGCAGCCGGACGATTCGGTCCACGCATTCGTCTACGGAGAGCTTGTTCGCCTCCAACTTGAGGTCGGGCGATTCCGGTTCGTCGTAGGGGGCGGAGACGCCGGGGAAGTTTTTGATCTCACCGCTGTCTGCTTTTGCATATTGCCCTTTGGTGTCCCGCTCCCGGCAGAGTTCTACGGGCGAGGAAACGTGAACCTCTAGAAAGTGGTCCTCGCCGATCATCTTCTTTGCTTTCTCTCTCACTTCGGCGCTCGGCGCGACGAAGGAACAGATGCAGAGGAGGCCCGACTCGTTCATGAGCCTTGCCACCTCGGCGGCGCGGCGAAGGTTTTCGGAACGCTCGTCTGCCGTAAATCCGAGGTCTTTGCTTAAACCGAGACGCATGTTTTCACCATCCGGTACGGCAATAGTGATTTTAGGGAAGAAACAAAAATCTCTCTTTTCTTAAAAGGAGGGGCTCATCAGGGTTCCCGGTTTTCCGAAGGATGGGGAAGGTTTACCTGTCTTTACGATTATCAATCCCGACCTTCAAACGGCCCTTTTCGAGGGCGCCCCGGTGAGCGAGTCGCCGGGTGAGGTCAAAGCTCCTCAAGCAAGGCCTTAAGTTTTTCCGCAAAGCGCTCCCTGTCGCTCTCCCGTAGTTTCGCCGGACCTTTCGATCTTCTGCCGCCCCGCCGCGCCTTTGCCGCCCCGTGTCTTGTCATGAGCCGCTGTTCAATCGTCTCTTCCCTGAATTGCCGCCCCTGCGCATTGAGAACAATCGCTCCCTTTGCAAGGGCGATGGCTGCCAGCCCCGTATCGTTTGTGAGGAGGATGTCGCCCGCCACGATGCGGTTCAGAATGGCGAAATCGGCGGCATCTCTTCCATCAGAGACCTCCACCACCTCGATCCCGTCCACCCCTTCGAAACGATCCAGATTTTGCGTCATGTTTCCGGCAATGACAGTTTTTAAGCCCCTTTCGGAAGCGATTTGGATGGCGAGTTCTACGTTGTGGAAACCGTCGCTGTCTATATAGAGGCAAGATTTTACGTCGTCAGGGTTCATGGGTTTTTAATTAAAACGGCAGATAAATATGAGATGTTTCACTTGACGGAGTCTATAACAAAGGGCGTGCTATTTCAAGTAAAGCGAGGGAGTGGAGAGATGTGTGATTCTAAAACACTACTTCCTGTAATCATCAAAAATACCCTTCCTCGAAAATTAGCAACTTTCAATCTATAATCAACAGATTCTTCTTCCCTCACCAAAAAAAACGACAAAAGAGCAATATGTGTCGCAAAAAGAGCAATATATGCCGCGAA
>CBDVDA010000059.1:0-18954 GCA_965372635.1 uncultured bacterium | reverse complement strand
GCCCGTTATGTTGGCGTCCCCCGTTATATCCGTGCCCGCGAGGGTTGTTTGACCGTTGACCGTGAGGTTGCCACCGACGCCGAAATCGCCTGTGGCAAGATCCACAGTCAGGTTCAGACCGTATACTATGTCATACAACTGTCCGTCGATCCCCGCTTTCCACCGTTCAGAATATTCATCCCACACTAACTTGCCGACTGCTTCGCTACCCCGGAATATCTCGATGCCACTTGTCACCGTTGAAGGCGCAGGGTTGTCGGCATCTATACCCGTATTAAGCGTTATAATATCGTCTTCTGTTTTCAGATGTTGTTTAACGTCCCCCCCTTCTACCAAGAGGTCACCTGTAACGGTCAGTGTACCTCCCACCGATGCATCTTCAGTTACCGTTAGAGGACCGTTCACTGTTGCTTTTTCACTTACCTCCAACCTTTTCGTCTTCACCACCTCGCCGTCAAAACCAGCGTAAACCGTGGCACTGTCGTCTGAATGATCAATTGTTCCACTACTCATTACCAGTTTGGACAAAACAACGTAATTAGCCCCATTGTTTTCATAATTGCTCTGGTCATGTGTTGTTTTACAGAACAGTTTCGGTTTTTCCCAAATATGGATTTCTTCATCACCACCCTTACTTGATTCTTTGTAGTCCTTCCTCTCTTGAAGCTTGAGGCATAAATAAACGGGATTGCCATAATCTTGAGCTATACTATTTTCAAACGTCTCATTTTCCGGAGTGATTTCCTCACAATCATCTAAAGACAGAACTGTTTTACCATCAACATGAAAAAGCACAATTTCTCTTCCGAATTTTTCGGCTGCACCATCGTTCCTCCTGTCAATAGCCGCCCCGTTAGTTACCTCTACAACCCTGTCACCGGTAACAGTAACGATCAGTCCCTCAATAATCCCAAACCCGTGAAAGCTTGCGTTGTGGAGCCGCCGCATCCTCATGTGATAATTCTGCTCCAGGTCGAACTCCTCCTCCGTCAGGAAGAGACCGTCGAAAAAATTCATCCTTTTTATCTTATTATCTGTCCCGTTACTCATAACTCCTCCCAATATAAATAATCAGATTTCAAATCCGCCTATCAGAGTGCTTTCACCAATATCGCACCAGTCCCGTACACCGACCCTCATACCCGGCGCCCTTAGTTTCATCGCATAGTAGGTATGGGCCGGCTTCTCGAAATCGACAATCTCACTCATTCTCCTTTTCAGGTCCCGACCTTCGATATAACTGCAGGGCAAAAGCCTCTCGGCGTAGACAATAAAGAAATAAGCTGCCGCCTCTCCGACGACGGTGCTCCTGCCGACGACGGAACCGAGGGCATCGTAGTTCCCTTTCGAAAGCAGGTCATTTATGGACGTATTGCTGTCCGCCTTATTCCCTGTCCGCCGTTCATAATCATCCCTCACCCGTTGAAGACCCTCGGGATCACCCACCTGGAAGGGCTTTATCAGTTCGTTGACGTTAAATCCCCGCAGTTCCTCCCCGAAGTAGATGTCCAGTATCTGCCTGAGGCCTTCCTTGGTCCCCCGCAGGTGATAAATAGGGGCCAGTTTTTTCAGGAGACGTCTCTTTCTTCCCCTCACTTTTTCAGGAGAAGGGAAACGCTGGCGTGCCGGTTCTTTCTCTTTATCGAAGGCTTCGTTGAACTCCGATTCGTCGATCTCGTTTTGAAGATCGAGGGCGACCCAGCCGGTCAGCCATTCGACAAACTCAAAGGGCGTCCTGGAGGGGTCGAAATAGTCCTCTACCCGGTTCAGTACTTCGGTAAGGCCCTTTTCGGCACCCTCACCTGCCTCCTTCGCGTAGCCGAGAAAGATGTCTTCAAAACCTTTCAGGAAATCCCGGAGAAGTTCATTGTCCTTGCCATCGGAACCCCGCTGGTAGGACGTGGGGAGATATTCAAAGAACCCCTTTCTCTTTCTTTCGATTTCTTCCTTTTCTTCCATTCCCTAGCCTCTTTCCAGTTCGATAGTGCAATCGAGTTCGATCAGTTCGTCTTCATACAGTTCGACGATGTCTTTCCCGTAGTCCTTTTTGATGGCAAGAGAAAGGACATGATCGACGCCTCGAACGCCTTCCAGCGCCTGGTAGACCTCCGACCTGTAAAGGTTTCTTCCGAGCGGCCAGCCCGATCCGTCAGGACCGCCCTTCAGCGGGTCGAAGAAGAGTTTCAGTTTTTCTGCGGCTTCTTTTTTCAGCGTCTCTTCATCGACTCCCTTCATTATCAGGAGGGAAGCATCAATAGCAAATTCCCTGAACCTGGGATAAACGGCGTGTACCCTCGTCGTGAGGAGTCTTCTCGGGTCGAGAAATGCCTCGACCCTTTCGAGCACCTTTCCCAAGGCCACATCAAAGTAGCCATTTTCTATGGCGGCGCCCATATTCTTATCGTCGAGATCGATTTCTTTACCTTCGGGGTCGTTTAACTCTTCAGCTTCATCAATGCATTTTTTTAATATCTCCTTCGCGCCATCGACGGCGGTCTTAACCGCCCCGGCGCCTGTTGCTGCATTAAATCCGGCGGCAATATGATGTTCGAAAACTTCTTCAAACTTTTCCCTCAATTTATCCCTGATTTCCCTGCTGTCCAATTTACGGTCGCTACCATCGACAACTATCCTGACCAGATCATTAAGACCTGTCTTCCGTTTATAAAGGTAGCCCTGCTCATATCGCGCAATAATAAACAGGGAAACATGTCCGGCTCTCTCCGATCCCATCCCCTGCCACTCAAAATTGCGATTGTTCCTGCATACGATCCTGAAATCAAAGTTTTCACATATCCCCGTGAGAGCTTTTGCGGCAAGCATCTCATAATCTTCCGTCGTCACAGCCCTGTAGTTATCGGAAACATACTCTGCGGCCCTGAAAATGGCCGACTCCAAAGTTTCATCTTCCCTGTTGCCCTCTACCATGAATCCGTCACTGAGTATTGTGCCGCTCCGCCTTCCCGGCCTGATGAAGTAGAAACTCTCCGCATCGTCAATATCCAGGTCGAAGGGGACATGCACTGTAAGCAGGCGATCCGACTTAATGTCCGAGACGACGCGCAGTTGGCTCCTTGCAGCAATAATGTCGCCTTCCTCAAGTTCACTGAAAACCGTCTCTTCTCCCAGCAGGTGTTTTCCTCTCGCCCGGACCTTTCCCTGGCACGGTTGCGTCTTCAGCCATAAAAACCCATTTGAAGCAGCCGGGCCGCTAGAGAAAGGGAAGTGAACTTTCATTTCATTGCCTGAATCTCCGGTAACGGTGCGAACCATACCCGTCTCCTGCCCTGCAATAACAACGTACCCGGGCATCAATGCGGCGAACCCGCCTCCCGTACCGTTCACGGAAAACTTGTACATCCCCTGCTCTTTTGTTCCTCCCTGGGTTGTATCTATTTCCTCAACGGCAACATCTCCGGAATAAACTTCCGGCCTTACAGAGGCAAAGAAGGAGGAACGATAGATATCCGGCTCGAACGCCCTGTCGATGGAGAGGCTGTGGCCGGAGCCAATTTCTTTGACAATTTTTATCTGTCCTTCGGCAACAATCCTGTCTCCCGACAGAAGTTCTTCCGTAAAGCGGGTTTCTCGCTTTTTCTTTATCCCGACGAGTTCCAGGAACTTCCAGGAACTATCTTCGGGGATGAGATTTGCGCGGTAGACGGCCGTCTCGGTGAGCCAGGCAAAGAGTTCGAGAAGCGCAATGCCGGGATCGGAGGGGTTGAAGTTGGTCCACTCCCTGTTGTAACGGGGCAGCAACGAAATGGCCTCGTCAAGAATATCGTCAAACTTCCTGTCGTCTATGTCCGGGATAGGGAGTGTCATTTTTTTATCGCCATTTAGTTATTTCTTTTAGATAGTTCCCTGCTGAAACACCAGGCGCAGTAATCATAGGTCTCATCAATAAGTTTTTCGGCTATTTCATCGAGAGAGGAAATGTATCTTCTATGTTCTTCCGTTATCTGCAAAACATTGCATTCATGGAGTATGTGCTTCAGCCTGTGAACTTCCTTACTATTCCTATTCGTATTCAGAAGATAGGCATATTCAACGTCGTCATAATTTTCACCGGGTGGTCTTACCAGGACAGTATGGCTTCCCGAATAGACGAGATAATCCTCTTCGAGATAGACCGTTTCGACCTCATCGATTGCATCGGCCACAAGGCCGGAGAGCCTGTTCGACCGCCAGTCCCGGTGGACTATTTCGAAACTGTTTCCGGATAAAGGGACAGCCACCTTTAATTCAGTAATCTCACTGTTTCCATTAATTGTTTCCGTCAGGGATGATCTAACCTTGAGACCATCCGGCTTAAGATATGTTTCAACAACCGTTTCAAAGGCGGGAAAATCATATTCCGTTTTTTCAGGTGAACAGGCAAGCTCTTCTCCGTCTACACCTGTAACGTAAAGCTTAATCTCCGCAAGAACCTCCCCGTCCATTTCATGTTTCAAACATACATGATCCCCCTCCATAAAACCGGTCACGCTGAAGCGGTTAAGTTCTCTTGCTTCATCTATCTTTTCCGCAAGTGAAAAAATTATTCTCCCATGGTTTTTATCTTCGAAGTAGACCATACTGTGGTCAGGAAAGCCGGTGCCGGAGGAATAACGCTCATGAGGTATAATCCTGTAAATCTGCTCCGATGCCTTAAGGGCTACCTTTCCGACATAATCAACCTTTTCAACTTTTTCGAGCGCCTCATAAATCTCCGTTTTATAAACGTCCCTGCCGAACTCCCATCCTTCCCCGGCAGGACCGCCCATGAGAGGATGAAAAAAATCGAGGAGGCGACGGGTTACGAGATTTTCAACCTCTTTGGCATCGCTTATGGAACGTACCACAACTGTAACCGTGGCCTCTACTTTCAGGTAATTGGGGGGTATGATGTTGATCTGCTCCTCTTCAACCCGCTTTGTCAGGGACGAAGGAGACCTTTTTGAAAGGTAGTTCTTTACTTCGCCGATAAGTTCAGCGGAAGGCAGCGGCTTGACCTCTTCGCTCTCCGGAACAATCATGACCGTCACCCACCCCGGCTTGAACTGCTTGTCCGGGTTCATCACGGAAAGGCCCTTGACGCGGGCCACCTTGGGCGACGCCTCTTTCACGATCCACTCGTAATCCCTCACCGTTACCGCCTTGTTCCGGTGCCGGATCGTACGGGGCCCGCGCACCCTCACCTTTTCGAAGTCTTCAACCTCCACGCCCCCTTCGGCATCGACGGGATTGGAAACGGCATCGATGTAGGGAATGGCTTTCCTCAGTTTCGTCACCTGCCCCTTTTTCACATTGCCGCGCAGTCCACCGCCATACCTGTAAAGACGGCACATGATGTTGTTCCTGCCCGCCTGGGGGATCATCCCCTTTTTGCCGTCTCCGAAGGTGATCGTTCCCTGTTCCCTGTCTACAAGATAATGGCGGCTGTGGGGCCCTGAAAATTTGAAATGATCCACCTCGTGCCAGCGCACCCACTTCTCGCTGGCGGCTCCCCCAAGTTGGGCGTCTTCGAGGACGGCTTCCCCCTCGTCCCCTTCCAACGCCTTTTTTTCTTCCTCCGCCAGTTCCAGTTCCCTCACCACGATTTCCTGCCCTGCCAGAGCGGGACGTCCCGGCAAGGTTAACCGCTGGTTAGGGATACCGATCCCCGAACCGAGGAGCGCGCCTTTCACAGTGACCCTGTTTTCGGCCCAGGCGGCATTCCTGTATATACCGGCAAGCAGCGGGCCGCCGTTATGCTCTCCACTTGCAAGCCTCGCCCTGATCCAGTGAAGCTGTTCTCCGAAGCAGGAACTCTTTTCAAAGTCCTCAGGGATGAGCAGGTTAACCATGCCTCGCCGCGTCAATTCCTTCGTTTCATCCTCCACCAGGAGGAGTTTCCAATCCTCCCCGTCCCAGTATTCCCACTTAAGGTCGGGAGGGAGGTTGTCTTTATTGGTGGCCGATGCCGATACGTCCGTCAAAAGGGGGAAGAAAAGCCTTAAGGGGAGCTTCGAAAGATCCTGATCGAAGGCGAGATACAGGGCGGGGTCATCCTCTCCCACTGCCCGGAAGGGAGAAAAAGGGTATGCCTCTGCATCACTGTCTCCGTAAAAAAGCGTTTCATAAAAAAAGCCGTTCCCAAGCACAATTCCTTCCGGTTCTTTAAAATTGGGGGCACAGGTAAGCCTTATAAGTTGGATGGAAGGGGGGTTGTAGGTTGGTTTTGAATAACACCATTCTGTCTCTGCAGACTCTGGAGGTGTCTTTGTAACATCCGGAAATGGGTCCCATTCACCCGTTGTCTCGTTATCTTTCTTTTTACCCCCATCCCTCCATTCAACACGCACGCCGTCGGACTTGGTAATCTCAAAGGATTCGGCTTCTTTCCCATAATCTCCCCCGGAAATCCGGACGCGAAGCCAGTGGTTCTCCTCACCGTTGACTTTTCCGATCTTTACCGGCGGACATTTGAAGGAGATTGTTCCTGATTGTATAAAGGCATTAGTTGAATCGCTAAAATAATGTGGGGCAGGGGGCGACGTTTCATATACACCTGCATTATCCGTATTTGCTATGAGCGACCACGCCTTCCCGTCCCAAAACTCCCAGGTGAGGCTTATGGTTCCTGTATCAGGTTCCGTATCGGGGGTTAAAGCGACAAAAATATCTATGAGTGCATCCACCTTCCCGAAAACTTCAGCGGAACCGATGTAGAACACATCGCTCAATTTCGGCCTGTCGCCGAAGGGGAGAAAATCTTTCGTCACGTCGAGCGGAAAATGGCCGGAAAAAGCAAGTTCCGGCATAAAGGGAGTGAAAAAATGGTAACTTTGTTGCGATAGTGAGATTGTTTCATGAACCTTAAGTGAACTATCGTTGGTTACGGCAACGACCATTCTGTTTTCAATGGTTGCAGGCGTACTGACTTCTACCTTTATAATATCTCCAATGCCGATCTCCTCTGAAAATTTTGATCCCTGTCCAGTCACATTACAATCATTGCTGTTGGAAATTGTTCCTGCCCCCGGAGTCAAGCCGGATGCCGTTTCAACCTTGACTTTCAATAAATTTATTATTACCGGAAGATCATTATCCGGGATCGGTTTATTCAACTCGGCATAGATAAAGCGGCCGGTCTGCCGAAAGAGGGTGCCCTTTTCATCGGAAAAACCGGAAAGGGGAATTTCCGGTATGGGGGCCACGTTTTTAAAAACGATTGTGTCTCCAACACTGGATTTTTCCATTACCAGCTTTACGGGTTTATCTATCTCTTCAGAACAGGCGTACCAGTCGATCTCCGCTGAATTCAGCTTTGTCAGGTTTGGTAACGGTTCTGTTTTTACCGTAATCGTGGCGCTTTCCTCGAAAGCAAAGTCATCTCCCCCGGCGATGTAAAGCCTGTGGGGGATCAAGCTGTTCCCTTTCAGAAGAGTTGCTTCCCCATCCGACTCATCATCCAGGAGCACGCCACTGTGGTCCGAATATTTGTCTTCGGCCGGAGAAATGCTGATCGCCCGAATCAACCCTGGCGCAATGACGGTAAGGTCATCTTCCGTTTCGAAAACGACAGGCTTCCCGTCCGGGCTTTCGGCGGCCGCCACCTGGGTGCCCACCGGGATCTTTGCATGGGGTGGCGAACCCTTCGCCAGTTCGAAAACGAGGGCCGTTCTCGCAGGCCGTGGCGGCAGGGGGCTGATACCGAGCGTATCGAGGAAGGCAATGAAGTTCTTGTCGGGAACCCTGTTGACGTGGCGGATGACGGTCTCCATCATCCGTGCATAGACCTGGACGAGTGCATCGGCCCACCTGTCCTCCCTGATTTCCTCCATGTCTTCCCATGCGCCGGGGCAGTGGCGAAGAAGCAGTTCCCTTAAGCGGGCAGAGATCTCGGGCTGACGCCTCAAGTCTATTTGAGGGGCTTCAACGGTCATTAAGCAGCGCCTCCTTCGAGGTAAAAGGGATAAACGAGGTTGGCCTTCCTGTTGGAGGTTCTGATCTCATATTCGATATCGATATTGAGCCTGTTTTTTTCTTCTTCGTCGGGAAAAGCCGTCACGTTGATCAAGTCTATCCGCGGCTCCCATTTTTTCAACGCCTCTTCCACGTGAAATGAGACAAGGGTCGCCGTACTTGTATTGTTCACTTCGAATACGAGGCTGTTGATGTCACAACCGAAATCGGGACGCATCACCCTTTCTCCCCTGGCCGTACCCAGGATCAGCATGATAGACTCCCTGATACATTGTTCTCCTTCGCTCGACTCTGCCCGCCCTTCTCTCACGGAAAAAGGGAAGGCGAATCCCCGTCCGAGAAAATCCGCTTCAGTCTCCATTCATCCTCCTATCATGACCGTTCCAACGGCCATCACCGTTCCTGCGGGCAGATCGGACGGGTCGTTACAGGTTTCCGCCATGTCGCCGTTCCTGACGGCATCCTTCCCGTTGATCTTCACGGAAGAACTCCCCATCGTGATGGTCGCTTTGTCGGAAGGGGGGCTTTGAAAAGGGCCTCCCTGGGGAATATGGGGCGGCGTATTGCTTGCCGTCGAATCGACCGTTGCCGCAGGCATTCCCATGATGTTCACGTCGCTGCTCAACTCCCCGTCGATCATCCCGATAAAGGGATGAGGCAGTGGCGTAGGAATAGGAGACGGGGCTGCGGGGATCATAATAATATGCGTATCCGTCGCCATTACCTGGTCGCCTTCTTTTGCCGCCGGTTGTCCCATAATGCAAACTCCTTAGTAACTATTCAGCTTGTAAAATCATAACCCCTCCCAACCTCCCCTTATCTTAAGAGGAGGGGCTTAAATCCCCCCTCTTAGAGTAAGAGAGGGCTAGGGGGCGTTAGATGTTAACGAATTAATCCGCTCGCTGAATAGTTACACTCCTTAAATTTAATATGCTTAGTCATTTAACTCTGAAAGTGGAATTCTATTAATAAAATTCCCCCTGCCCCTCTTTGCCAAAGGGGGATTTTTGGTCTCTTCGCGACTAAGTGAAGAAACATAAAATTTAATTCAGGTTAATCGTCGAGCCTTTTGCGTTCATCTCGCCAGACGCCTCCATGTCGAGATTCCCCCCCGATTCTATTTTCGAATCGCCGGAGGACTTGATCTCAACCTCTTTTGCATCTATAAGGACCTTCCCATCGGGGGCAATCAGTTCGATATCGGCGGCTGATGTAATGGATATCTTGTTATCCGCCGTCTCGATGGTGATCATATTTCCCTCCGACTTATCTATAATCTCAATCTTCTCCTCGCCGTCCTTGTCGTTCAGCCTGATGACATGCCCGCTTCTCGACCTGATGACCCTGATGTTGTTCTCGCCGTCATCGTTGGTCTCGGGCGGGAGGTCGACGCCGTTCCAGAGCGCCCCGATTACATAAGGCATACTCATGTCGCCGTATTCGAAAGCCACCAGCACCTCGTCATCCACTTCAGGCAGGAAAAATCCGCCCCGTTCCTGGCCCGCCATAAATGAGACGACACGCGCCCAGGCAGACTCTTCGTCTCCACTGATCCTCGGGAACTTGACCTTGACGCGTCCCAGGCCATCAGGATCCTGGTTGTTGGTGACAATTCCCGTTATGACACCGGGGAGATGATGCTCCCTTTTCCGCACATCCTTGAGAGCTTCCACAATGCTCATATGCCCGTCCTTCTCACCTTGAATTTCGTTATATATCCTTCATCGAAATCGTATGTATGCGTAGATGAAGCCACATAGTAGAGACCACTGAAACGTTTTCCTAATCCGGTTATTTCTACGGTCTTTCCCGCTCGGATTAATGGGTTGCCCACACCTTGCCCTTCGCCCGACATGAATTGCTTCAGCATAGCGTTATATTTGGCTTTGCCCATATTTTCGGCTTCCTGGGCATCGACAATTGCACAATCGATAACCGCTGCCGTTGTCGCACCGAAGGCAGATTCGGACAATTCATGGCCCGACTCGCTACCGCCCATTTTGCTTTTTTCGCTGCCACTCGCCGCCTCGGCGCTGATTTCTTCCTTTTTTGCCGCATCCCATCCCCTCACTTCCACCCCGCTGCCGCCAGTGACGGTATTCAGGCAAACGGTAAAACTATCTATATCCAATCCATGGTCCAGCGTCACCTCGGCCGCCGCGTCTTCTTTCGATTTCCGGAATTTAAAAGAATCGCCTTCTGCAATCAGTTCGTAATCGATCCTCCTGGCCCGCTCCAGGAGGAAATCGTAGTTGCTCATATTGTTCTGAAATACGTAGGGATAGGTCGTATCGGTAGCCTCCGCGTCGGCGGAGAGCCCCGCATCGGACATGACCGATGAAGCGATGTCGCTGTCGGTCATCTCACTGAAGGAGCGGCGCATCGTCCCGAACCTGAGCCGGTGGAGTTTGTCGTACCCTCTTATTTCCATATAGGCGATGTCCGAAAAGGTCGGTTCCAGGGCCGTGATCTCACCCGTCATGAGGGGTTCCGTTTTGTCCATCCCCATAGAAACATTGATTTCGTCTCCCAGCTTGAAGGTCTCCAGGTCTATGCCCCTCCAGGCCCCCTGTGAAACATCGGCAATATTGAACCTGATGGTGAACATGGCCGGGAGATTGATCTCGTCCGCCACCTCCACGCTTTCTACGGCGACAAGGAGTTCTTCAGGGAAGTCGGCCCCATTGAGTTTCAAATTAAAATTACCACTCTTTATCAAATCGTCGTCAGCCATGAAATGTCCTAAGATAGTTCTGAATTTAATAAATGTCAGGAATAACGAGCCGTCTGCCCACATCCTTCGCCGTAGGAAAAGAGATGGGATCACTTATCCCGTTCAACTCGGCTATCTTCCTCCACTGGGTCACGTCTTTAAGAGTACGGTTGGCAATCAGGTCCAGCCTGTCGCCTGTTTTGACCGTCCAGAGTTTACGGCAGGCCTCCAGACCTTTTAACTTTTTTATATCAGCTGCCGTATTCATTGCCGATTTAAAGGTTACGGCAACGTTAGCCCTCACCGGGACACCTGTCCGCAGAAACATGGTAAAGTCCTGTTTAACACTTGAAACATACCCTTTGTATTTGAAAGTTCCCCAGACGAACAAACATGTGGGGGGAACTTTTTTTTCCTTGCCAGGTACTGTGGGCATAGCTAATTCCACTATTTTATTTATCTTTTTCCTCACATCTTTATCGGCTTCTGCTTCTTCTTCGTATGTATCGTAAAGCAAAGTCACCGTGAGGTCTCCCACCCCAACGGTAGTGAATTGTTCCTTCTCATTCGGCTTGTTAGTATCTGCAGCTTCTTCCGACATGTTCTGACTAATCGTAACCGAGTACTTTGTCGGATTATACTTCACCTCGATAGGGTCTTTTTCGCTACCCGAATCATCGAGCGGAATAATCTTCGCTTTCCCCTTATCGTCGCCTGGTATCTTTGAAAAACCTGCCATCAGATCAATCCTCTCCTGTCTTTCTCGATAGTTATCCTCTTTTCAATCTCCCTGTAGACCCGGTCCGCCAGGCGGCTTATATTTACACTTTTTTCTCCCCCTGTAGGTGCGGCGCTCCCGGCAAAGGTACCTGTTGTGTGAGTCACAGGGGCAACGGCCGGATTTTCCCCGGGATGTTGAACCGGGGCGGCCGTCAGCGATTGAGTCTTCTTTTTAACGAAATCGATGGGGGGAATGTTTCTTTCCATACGTCGATAAGATAGGGGTCGGGATAATCCCTCTGTTTCCGGCTTTTCATCACCATAAAGCAAAAAAATCGAACTGTCATTGCCGGTCGAATGACGAGCCGGATAGCTCCCCGGAAAATCATGACGAAAACCGTATCCTGCCCTGCCGGGCGGCTCCATCCCCCGGGAGACAGCATCCAATCCCCTTTTAAGGTATACCGGCGGACCAAAGGTGTTTTCCATCGTTCCGTCCGTAAATATACCTCCGTCAACCGTCCCTTTGTCGAGCGCAGTCAAACGACGGCGGTTTGCCGGAATTATCGAATTATAGTTAAAAGAATGTTTGTCTAAATGCCCGCCGAAGGAATAGTGGCCGGCGTTATGCCCAACTGTACCGGATATTTCCAGCCCCACCCTATCACCACTGATTATCGCTTCACACTTTTGCACCGGATTGACGGCTGTGCCGGCGAAGAGAGGCCTGATCATCGTTCCCCCGAAACCGGCATGCATACCGGTGCTTGTACCTCCCTGGTTCAGGGTCCTGAAGTACTTCGCAACATTGCCCTGTCTGCTGATTGGACGAAAGACGAGAGAGACAGTCGGCACAAAAACCCTCTTCTCCCCTTCGGGGGAAAAGAAAAGAGACGAATCGGATCCGGACGTCTTCCCGGCGCCACTCCCCCGGTGAGAGAGGAGGGAGACCAACCGGGTGTCTCTTTTTTTATCTGACGGAGAAAGAGCGGCTGAAAAGCTGCCCTTTCTCTTCTCGTCCTGTGCCACCGAATAGTAGTTATTTATTATTTTCGGAAGTGTTTTTTGAACCCCCGGTCGGAAGGCACGAAAAAAAAGCGAAACCTTTTCATCCCTCCCTGCCACGGACGTAGTTGAGAATGACCGTGAGAGAAACCGGGAACCGGCCCCGGTCACGGGGTAAGCATCATATGAATAAGACCCGGTCCCTTCGGGCGCCTGATTCCGCCGCAGATTTGAAAAGAAGGATAAGTGGGGATGATTTCCCAAAATCAGCCTCTCAGAGACGTTCCACCTGTTGCCATATTTGAATGAGGGATCAAATCCATAACCGTAGACAGGATAGCCGTTTGCCGCGTCGGCTGTCTCATCGCTAAAAGGGTTTGGCCCGGCAGATGAATTTCCCGTCTTTCGGAAAGTGCCTTGGCCGGAAGGATTTAAGGCAGGTAATCCGGCTGTTTTATTATCTTCACCACCTTTTGTTCCTCCGGGCCCGGAATTATAACGGTCACTCTTTCCCCCATCAGCCGGAGAAATGGTCCCGGAGGGTTTCAACGTGGGCATAACGCCTTGCCTGCCGTCCGGGAAGGCGGGAGAAGAACCTTTCATCACGGCCCTGTAAACATTCTTCACGTAAGAATCAGCCCCCCCCTCGAAGGCAACTGTATTTGAACGTGGAAAGTGCGATTTTATTTTATCGCGATGCCCGGCGGGTAATGCACCCGGCAGGGATTCAAACCGGTCAGACCTTGCAGTCATTTCATTATTTTTTATGCGCTCCTCCAGGGTGTGAATGATGCCGCCTATGCTCCCCCGCGTTACTAACCCGGATGGCGCTTGAGAACCGGAAATATACGTCTTCACTCTGCGGGCACCGCTCATCAGGCCCGCTGCATCGCTCAAAACCCGTAAAAGGGTTTCATCGGTTTTTCGCACATGATGAGGGCTCCCGAGAACAAAGGTAAGGTTGAACGCCTTATTCCCTTCAAAGTGAGGCGGATGCCCCTCCTCTTCCGGCAGTCCGGTATTAATGCGTCCGGAATTTCCTGCCGGGAGATTTTTTTTGTAATAAAAGAAGGCTTGCCCTTCAGTCCCGATTCCGGCTGCCTCCCAAAAAGACATTTTTGCCGGATCATTCCAACAGACCTGTTCTGTGAACAAGGCCGGTGAGGCAGTAAACATGGAAAGGTCTCTTTTGTTCCACCCCTTCGGAGTCTTCCCGGCGAAGTCTTGAATTAAAAGCGGTTCCGGTCCCGAAAGGCGGCGGCAGCTGTTCAGCAGATATTGATAAATAACGGCATGGAGGCCCCTCGATTCGGATGGCAGATTCATAAAAACCCTCATTTGCCGATCGAATAACCTGAGATAAAGATGAATATGGAAAATAGTGTTGATGACCGAGGTCGTTGAACCGGCTTTTTTGCCCCTCCATGCCGTGCCGTTCAGGGCCTTAAGAAAAAGGAGCGCCGGGAATCCTTTTGCTCTCCGGGCACACCGGTATTTTCCCGCTATCTTATTGCTAAAAGCGAGCCTGGCCCTGAAATCCCCTTCCCCGTCGGACAGGAAAGGTTTTGTCCATTTATTCTTTTCCACTCATCTCCTCAAATCAAAACATGCCGATAACACCCGAGACGGCCCCTCTTACCGCTGAAAGCGCCTGGCTGCCTTAGGATTTTTCAAGCCCTTCATGTGCAAGTACCAGGGTTTCGGTCGCCACGGCACTGGTTGAAGCGTTCAGGGTGGGACCGTCCCACTTTTTAGGGAAGGCGTTGAAAAAATTCCACCGCATGGCATGACCACCCTTACTGTCAAGAAGGATAATACTCCCGTCTTTTCTCTCTATCTTTCCATTGATCACATTCTTGTACCAGCCCCAGATAAGGTCGAGATCCGATACGCCGCGCTTGAGTGTTATGTCGGAGTACTTTGTCCCCTTGGGAATCTGGTGAACGAAATCATTTATCCCCCCCTCCGGAACGGCATCGACCTCCGTTTCAACGCTCAAACCGGACACCTCCGAAAACCCGCCCACCAGAAGGCCGTCTATCTCCACCAGGAAATTAAACGAACCGTAAGGATCCTGCCTCATGCCGGTTGCCCCTTTTGGGAAGCCAAAGGCGGCACTCCATCCCCGTATGTCACTATGCCTCCTTTAAACATCGAATAAGTTTTTCCCCTCATCGGGGTTCATCTCTTTGTTTATCCTGCTAACCTCTTCGCACCAGCGACGTCTCTCCCCGTGGTCGAGATCCATCAAGGTGGTGCGATCCCAGTGAAAATGGTAGGCCAGGAAGGCTACCTCCTCATGGAGGCGGTCGAGGGGGTAGCCTGCTACTCCCCCGACAGTGCAACCTCCACGGGAAAGCTGTGCTCACACTTGGGACATTCGGCATCTATCGTATTGCTGCCGTTTTGATTTATCCTGTTATACATCTCCTGGAGAAATGTGAGGTCGGCAGCAAAAAGGCCTTCAATAACTTTCGTATTGATTACTCTCAGGTCGCCCAACCTCGAAACGACCCTGGAAAGCAGGATAATTGAAAGATAGGCCGGGTTCTGCTGCACCCTCGGGTCCTTCATGGGGAGTATCTCATCGGCCGCCGTAGCAAGCCTCATGGTCCCTTCTCTCTGAAGGGCGCCGGTTTCATCGGCATATCCCATGGGCAGGGTGAATTCGTGCTCTGTCTGAAAAGCGTCCATAATTTCTCCTTATCAGCTGACCCTCTCCACCCCTTCGTTGACCAGTTCCAGCGTCTCTATCATCACTTCATTCCCCTTTGCGCTGAAATCTGAAGGATCATACTTGGTAGGCCATGCCAATACGATATTCCACCTCGCCTTATCGCTTCCCTCCTCATCTACATGAATGAGCGAAACATTCTTCCTTGCCCCCTTTGTATCCGCACCCTTTAGCTCTACCAGTCTTTTCCAGTCGTATAATTCCATGGAATCGGTTATCCCCTTTTTCAGGGTCACGTTGCCGTACTTTGTCAGCCCCGAGAGCTTTTTCTGGTGAGTCGGATCCGTCCCCTCCCTGTAGTCGACAGAGTCTGTTGTCGAGTCGGGAACGGTCGCATCGGCAAAGGCCGCCGTCGTAATTCCGTCTATTTCAATCTTGAACCTGAAATTCCTGTAAGGATCATTCCTTTCACCCATATCTATACCCTCCTCTTAATAAATGTTATTTTGTCAGTGTTTTCTGCTGAATCCTGATGATGACGAATTCAGCCGGTTTAACGGGAGCCACGCCTACCTCGATGATAAGCTGACCCGCATCCCTCACCTCGGGCGGGTTGTTTTCCGCGTCTATCTTTACGAAGAAAGCCTCGTCGGGCGTCGCGCCGTAAAGCGCCCCGTCCCGCCAGAGCATGGTGAGGAAAGCGGTGATGTTTCTCTTGACCGAACCCCAAAGAGAGGGATCGTTCGGCTCGAAAACGACCCACTGCGACCCTTCATCGATAGACTCCTCGATCATCATGAAGAGCCTTCTCACGTTCACATACTTCCATTCGGGATCGTCGGTGAGGGTCCTTGCGCCCCATACGCAGATGCCGGCACCGGGGAACTCCCTGATCACATTGATGCCTGGGTTGTTCAGGATGTCGTGCTCCCCTTTCGTAAGGACCTTTTCCAGCCCGACGGCGCTCTTCATATACCCCTCAGCCGTACCGGCCGGGGCCTTGTGTACGCCCCTGGCAACGTCCGTCTTGGAGATGATCCCTGCAACGGCGCCGGAAGGGGGAAGCATGATCTTTTTGCCCGTCACGGGATGGATACTCTCGATCCAGGGATAATAGAGGGAGCCGTAGGAAGATTTAAGGTTCTTGAGCTTGTGCTTCAGCACATCCTGGGGACCGAGTCCTTTGGGCGGATCGGCTACGAAAAAGCAGTCCTTCCTGTTTTCGCAATAGGTCAAACCCGACTTCATCACATATGTATCGCCTATGGCATCGGGGATGGCGACAATATTGATGCCGTCAACGGTATCGAAACCATGCAGGCCAGTCCCGGCGGCGGCATCACCCACATAATCTGTTGATATAATGTTGGTAATCCCGTCATTCCCTCCCGACAGGTTTACTGATTGATAAATGGGGCCCACATCCACTGTTTTCCTCGGTCGCGGGACCTGATCTCCTAAAGTTACTCCACTTACCAACTCCACATCAACATATTGAGATGTAATACTTGCGATCTCTAACGTTAGGAGGCCCGTATGTTCTTCGTAAGGGTCACTTTTATGCTTTACGAAAATATCATATTGGCCAGAGCTATCGCCCGGTTCTACCGTTACAGTAATGTCAGTTGCGGTATATCCCGTCCTTGCCGTGAACTCAAAAAGATCGGCACCCGTTTCATCCGTGATTCTGTCATCTACGGCAGTTCCGGTAAGCGTCAGAGTCTGCGCAACGTCTAAATGCCATGGAGCAGTTCCTGCTTCTAAAGTGATTAAAGCCGAGTTTATCGTTGGAGTGGTAAAATCGATATTTTCGAATATCTCCTCCTCGCCCGTTGCGGTATGGCTTACTTTAATGGAAATTGTATTCGGCGAACTTGTTGTATCCGTAACCGTGACAACCAGGTTATTGCCGTCAACTCCCGCATTAACGGCGGCAACGGAAATAGCTGTGGTGAAGTTTGCACCCAATAAATCGGCAGAGGCTGCCACCGCGTCTGTGGCGGGATCAGCTATCTCCTCCGCACCTCCCAATAAAACAACCGACTGTTCATATTTTGTAACCCAGGGGATTTTCCTGGAGCCATTTATAGTACCTCCATCATCCCAGGAATCTTTTTCCACCTTTATGAAGGCCGATTGATCGTTAACCGTTTCTTCAATACTCGCAATGTCCAGGTTGTCGAATGCTTCCACGGCAATTTTTTCGCCTTTAGCATTCTCATCTTTTAAGACGAGCTTAAATAAATCACGGTCATTGCTCGCCGGTTCCACCGCAGCGGTCAATTTATTGGCCCATGTCCCTTCATTTGCAGCGGTTATCCTGATGGTATCAGCGTTGGCGGAATCTTCCAGGGTTGCTGCAGATAAGTCTGCATCTGCACTATGACAGGTCCTCACCACGTAACATTTGGTCCCCCCCTCGTTAAAAAACTGGTAAACGCCATGAGCCAGTTCGGCATCATCAACAAACCCGCCGAATTTCTTTTGGAACTGCGTCCAGTTGGTTATAAGTTCCGCCTTCCCGAGAGGCCCCTTTTCGGCTACCCCAACAAAAGCTCCCGTCGACGTGCCGACCCCGGCGATCGGTTTGGAACCTGAAGATACTTCCTCTACATATACTCCCGGCGATAAATATTCACCCATGTTTCACCTCCATAATTTTATAGTTAATTATTTTTTTATTTTTTGTCGTCACTTTTTTTCCCGGATGTTTTTGCACTCCCCTTTTCTCCCTCCTTTGGTTTTTTCTTCTTCTTTTTCTTCGGCGTTTTCGCCTGGGCAGGCTGCGCAACCTCAGCAATCTTTCTTACCTCGCCTCGCTTGATAAACCCCGCAAGGTGAGGTGAATTGAGGTCTCTTTCCGTCACGTCCGCCTCGGCGCCGGAGAGTAGATGGATAAACCTTCCCCCCGCCACTTCTACGGCCAGCTTGCTGCCCGATTTATTCTTTATTTTCGGCATAGTCTCCCTCCCTCATATCATTTATTTGATCGTTAATTTGGCGTTTGCTCTAACTCGATTGTCTCGAAATTTCTTTTCCCCTCCTCAACCGTCACTACCGACGTCTCGGGCTGATAGCCTTCCTGCGCAATATTCAAAGTAAAATCCGCACTGCCTGATAAATCACTAAAACAAAAAACGAATTTGCCTCTTTTGTCCGATATGCTTTGCCTGACGTCACCCTCAATCTCGACGGTGGCGGAGGGTGCCGCCGCTCCGGCGGAATCGACCAACTGACCAACCAGGTACGTTTCCCCTTCCGGGAAAGGGTAACAGGGGCTCGGAGCGAACGTAATCTTCTCCTCGGGGAAAACCTGCTCCCCCGTTGATTCATCCACGTACGACACATCTTCACTCAAGGTCAGTTCTCTTTCTTCCCCGGTATAGTACATCCCGCCCGCTTTAATCCTGTAATTCCCACCGGGGAGATTGACAAAAACATAATGCCCCGTATTTTTCCTGCAGTATTCCCTCTCCCTTTCCTCCAACAGACCGTTATCACCAACCCTGTAGAGATGAACGGAAAAACCCCCTTCCATTTCATTGCCGCCAGTAAAAGAATCCGTCGGCAAAAATATGAGAGACAACCTGTTTTTCATGCACTTCCACCTCTATTTATCCGCTCCACGCCGCTTTCAGATGTGGCTACCCTTTTAACGGGCATCGCTTCTTTTGCGGACGGCACCCGTACGGGACTGAAAAGATATGCAAGGGAGAGTTTGAACGGTTTATTGGGAAAGGTGGCCCAGATTTTATTAAGATCGTCCATTGAGAGCACGTTCGGGACAATTTTTATATTTTCATTATCCGTTCCCGCCAGGCCGTCTGCCAGGTCCTCTTTTTTAAATACGGCATAATCGTGAAAGGTACGCATCACCTCTTCCATAATCATG
>CBDVDA010000058.1:0-19507 GCA_965372635.1 uncultured bacterium | reverse complement strand
ACGTTGCCATCCAGGTTTACTTGACGGCGGCAGTAATCAATTTAAAGAGGCTGGCAGCCTTTAAAGCTCAATTTTTAACGTTAATACAATCAATATTTCCCACCATACAGCACACGATGGAGAATATGATTATTGGTAAAAGATTTTTCCCCTTAAAGGAAATAGCAAAAACTAATTTGGTTAGCCAATTTTAGATTCTATAAGAGGGGTTTTTCAACACCCCGACAGCGACTATTTAAGCTAACCTCTTAATTTTAAAGAAACAATTAATAGAACTGGGTAAAATAGGGACGGGTTCACATTAATATTTTTCCATGCAGCCCTATGAGAGCAAACATTATGGTGAGGTTTAAATTATGAGCTATCTGCCATCCTTTACCATCACCACTGAAAATCAAATAGGGCCAACGACTGTTTAATACTCGGTTATCCCCCTCCCCTCAATCCCCTCCCACCAGTGGAGGGGAGGTCAAGAAAAACAAAGGGGACATAATTGTCAACAGACCGTAATTCTGGGGACACATTGCTTAATGCAATAAAAAAATCCCCTCCCGGCATTCACCGAAAGGGGATTTTGTTTTCATCTGAATAATTAACGTTTAAAAGGGGATGTCGTCGTCCTCGAAGTCGCCGCCGCCGGTCGGTGCGCCGCCTCCACCAGATGAAGAACCGCCGCCTCCACCCGCCGAAGACCCACCGCCGCCACCCGCCGAAGACCCACCGCCGCCACCACCTGCCGGAGGTCCATCGTAGGAACCGCCGCCTCCCCCCCCGCCTGATGGCGATCCGCCGTAGGAACCTGAATCCCTGCCGCCGCCACCACCACTACCACCCGCCTGGCCGAGCATGGTCATGTTGTTAGCCACGATCTCCGTAGTTGACCGCTTGTTGCCGTCGTTGTCTTCCCACTCACGGGTCTGAATCCGTCCCTCAATGTAGACCTGCTTCCCCTTTGATAAATATTCGCCGCAGATCTCACCCAGCTTGCCCCAGGCGACGATGCGGTGCCACTCGGTCTTCTCTTCCTTATTACCGTCCTTGCCGGTCCATTTCTCCGACGTGGCGAGGCTGAATGATGCCACCGCCTGCCCGCTTTTGGTATACCGGACTTCCGGGTCGCGCCCCAGGTTTCCAACTAAGATTGCCTTGTTTACACCTGACATAGTCTATACCCCAATTCTTAAATTTGTGTTTAATGAATGGCGCAATGCGCCCTGAAATTCAGATTATTATAACAGTCAGATCGGCTCTGTCAATCATTATCAGTTGCCTATGGGGAAATTATTTTCTGGTGAATCTTTAAGGCACAAATTTGCCGATATGATGGCATGAGCCTTCACTCTTTTGTAAATGATTCAAGGACGCCGAGAAGGAAGTCGATGTCCTTTTCCGTGTGATCGGCGGAGAGTTGGAAGCGGATTTCCTCGTCGCCTTTCGGGACAACGGGGAATTTAAGTCCCGTCGCCAGTATTCCGGCCTCGAAGAGATGGCTCACAAGTGCCGATGTTTGGTCCGAATCCCGGATCATGAGGGGTACGATAGGATGTTCCCCCTCGATAGTCTCAAACCCCAGGGCTTTCAGCCCCTTCCTTAATCGCAACGTGAGGCTGCTTAGATTTCTTAGCAGATAGGCTCCCTCGGGGCTGTTGAGGATTTCGAGCGATTTTAACGCCGCCGCCGCCTCTGATGGGGTGATGGGATTGGAGAAGATGTAGAAGGGGGCCGTTTCCCTCAAATAATCGATAACCGTCTTATTGGTAACGACGTAGCCGCCGTTGACACCGAACGCCTTGCCGAGAGTGCCGATCAGGATATCCGCTTTAGTTCTTGTCACCTCTTCTGCTCCGCGCCCTGTCTCGCCGAAGGCGCCCACGCCGTGGGAGTCGTCCACCACGGTGATTACCCCTTCGGGATAATCGGCCTCTGCTTTTTTGCAAATACGAACGATTTCACCGAGCGGGGCATGGTCGCCCCGCATGCTGAATATGCCGTCTGTGACGACGACGGCCCGCTTCGCCTTCCCCTTGTTTTCTCTGAGGATAGATTGCAGTTCTTCCGTTTTGAGGTGGCCGTAGATCGCCTTTGCCGCAGGCCGGGAAAGGCGGATGGCGTTGATGATGCAGTTGTGGTTCAGCGCGTCGCTGATGACGAGTGTTTCTTCCGTGATGAGTTGGGGCAGCACTCCCATGACGGTGACATAAGCGGCGCTGAAAATCATGGACGCCTCCCTGCCGTGAAAACGGGCGAGCTGTTTTTCCAGTTCAATATGGGGTGTATATGCGCCGCTGATGAAGCGGACTGCGCCGGGGCCTGTACCGAAGGTATGCGACGCCTCCTCTTCGGCACCGATAACATCGGGGTGGAGGTGGAGGCCGAGGTAGGAATTGGCGTTCATGCGGAGAAATTCTCTTTCCCCGTCAATAAGGTATCTCGGTCCGAAACCGGCTTTTGCCGGTTTTATCCCGGTAATCACCTTTTCCTCGCCTTTCAGGCGTTTTTCTTTGGCGAGGGTTTTGAGTGCCGATTTGAGTTGTTTTTCCACTTTTGTCAGGGACACTGTATTGCCTCCTTTTAATTAATTAAAAAAATCTGCTGGACACAGATAAATTTATAGTCTGTTCACCGTAATGGCTAAACCTTTATTCAGTATAATATTTTTAAAAAATCATAAAGGATCAGTGCAAATCAGTGTCAAAATGCTTTTTCTGATCGGTCACTATTTACCCAACCGTAAACGGAGTTTTTCTATCATCTCCCGCGTCATTGCCGGGAGGTCGTATTCAGGCTGCCAGCCCCACTCTCTGCGCGCGGCGCTGTCGTCCAAATGGTGCGGCCAAGAGTCGGCAATGGCCTGCCTCACTCGGTCCGGTTTGAATGTGAGAGTGAAACCGGGGATGATTTTTTTTATCTCTTTCCCCAGTTCTTCGGGCGTTATGCTCATGGCCGTTACGTTGAATGCGTTCCGGTGCTTCAGCTTTTCCGGGTTGGCCTCCATCAGTTCCATGGCGGCCCGGATGGCGTCGGGCATATACATCATATCGAGGCGGGTATCACCCTTTAAAAAACATTCATATCGCTGGTTTTTGATGGCGGCGTAGAAAATTTCGACAGCGTAGTCGGTGGTGCCGCCGCCGGGAGGGGTGACGTAGGAAATGAGGCCGGGATAGCGAAGTCCCCGCACATCGACGCCGAACCTCTTTGCATAGTAATCTGCCAGCAGTTCGCCTGAAACCTTGGTGACGCCGTAGATTGTCGTGGGACGCTGGATTGTATCCTGTGGCGTATCGTCGGGTGGCGTGGCGGGGCCGAAGGCGCCGATGGAACTGGGGACGAAGAGGGCTGAACCGTGACGGCGGGCAGTTTCAAGAATATTGACGAGACCCCCCATATTCACCTCCCAGGTGCTGCGCGGGTCGGCCTCGGCAACGGCAGAGAGGAGCGATGCCAGGTGATAGATGGTGCCGATATTGTTTTCGCTCACCGCTTTGTCAACGGCATGGGCGTCGCATACATTGAGCGTGCAGAAGGGCCCCGAATCTTTCATCTCCTGTGTATGCACTTTTTTATGCCCTGCGGCGAGCACATTTTCGCTCCCGTATTTCTCCCTCAGTGCGGGAACCAGTTCGGAGCCGATCTGGCCCGTTGCACCTGTGACGAGTATCTTTTTCATCTGTTTGATTTTAGCAGGACCATTTATGAAAAGAGTACCATAAGGAAATGAAATTTTCATGATAAATCTGGCAGGTGAGTGGCGTTGATTAAACGGTATGGCAAGACGATTGAGGGGTTTGAAATCAGTATGCGAAGAGGGACTTTAAAAAAGCCTTTTTGACGCACGCTTTTCGGGGGTTATCCACAGGTCTCTTCTCTCTCTGTGGATAAGTAAATGTTAAAATCGTTGCTGTTAGTGGTGAGATTCAATCCCCCGCCATTTGCTTGGGGCGCCTAATTATAAAGTGCCGTAACTAAAGGATAAAATTGGCGGGACTTTGGTGCCTAAAAAATAGGCAATTTGCTTTTCCCCTTGCGGGTAAAGGACTTTTCCTTGCCCGGTGAGGAAAGATATCCCGAGTTATCAACAGATTTTGTGAATAATTCCATAAGTACTCTTTTTGCCGAGATATTTTATGAAAGTGCCCGACGAATCATGAATCGTGCCTGAAAAATAATCATCTTATAAATGGATCGATTTTGCCCATCGGTGGGTATTAAGGATACCCTTTATTTCTGTTTTCTGGTAGGCTGTTTTTCCCCTTCAAAAGAGGGCCTATAAAGAGTGAAAGGCTTGATGATGGATAACGACATTGTAGATGCGCGAATTACGCCGGAAGGGAGGATGGAGGTCCTCTCCAAGGCGGAAGTGAAGAAACTCCTCAGTGCCAGCGAGGGGGGGACGCATGAGATATTCCGCAACTGTTCCCTTGCGGTACTCAATTGCGGCAATCACACCGACAATGCGAAGGAACTGCTTGAGAAATACGCCTCCTTCGACATACGGGTCGTTCAGCAGGAGAGGGGGATAAAGCTGGAAGTGACCGGTGCGCCGGCCAATGCCTTCGTGGACGGCAAGATTATCCGTGGGATAAACGAGCATCTCTTTGCCGTTCTCCGCGACGTCGTGTTCCTTCGTGATGAGGTCCAACAGAATCCGAAATTCGATCTCGAAAGTTCCGAGGGGATTACCGATGCCGTCTTCCATATTTTGAGGAATGCACGGATTATGCGTCCCAGGATTACGCCCAACCTGGTGGTTTGCTGGGGCGGCCACTCCATCGGGCTCAACGAGTACAATTACACGAAAGAGGTGGGCCATGCCATGGGACTTCGGGGCCTCGATATTGTTACCGGCTGTGGCCCCGGCGCTATGAAGGGGCCTATGAAGGGGGCTACCATCGCTCACGCCAAGCAGCGGATAACTCGTGGGCTATACATCGGCATCTCCGAACCGGGGATTATCGCCGCCGAGCCGCCAAACCCGATCGTGAACGACCTCGTCATCCTCCCCGATATCGAAAAGAGGCTGGAGGCCTTTGTCCGCACCGGTCACGGAATTATCGTTTTCCCGGGGGGGGCCGGGACGGCGGAGGAGATACTCTATATCGTTGGCATTCTGCTCCACCCCGAAAACAGGGACGTCCCCTTTCCCTTAATCCTCACCGGTCCCGAAGAGAGCCGGGACTATTTCAACGAGATCAACCGGTTTATCGCAGATACCCTCGGGATTGAGGCGCAGCAGCGCTACAAGATCATCATTAACAATTCGGCAAAGGTGGCGAGGGAGATGAAAACGGGTATCGAAGAGGTCTACAACTTTCGACGTAAGACGGGAGACGCCTTCTATTTCAACTGGCTCCTAAAGATCGAAGAGGCCTTCCAGCGCCCCTTCGAGCCGACCCACGAAAACATGGCCTCTCTCGAACTGCACAGGGATCAGGACGTCCACCACCTGGCGGCGAATCTCCGCCGCGCCTTTTCGGGCATTGTGGCGGGCAATGTGAAGGCCGACGGTATCCGCACCATAGAGGAGCACGGCTGCTTCGAAATCCGTGGGGATGAGGGGATTATGACAGCCCTTGATTCACTGCTCTCTTCTTTTGCGGCTCAACAGCGGATGAAATTGACAGGGGAATATACTCCCTGTTATCGGATTGTAAAGTGAGTTAATTTATGGGGTGACGGTTGAGTCCATTGCTCCTCAACCTCTATGATTGTCATTCCGGGCCTGACCCGGAATCCAGAGGTTTTAAGCTTTTATTAAGTAGGCCCTTAAATAGGGAGACATTTGTTACTAACGCCCCCTGGCCCCCTCTTACTCTAAGAGGGGGAATTTTGGCCGTAATTCTCCCTCAAGGGAGAGGAGACAGAAAGATGCCCCCATAGCCGCAGAAAACGAAGCAGATGAGCGATTGGACAGTCTACATGGTACGGTGCTCCGGTGGGAGCCTCTACACGGGGATTACCACCGACGTGGAAAGGAGAGTGGGGGAGCATAACGGGGAGTCGCCTCTCGGCGCACGTTATACCCGCGCACGCCGCCCTGTGACGCTTGTTTATAGAGAGAGTTTTGTTAACCGCTCGGAGGCGGCTAAAAGGGAGGCTGCGATAAAGGGGATGAAAAAGGGGGAGAAGGAGGCGCTTGTTGCCTCTTTATAATATAAGGATTATGATTCCCCCCTTTAGCAAAGGGGGGGTGAGGGGGGATTTGAAAATAATGGAATCAGATTCATGAAATCTCCCTTAGTCCCCCTTTTTCAAAGGGGGAAACTAAAGCACCTCAAACGTCACTCCACTTCTATAGTCTCCCCTTCGAAGAGAACGCGCATCCCGCTTCTCACTTTAAACCGCTTTCTCAGCTCCACTTCTCCATCAACACGCACCAGCCCTTCATCGACAACGTTTTTCGCCATGCCGCCTGTAGAGCAAAGGCCCGTTGCCTTCAGCAGTTTGATCAGTTCGATGTAATCCCCGGTGAGTTCGAATTTTTCCGTCAATTTATTTTCCGCCAAAGTTTTTTATAAACGAAGTTTATCACAAAGAGAGACCTTTTCGGGGGGACGGTAAAAGTTTTTTTTGTCAACGTCGTTAAAATGGGTTAGAATCAACAGCGAAGTTTCATTATAGTAGCAGGGAGAGGATCGATGATAGACGAGAATAAGCCGAAGAAATTTTGCCCAAGCTGCGGTGAGAACGTGGATACCTTCGTCGTGGAACGGGGGCCGAAGTTGGAGACGAGTAAACCGATAGAACAGGAATGCTGTATCTTCTGCGGCATGCTTGTCGTTGAAATTCCGGGGGATAAACTGACGCCCGTCGATACTATCCTCGTTGCCGACGATTCGGCCATGATTCGGGCGCTTTTAAAAGACGTGATTACCGATAATAAACTGGCGAGTAACGTGGTCACCTGCGATCACGGGGCGGATTTTATCACTGTTTTTACCCGAAAGCTTATAGAGAAGAATCCCGCCGCACTCATTGTCCTCGATGTCGCCATGCCGATACTAAACGGCGTCAACGCCGCCATCGCCGCCAGGGCAATTGAAAAATGCTTTGCCCAAAAGCCGACGCCCATTATGTTTTTTACGGCCCAAAAGTGCGACGAGAATTTCAAGAAGGTGCTCTCCTTCTGTAAGCCTGCGCTCTACCTGAACAAGGCGTCCAGCTCCACGCCGGATGAACTCTCCTCGCGGATCGGAAAGGTAGTGAAACACCTGATGAAGGAAACATGATTTATCTCTCCTCGTTTTTTTAAGCCCCATATTTTATCCGGAACCGTCTCCACCCCTTTAATTAACTATAGAAATCCCCCTCTTCTGGGTGGAGTCAGAGTTGGCCTGCTATGCCATGAGAATTCTTCTTTTCTTTGACGGCCAAAGAAGAAGAAGCAAAAGAAAGGCCGCCCAAAAACTTGGCCTTCGGCTTCCCTCATTCCGCAGTTGCCTTCGGCGGTCACAAGAACTCGCTTCGCTCAGACAGCTTGTGTCCTTCTTCCTCAGTCAACAACTCCACTCGGCTGCGTTTTAAAGGGGAGGAAAGTCAGGCCTTTTTAGGGCCAAAGCAAGGCCCGATCCTCTCTTTACTTAAGGGAACAATCTCTCCTGAAACTGTCATCCCCATGAAAAGGGGAATCTGGATAAATTAACCGTAGCTCCTGATGTACGCACAAACAGTGTTGTCATTCCGGGTTTGACCCGGAATCCAGGAAGTAAACCACAGTGTGCCCTTTGGGTATAAGAGGGAGTTGGAGGGAGTTATGACCCTTCCCAGGCATAAAAATTGGAAATAACGATAATAAAGCTTTTAGGCTATCTCTAAAAGTTAACATTTTGTCATTCCCGCAAAAGCGGGAATTCAGTTAAATCAGACCCCTGGATACTCCCGTATCAAGTACGGGACAGGCTTATCAAGTCCGGCATGACAGATTAATAGAGATTCCCTTTAATTTTTGCTCAATTATGAATCCCTCCGGCGATTAAAAAATCTTAACAATAGAGGATGAAAAAATTATCCCTATAGAAATAGGGAGTCAAGGGGGAATCGCCATGATGCAATCGAGTGAAAGTTCGGGACACTTTAGATGGTTTGAATCTCTAATCGCCAAACCGCTTGTGGCGGCGCTCTTTGCCGGGCTCGGGATCAACCTGCTTCTCGCCGTCAATGAACAACTTCTTTACGGGACGAACTACCTGACGGAGATTACGTTCGGATTGACGGCGAGTTTCCTCAGTTCTCTTTCGAAACTGTTCATCCCCTTTATTATTCCTTATCTCTTTATCCACTTCAATAACAACCGGGTCTTCCGGAGTCTCTTGAAATTTCCAGAGGCGAACCCCGACATAATCTTCAAACTCGATGACGAGGGGTCCGTCATTTATGCCAACCAGACGGCAAAAGCCTACCTCGAAAGGCTCCCTCTCCCGGAAGGGAAAATAGAAGGAATGCTGCCCGATCACTACAGGGACATTATGGCGCAACTTTCGCATCAGCCCGGCGCGGGGTATGGCAGCAAGGCAATAGACGGGGTTGAAATCGATTATACCTTCCGCACCTTTCCGGGCGAGAAGGGCGTTTTCGTATCAGGCCGGGATATAACGCAGAAAAAACAGTCCGAACATGCCCTCTCATCGGCCTATCGCGACATGGTGGGAATCACCGGCTTTCTCGACAAGACCCTCGACCGCTTCGATCCCGTCACTTTTGAAATCGATGAACATTTCAAGGCGATCATGGGCAAGATACTGACCGACGAGAACTGCCATCAGGGGTGCAAGGCAACGCATGTTTTTCTAGCAACGAAGGAGGGGGAGCGGCTGACGGGAAATATCTACAGTTTGTGGAGAGGGAATGTCTATAAAGACCCTGATGAGATCGTCATCGATACGTCATCGGACAGGGCCGCCATTGCCTGTTGCGAGGGGGAACTGGTCTGGTCGAACTGGGAAAAAGAGGGGAAGAGCATCGAGGCCTACCAAGAGAAATTTCATCCCCTGGTGAAGGAAAAGGTGGGGATTGTCGAGCGTTTTGCCACCTACACCAGCGGCGACATCGCGGTGATTGCCTTTTTCTCGGGACGGCTTGTGGACCGGTTCGACGCCTATCTCCTGAAAGGGATCACTGTTTATGCCAACTCCTTGAAACGGATATCCGATGAGATCAAGGAAACGGAGAAGGCGTTCATCTATACGGTGGAGGCTCTCGCCCGTGCAGCCGAAGGAAACGATCAAGAGACGGGCGACCACATTGCCCGCGTGAACGAATATTCAAAACTCCTCGCCGATGGCCTCGGCATGGCGAGTGATTTTGTCAGGACCATCAGCTATTCGGCTCAGATGCACGATGTTGGAAAGATTTTTCTTCCTCGACACATTCTCAAAAAAGGGGAATCTCTTTCGAAAGAGGAGCAGAGGGAGATGAACAGACATCCCGCCTACGGCGTCCGTATCCTTGGGGATTCTCCTCGGCTTAAGATGGCCGCCGAGATCGCCTTAACTCACCACGAAAAGTTCAGTGGCAAGGGCTATCCGGCGGGACTGAAGAGGGAAGAAATACCGATGTCGGGCAGGATTGTCAAGCTGGTTGATGTTTACGATGCGCTCAGGCAGAAGCGGAGTTACAAACCGGGCTATTCTCATAAAAAAGCGATGGAGATTATCACACAAGGGGACGGTCGTGTCTCTCCCTCCGATTTCGACCCAAAGGTGCTTGCCGTCTTCGTGAGGCTTAACGACAGGATGGATGAAATCTTCCTTCAGAGTCGGCGATTGACCGGTTCTGAGAACGATCGAAAAGAACGCTCGAATATTCACCCGGAAAACGTTTATGAGCGGCCGCTCAAGGTAGCGTAACAGATTTTCCCTTCTCACTCGTAGGATAAAGACTACATCAGATAAAGAGGCCCTTCTTTTTCGTAGGACAAAACCTTACAGTAAATAGAGGGTTCGTCCGATTTATTATTCCCTTTTAGTTCGTTACTATTATACCCGTAGAAAGAAGTTTTTATCCGGCTTGCTTCTCATCTTTGAGACGAGTCTTTTAATAATCGAACGACTGGGCAGGAAGAGATCGGATGACAAAGCGCGATGAGGTTGCCCTCGTAAAACGGCTCAAGAAGAAGGAGATGAAGGCGAACAGCGATCTTATGGCCGCCTACGGCGGCAAGATCTATAATACGGCACTCTCTATGGTGAAAAACCGTGAAGATGCGGAAGACATTCTTCAGGAGACTTTCTTCAAGGTATTCCAGAAGATCGACACCTTTCGCGAGGAGGCGTCCCTTCTCACATGGATATACCGGATTGCTCTCAACTTCTGTTATCTGCGTCTCAGGAAAAACGGACGACGGTATTATCTCCCCTTCGATGAGTACCTGCCGAAGTTCGATGACCAGGGAAGCCATCTAAGTCCCATTGCCAATTGGGGCGTCAAGGCGGAAGATGAACTGATCAAAGAGGAGTTGCTGAAATTTCTCAAGGAGAGCATCGAGAGCCTGCCCGAAAAATACCGGACCGTCCTCGTGTTGAAAGATATCGAAGGGTTATCATCGAACGAGATCGCCGAGAGCACGTCGCTCACTCTTCCGGCGGTAAAATCACGTCTTCACAGGGCGAGGCTCGCTCTTCGGGGGATGATTTCCGCCTGCTACGAAGAGAGAGCAGGCGCGCCGGTTGCCGGGAAGAACATTTTCCACGCTATGCCGGTTCTCGCCTGAATGTAAACACCTCCGTCTCAAGTCTTTCCCGGGTGAATCCCCTTCGCAGACGTTCTCCTTCTGGTTTTATCCATTAGGTATGCCCCTCTTTCTCCTCATAGCCGGGCCTGTTTCTCATTATTCTCTTCATGAACAACAATTTTCGTCAATTTAACGATTGTTGTCCCGCGTTTCCAAGAAGAAATTCCTTTTTGATGCATTGGTGTGTTTTATATTTCGCATCACTGCACTCACAATGGATAAACAGAAAAAACTCTTACTTATGTTGTAACGACTCGATTTTTGCCCTCATGCTTGGCTTTATACAGTGATTCATCCGCCTTTATAATCAGATTGGCAGACGTTAAAATTTCTTTAGACGTCATCGCAGCGACACCGGAACTGGGGACTTATCATTTTGTAGTCAGCGAGGGGATGAGCCTGTTTTCGATAATATGGTTGAGAATGCTTTCTGCCATTAACCGGTGTGCGGCGGCATTCGGGTGAGAATCGATTCTGCTTACGACAATTGAGGCGCTCTCCTTGCCCTCAAAAAGGGGCAATAAATCGAGTGAAGAAAAGCCTGCATTTGCGGCTACGTTTAAGACTTTCTCATGTATTGTCTTGTATTTATATTTTTCCAGCGCATGAAAAAAAGGGATCATAGTCAAAACATGGACAACCTGGTTTTGTCTGCATAAGGAAGCGATGTCTCTTAAAATGACCTTGTTGGATTCCCACGCTCTACTCTTTTCTTCGTAGGGTCCTAGAAGGTTGTCGCCTTTGCTTTTCTGTCTTAACCCAACCTTGTGAAGGAGTGTGTCGTATTTCTTCATGGTGAGCATGAAGAGGTCTGACTTGAGAGTTAAGAACATGTTTATTGATTCAGGAAGGGGCAATGCATAAGGTTCTTTCCCAGGCCTGTTGGGGGGGCGCCTGATGTATATGGGGGCCGTCGGATTAACTGTGTCTCTTCTGAACGGTCCGGAATCATTGGGGAAGTAGGCGACTAAAACCATGTCGGGCTTGTAGGCGAGGCCCCTGTCTCTCAAAACCAAATATTCCTGGGCCGTATTGATGCCGGGCCAGCTGACATTAATGACCTCAAATTTTTTATAGGTCTTCTTGCCGTACTCAGCATTCAAATTATCTTCAATCAATTTCCCAAAGGTTTCTTCCAGCCTCACGCCCTGACCAAAAGCGACGGAATCTCCGACTAACAGGATCCTGTATGTACCGTCTTCTTTCTTGGTCGAATAAGCCTCCCAACCTGTCTCGCCAATCGTAAGGATGGTGATAGCCCTGCTTCCAAAAGGTACGCGTCATGAACTCGCCCACTGCGATTAAAACGACAATGGTGAAGAGCATGAGGGTCAAATTTATAAAAAAGTTTCTGGTCCGGGTCATCTGATTGTCCATTGTTTTTATTGGAGACGATGCTAACAAAAAAAAAGATTCTTTTCAATTTTAATGCGATGTGAAGTCGATAATCGATTTGGGCTCCAGTTTATTCTTCCGTGAAATAATGGATGATTTTCCCCCTTTGAACTCTAAGTGGATGAGTGAAAAAGACGTTTAGGCGAACCTCTGCATTAATGATTTGACTTGACCAAATAGTTTGAAATGTGTACCCTGTGCGGGTTAAATAAGGCCGGTTTTAGACGGTCATACAGCCTTCTGCTTTTCAGCAAGGCAAGACTTAAGCGTATTATTTATTTAAAAGCGTGATTTTTCCTAAGGCGGCGTAGCCAAGTGGTAAGGCAGAGGTCTGCAAAACCTCCATTCACCGGTTCAAATCCGGTCGCCGCCTCCATTTTTTCTTTTCTCCCTCATCTAGAACCCTTATTGAAAATCACCCTCTGGGAACCTGCCGTACGGCAGTTCAAGAAAAACCGGATTCCCGGTCAGGCCGGGAATGACAGGTATGTGAGGTGTTCGCTATGAACCTTTCGGCGCTGCCTCAGAAAACGGCTTTCGTCGTTCTCCTTTTTGTCCTGCTCGGCACACTCCTCTATGCCAACGCCCTGAAAGGCGATTTCGTCTGGGACGATAAATCTTACATCGAAGACAGTCAGCATCTGAGAGATATTGGGAATGCCGCGCTGGTTCTCGACCCGCTGAAATACCGCACCCTGTCGGGCGATCACACGGACCTGACGCGACCGCTCATGTTCCTGAGCCTTTTGCTTGATTATCACTTCTGGGGACTGAACCCGGCGGGCTATCACGGGACAAACGTTGTTCTCCATATCCTCACATCGATTGCCCTCTTTTTTCTCGGTCTTCAACTGACGAAGGCGCATGTTCCCTCCTTTCTGGGTGCGCTCATCTTTCTCGTCCATCCCGTTCACACCGAGGCGGTCACAGGGATTACCTTCCGCGAGGACGTGCTCGTTACCCTTTTCTACCTCCTCTCCATGAGTTGCCTTATGAAACTCTTTGACCGCGAGAAGAGGGGAGGGCAGGGGCTACTCATCTCCGGCGTATTGATTGCCTATTTTTTTGCCCTCCTTTCGAAGGAGATGGCGGTCACACTCCCCGCCATGGCGGTGCTGATTTATATCTATTTTAGAAAAGAAGGAGAAGGCCTGAAAGGTCTGCTTTTTGTTGTCGTTCCTGTCACCGGGTTAACTCTCCTTTATCTCGCCTGGATTGCCGGGACTTACCTCGCCCAACCCGTGGTGCCGGACTACCCGGAAAAGAGCATATTTTACGCCTTCGTCAATATTCCGGGCATGATCGTCTATTATCTGGATCTGTTTCTCTTTCCCATCAACCTTTCCGTCGATCCCGGTTATCCTGTCAGTACGTCGTTTTTGCAGCCTGCGGTGCTCGCCTCTTTTTTTATTGTTTTCGCGCTCCTTTATTCGATCTACGCCGCCTATCGTTGGAAGCCGGTTTTCTCCTTCCTGCTGCTCTGGTTTTTTGTCTCCCTTCTGCCTGTCTTGCAGGTGGTGCCCACCTACAACCTGGTGGCGGAGCGTTTTCTCTATCTCCCCTCGGCCAGCCTTTCTCTTCTGTCGGGCCTGCTTCTCTTTCATCTCGGGCGTCGAAAGGATGTTCGCATAACTGTTTTGGCCCTGGTTATCGCCTTCTCCTGCCTTCTTGTCGATCGTAATGGCCATTGGCTCGATGCGTCTACCCTCTGGACGGACGCCCTCAAAAAGAACGATAATTCCTACCTCGCCAGGATTAGCCTCTTTAACGATTCCTTCGAAAAAGAGGATTACACTAAGGCGGAGCCCGGTTTCCTGCATATCGTCCGGCGCTGGCCCGACAAGCCGGAGGCCTATAATAATCTCGGCATTATCTATCGAAAGCAGAAACGCTACGGCAAGGCGGAATCGATCACGAAAAAAGCAATCTTCTCGGGCGCAGACACTCCCGAAACCTACTATAATCTTGCCATTCTCTACAGGGATATGGAACGATATGACGAAGCGCTTTCCGAGGTTAAAAGGGCGCTAAACCTGAAAGGGGAACTGTCGGGCAGGGATGTTCTCCTGTCGGAGATCCATGCCGGTCTCGGACGAACGCGATTCAAGGCTGAAGACTTTACAGGCGCCATCGATGCCTTTTTGACGGCGGCCCGGTTCGGCTACGCCGGTTCCAATGTTCACCGTTATCTCGCGGAGGCTTATTTCAATACGGGACGCTTTCCGGAGGCGATTGAGGCGTATAAAAGGATACTGATGATCAATCCGGAGAACAGCCTCGCCTATTTCTATCTCGGTGAGGCCTACCGTGAGACGGGCGGGATGAATGACGCTCTTCAGGCGTACCGGATATTTCTTGAACGGTGGCGTCTCGGTGGAAGGCATGCGGAAAAGGCGAGGGCGATGATAGGGGAGATCGAAAAAAGATGAAGGGATTCTCTTTAAAAGGTACTCTGGATATTCTTTCCCAGGCAAGGCGCGTGAGGTAGGGGATGGCGAAAAAAGATGTTTTAAGTCTTCTCTTTCTTGCGTTGCTTGTTTTTGCGGCCTACGGCAATAGCCTGAAAAATGATTTCGTCTGGGATGATCGGGTCTACCTGCTGGAGAGCGAGGCGATTCACAACTGGCATCTCTTTGCCGAGAGTTTTTCGGATCTTTCCGAGGGGGCGGCGCGGAGCGAGGCATTAGATCTCAGCCGGCCCCTCATGGCTCTCTCCCTCTTTGTCGATTATAAGCTCTTTGGTGAAAACCCTTTCGGGTATCACCTGAACAACCTTATTCTTCACCTCTTGAACGTGCTGCTCGTTTTTTTTGTTGCCAGGTCGATCACCTCCAAGCACTTAACGGCCCTCATCTCGGCCGCTTTCTTTGCCCTCCACCCGATTCACACAGAAGCGATCAACCCCGTTACCTTCCGGGAAGACCTCCTGGCGTCTCTTTTCTATCTTTCTTCGTTTCTCGCCTATCTCGTTGGTCTGAAACAGTACGGGCGGTCGAGGTGGGCCTCCTGGGGGCTTTCAACCCTTTGTCTCCTTGCCGCACTTCTCTCGAAGGAGATGGCTGTTACGCTGCCGGTGGTGATTCTGTCATTTCACTGGCTCGTTTCGTCAAAAAACAAAGATGAGGGGCTTTTTGAAAAATCATTCGTCAACCTCATGGTTGTTATGGGGCTGGTAACTGCTGTTTATCTCGGTTTTATTTATAGCGTCTATTCTGGATTGCCGGAGAGCCTTTCTTCGGGCTATAAAAATCAACCCCCTTTCTCCGGCCTCCTTACCTTTCCCCTGATCTTTTTTTATTACCTTAAACTCCTTTTTCTGCCCGTCCCGCTGTTGGCTGACTACGATTTTCCTTTAACAACCTCGCCCGGTTCACCCCTCTTTTTCGTTCCTCTCGTCCTCATGGTTGCGCTTATAGGTCTAATACGATTTGTCAGGAAGGAACAACGCTTCCTCATAGTCTGGTTTTTTCTCACCTTCTTGCCGGTGGCGAGCATTGTTCCCACCTTTAATATTATTGCCGAGCGCTTTCTCTATATTCCCTCCGTCAGTTTTATCCTGTTTTTTTCAATCTTTATCGGTAGTGCGACGGAACAGGTTTCCTCTTCGAAGAGAAATTTTTCATTAACGCTGCTTATCCTGGTGCTTTCCTTTTTTCTCTTGTTGACTGTGTCGAGAAATTCCCTCTGGAAAAATGATTATACCCTCTGGAAGGATGTGCTCAAATATAATGAGCTCTCCTTTCTTGCCCATAACAACCTCGGGAATTGGTACAGGAAAAGGGGCGATTTAGACGATGCCTTTGCCGCTTATCGTAAAGCGATCAGTCTTTGGCGAGGCAATGCGAAGGTTCATTACAACCTGGGACTGGTCTATTTTGACCGCCGCCAATTCGACGATGCTCTTAACTCATTCCTGATTGCCCGGCGTATTGAACCCCAAAATGTGGTCTATGCCGTTAACGTGGGAGGTCTGTACGGAATGATGGGAGATCACAATCGAGCGGTCGGAGCCTTTCGCGATGCTTTAAGGTTAGAACCTGAAAATGAATTTGCAAAGGCTAACCTGGCGAGGGCTGAAAGCGCACTGCGTGAAGCGATTAGTATAAAATAGTCGCATTGATCCGGTTAAATGGGCTTGACAGTTTGCCTGAAACCTGTAAAATGCCTAACATGCCGGAGTGTCATCCGGCAAGAAAGGTTTTCTTTGAGGTTTGATGTGCCAATAACGCGTATTTTAAAGTCGGGGCAGAGAGTAAGAATACTCTTTGCCTTTTCTGCATGCATGCTCTTATTCGTCGTGGACGGTCGGGCTGCGGTTGCACCTGCGACGGAAGAGTCTTTCCATGTTTATTATCCCGAGGATAAGCAGATTATCAAGCGTGAGATGACCTATCTCGTTGCAAAAGTGGCGGACCGACGGGTTACCTATGTTGTGGTCAAGGTAAACGATCAGTTGACGCCTGTTATCGATATTAAGACGGAGGAATATGAAAAATACCTGAAGGGTACGATCATTGTAAGGACTTTTCTCCTGCCGGGCAGCAATATTATAGAGATCGTGGGCCGGAATAAGTTGGGACTGGATGTGGTGAGCAAGAAGATGACCCTCTTTTACCAGAAAACAACGTCCAAGGGAACGATGACGGCGCCGCCTGAATTTATTCCCGGGCGTATGCACATGGAAGAGAAGGAGGTCCCTTGTAAAAAGTGCCACAGGATGAAGGTCGATCCCGTAGTTGATCTGGATCCCTTGAAAAAAAATGATCTCTTTTGTGTAGAGTGCCATGAGGCGTCTATGACGGAGTTTCGTCCTCACGGCACGGCAACGTGGAAATGCCTGCAATGTCATTCGGCCGAAGGCGAAGTGAAATATTCGGTGAAAGACCGGGAGGGGGTCTATTGCGGAGGTTGTCATGCAGGTGATGTGGTAAGGTTTTCCTCTATGACATCAATACATCCGACTGTGGCGAAGAGAGAATGCATGACATGTCATGCCATGCACAGTGAAAGAGGCGAGCATTTGGTTTCAGAGTCAGTGAACGTTATCTGCTTCCGTTGTCACAAGAAGCATTTTACCGGTACGCACGTTACCCCCGGGCATCCTATGGAGGCGAAGAAAGACCCCTCCCGAAAAGGAAAGGAGTTTAACTGCGTCAGTTGTCATTCTCCTCACAGCTCTAACAAGAAGAAACTTATGAGATTTGCCCCCGGTATGATGATGTGTCAGGTTTGTCATGCTATGTGATATGACTAAGTCTTGGCCATATGGCGTAGTTTTCTGAATTGAATTTAATTTCCTTGACAGGCGCTACCTCTGTTTGATAAAAAAGCACTCTTACAAAAAGGAATGCAGATTTTGGAGTCCAATGGATACTAAACAAAGATCAGGCTATGCTCTTGTAGTCATTGTTGCTGTAGTTTCGATTATGGCAAGTGGTTGTGCATCATCGGGGCCGAAAAGAGAAAAAAGGCGGCTTTTTTTCCCAAAGCCTCCGGGCCAACCGAAAATCGAATATATAGATACCTTCTCGAGCCAGCTTGATTTCCCGAGGTCAAAATTTAAGATCTTTATGGATAATCTCTTTGGCCAATCTCTCCCCCGTGTCTTTGCCAAGCCTTATGATGTCGCGTCAAACGGCAATGGAAAAATCTATATTAGTGATTTGTACCGCCCGGGCCTTTATGTATACAATATCCCTAAGAAAAGCATGAAAATCGTCGAGGGTAAAATGCTCGGCTATGTTCCCCAGGGGCTCCATGTCGATGGTGACGGCAATGTTTATATTACAAATACGCGAAACAACCGGGTAAATATTTATGACCGGGATGAAAAGCCGTTGTACTCTATAAAAGCTGAACTGAACTGGCCCATAGGGGTGACAACGGATGATAAAAATGGAAAGATATATGTAGCAAATTCACACGGTCACAATGTGACGATATATGATAAAGAAGGGAAACATCTTTCAACTATCGGCGGCCGGGGAAGCGGGAAGGGGGAATTTAATTTCCCCGTCGATGTCGATGTGGCGCGGGACGGGACACTGGTCGTCGCTGATTCCATGAATGCCCGGATTCAGGTGTTCTCTGCGGAAGGGAAGTTCCTGAGGCACTTCGGGAAGCGCGGAGATAACCCGAGTAATTTTTCTATAATCAAGGGGGTCGCTGTTGACAGTGAGGATCATATATATATATCTGATTCCGCAGCGTTGAATATAAAGATTTTTGACATGAAGGGCAATTTTCTAATGACTCTTGGGGGAAAATACATTACTAAGGGAGGGAAGACGGCGCCGGCCGGTTTTGCTATGCCGTCCGGTATTCATGTGGACAAGAAGAATGGCATATATATTGCAGATCAGTTGAATAATAACTTTCAAGTTTTCCAATATCTGGATGAAGATTATTTAAAGCGTCACCCCGTTAAGTAAGAATAAGGCTTGAAGAGCTTCATGACATTAAAGATTTTGGGAAGGTTTGTTCGTCCTTTTTAGTGAGTGTTGAAAAAATTAAAAAAAGAAAGGAGGTGAGAAAATGAAAAGAGCTATTTTGCTGACAATTGCGATAGGGTTCGTGATGTTTGCGGGTACTGCGATTGCAGATGTTACCAACAGTAAGCATAACCTCGGTATTGCAGGTTTGACGACCTACAGGACTGATGCTACGTCTGAAGTTTGTGCATTCTGCCACACCCCGCATAACGCGCGTCTCAATGTGCCTCTCTGGGCGAGGTCTGTACAGATTGGTGGATACATGCTGTATACCACCAGTGCTACGCTGACTTCTTCTGTAGGCAAATCTACCGTTGGCCCTGATAACATTTCTTTCAGGTGTCTCGGATGTCATGACGGTTCGATTGCTCCCACTACGGTTGCCCGTGGTGCGATCAGAGGGGTTAACAACCCGCTCAATGCCAACTTTGCTACTAGTTTTGCAAACCTTGGTACTGATCTGACCAACGATCATCCGATCGGCTTCAGCTACGCTGCTGCTGCTGCTGAAGATAGTGATCTGACTGCTGTAGCCAACGGTAAGGCTGGCGGAGAGCTTCCGCTCTTCAACGTCGGTGGTAATGCGAACAACATGGAGTGTGCTACATGTCATGATGTTCATAACGGTCCTGGCGTAGTGAAGTTCCTCAGGAAGAGCAATGCAACAAGTGCACTTTGTCGTACTTGTCACCAGAAGTAAGAAGTGAGTTGCTTATTTCTTTAGGGGATGGACGAAAGTCCATCCCCTTTTTTTATCTCTTATTCGTCCCGTCCGGAATATCAATCTGTAAAAATATTGGCAATAAAGAGGTTCTTTCTGTAGGACCGGTCAGGAAGGGATGTGATTCGTATGGCTGTTTTATTGCCATAGTTTCTTGACTTCCGGCTAACC